>DAHVQK010000097.1 GCA_027317845.1 Gammaproteobacteria bacterium
GTCGTCTGGTCGCAATGACCGGCGACGGCACCAATGACGCGCCGGCGCTGGGGCAGGCGGATGTGGCGGTGGCAATGAACACCGGCACTCAGGCGGCCAAGGAAGCAGGTAACATGGTCGACCTGGATTCAAACCCGACCAAGCTCATCGAGGTGGTGGAGACGGACAAGCAGATGCTGATGACCCGGGGGTCGCTGACGACCTTCAGCATCGCCAACGACGTGGCCAAGTACTTCGCCATCATTCCGGCCGCCTTCGCTACGACCTATCCACGGCTCAACGCGCTCAACATCATGCATCTGGCGAGCCCCCGCTCGGCGATCCTGTCGGCGGTGATCTTCAACGCCCTGGTGATCATCGCCCTGATTCCGCTCGCCCTGAAAGGTGTGCGCTACCGGCCGCTCGGGGCCGTCACACTCCTGCGGCGCAATCTCCTCATCTACGGCCTCGGCGGCATCCTCGTGCCCTTCGCCGGCATCAAGCTCATCGATATGTGTCTGCAGCTCGTCCATCTGGTTTGAAGCGTCGCGCCATCATGAAATCCATCCTCCGTCCCGCGATCACTCTGCTGCTCGTCATGACCGTGCTGCTCGGCATCGTCTATCCGTTCCTGGTGACGGGGGTCGCCCAAGCGATCTTCCCGGCCCAGGCCGCCGGCAGCCTCCTCGTCGAGAACGGCAAGGTGGTGGGTTCACGTCTCATCGGCCAGCCCTTCAGCGATGCGAAGGATTTCTGGAGCCGTCCCTCGGCGAGCAGGCCGCAGCCGTACAATGGTCTCGATTCGACCGGGTCCAATCTGGGGCCACTCAATCCCGCGTTGACCGATGCGGTGAAGGCGCGCGTCGCCGCACTGCGCGCCGCCGACCCCGCCGATACCGCCCCGGTTCCGGTGGATCTCGTGACCGCTTCCGCCAGCGGCCTCGATCCGGACATCAGCCTCGCGGCGGCCTATTACCAGGCCGGACGGGTCGCCCGGGCCCGGGGCTTGCCGCTCGCTCGTGTGCGGGCATTGATTGCCGCCCACGCAAAGGGTAGGTTGCTCGGTGTGTTGGGTGAACCGCGCATCAACGTGCTCGAGCTCAATCTGGCTCTCGATGACCTGCGCTGACCTGTGCTCACGAAGCGTTACATCACCGGGTAGGAGCGCTTCCCTGGGCGTTCCCGCCGCATGAACACCCCGGCAGATACACGGCCCGATCCGGACCAGCTCCTCGCCCGCGTCCAGGCCGAGGAGGCGCGCGCCGGCCGTGGCAGGCTGCGGATCTTTTTCGGCGCTTCCGCGGGCGTCGGCAAGACTTTCTCCATGCTCGAGTCCGCCCACGTCGCCAAGGGAGCCGGCACGGACATCGTGATCGGCTATCTCGAGCCGCACGGGCGGATGGAGACCGAGCGTCTCGCCGCAGGACTCGAGAGGTTGCCTACGCTGGCGGTAAGCTATAAGGGGATCGTGCGCCAGGAATTCGATCTCGATGGGGCGCTTGCGCGACACCCGGACGTGCTGCTGGTGGATGAGCTCGCGCATTCCAACATAACGGGCGGCTTGCCGCAGCCGAGACATCCCAAGCGCTGGCAGGACATCGAGGAGGTGCTTGAGGCCGGCATCAGCGTATGGACCACGGTCAGCGTCCAGCACCTCGAGAGCCTCAACGACCTCATCTATCAGACCATCGGGGTCCGCCAGAGCGAGACCCTGCCCGACAGAATATTCGATGAGGCAGATGACATCGAGCTGATCGATCTGCCGGCCGACGACCTGCTCGCGCGGCTGCACGCCGGCAAGGTCTATGTCTCCGAAGCGGTGGCCACCGCCGTCGAGCGCTTCTTCCGCAAGCCCAATCTCATGGCGCTGCGCGAGATCGCATTGCGGCGTGTCGCAGAGCGCGTGGAAGCCGCCTCGCGTGCGATGCGCCCGGGGGGAGGCGGGGCGCGCATCGCCGGAGATCACATCCTGGTGGCGGTCGGTCCGGACCTGCAGGCCGAGCAGCTGGTACGGACCGGCAAGCGTATTGCCGACGCGCTCGCCGCGTCCTGGACAGTCGTGTACGTCGAGACGCTGGCGCTGCTGCGCTTGTCCGATATGGACCGAAACCGGCGCGTCGCGGTGCTGCGCCTGGCGGAATCACTCGGTGCGGAGACCGTTACTCTCGATGGTCCCTCGGCCGCCGAAGCGCTGTTGGGGTATGCGCAGACGCGGGGCGCGACACGAATGTTGGTCGGCGCGCCAAAAAGGCGTGGCTGGCGCGCATGGCTGCGCGCATCCACCTCGACCACGCTGATCAAGCGGGCGCAGGGCTTCGATGTGATGGTGGTGGCGCCGGCGGACGCGACGAAGCGGCGTGCCTCGCCGTCGCGCTTGCCCGGAGCGGCGGCGCAACCCGTGATTCGCTGGGATCGCTACGGCTGGGCGGCTGGGGTGAGCGTGTTGTGCACGCTGCTCGCGTTCGCGATGTACCCGCACTTCGAGCTCTCGAACCTCGCGATGGTCTATCTATTGGGAGTGACGGTTGCGGGATTGAGGCTGGGCCGCGGTCCCTCGACGCTGACGGCGGTGCTCAACGTGGCGGTGTTCGATTTCTGCTTCGTGCCGCCGCGCTTCACGTTCGCCGTGTCCGACGTGCAGTACCTGGTGACCTTCGGCGCCATGCTCACCATCGGGCTGCTTACCGCCACTCTGACCGCCAACGTGCGCCAGCAGACGCGCGTCGCGGGCGCGCGCGAGCGACGCACGGCGGCACTGTATGCCATGAGCCGCGAGCTCGCCGTCACCCGCGGAATCGAGGGCATGGCGCGCGTCGCGGTGCGTCACGTGGCCGAAGTGTTCCAATGCCGGGCCGTGGTGCTGCTGCCGGACGTGGAGGGCAAATTGCACCGTCCCTCGGGCGCTCCCGCGGAGAGCTCGCTGCGCGGCGCCGATCTCGCAGTGGCGCAGTGGGTCAACGACCATGGCCGGCGCGCGGGTCTGGGTTCGGATACGCTGCCGGCCGCACCGGCACTGTACGTGCCGCTCGGCGATGAGGACCGCGCCACGGGCGTCCTGGCGGTGCTGCCCGCAAACGCGCGCCGGGTGCTGCTGCCCGAGCAGAGTCACCTGCTCGACACCTTCGCCAGCCAGATCGGCCTGGCGCTCGATCGCGCGCGACTCGCGGACGTGGCCCCGGCCTCCAGCCTTGCCGCCGAAAGGGAGAGTCTGCGCAACACTCTGCTTGCCTCGATCTCGCACGATCTGCGCACGCCGCTCGCGGTCATGGTGGGAGCGGCGAGCACGCTCGCGGAGCGGGGCGAGGCGCTCGATGCGCCCCGGCGATACCAGCTTGCCGCCTCCATCGAGCTCAAGGCCCGGGAGATGGCGGACCTCGTGTCCAACGTGCTCGACCTGATGCGCTTCCAGTCCGGGCAGGTCGAGCCGATGCGCGACTGGCAGTCGGTGGAGGATCTCGCGGGGGCCGCGCTGCAGCGACTCGATGAGCGCCTGAGCGACCATCCCATCGAGCTGCGTCTGCCGCCGGATCTGCCGCCGGTTCACGTGGATGCGGGGCTCATCGTGCAGGTATTCGCAAATCTGTTCGACAACATCGCCAAGTACACTCCGCCCGCCACCCGCGGCTGGGTGTCCGCGGCCTCCGAGGGCGGCTTCGTGCGCGTGGTGGTCGAGGACGAGGGGCCGGGATTCCCGCCCGGAGACCCCGGGCAGCTGTTCGAGAAATTCCATCGCGGCTCGGGCGAGGGTGCGATCGTGGGCGCGGGTCTGGGTCTGGCGATCTGCCGCGCCATCGTGCGCGCCCACGGCGGGGAGATCGAAGCGCGCCGGCGCGAGGGCCGTGGCGCTCGATTCGAATTCACTTTGCCTGCCGCGGAGTCCTCATGACGGAGGCCATGCACCAGATCCTGGTCATCGAGGACGAGCCCGCCATTCGCAACATCCTGAAGGTGTTGCTCGAGGCCGAGCGCTATCGGGTCATCGAAGCCGATTCCGCGGTGCGCGCCGAGATCGAGGCCCGTACCCACAAGCCGGACCTGCTGCTGCTCGACCTGGGCCTTCCGGACGGGGACGGCCTCGCCATCATCCGCCGGGTGCGTGCCTGGTCCCCGGTGCCCATCGTCGTGCTGTCCGCGCGTACCATGGAGGAACAGAAGATCGCGGCGCTCGATGGAGGCGCGGACGACTATGTGACCAAGCCCTTCAGCGCCCCGGAGCTGCTCGCGCGGGTGCGCTCCGCGCTCAGGCGAAACGTGCGCGCTCCCGAGCAGTCCTCCAGGCTCAAACTTGGCGATATCCAGCTCGACCTCGCCAGGCGGGAGGCGCGCGCTCCCTCGGGAGAGATGCGCCTGACGCCCCTCGAGTACCGGCTGCTCGAATGTCTCGCCCGACATCTCGGCGCCGTGGTCACCCAGAATCAGCTGATCCGCGAGGTCTGGGGGCCGGAGCGGCTCGGTGACTCGCGGGGCTTGAGGGTCTGCGTCATGGGCCTGCGGGCCAAGATCGAGCCTGACCCGCACAAGCCGCGTTACCTCCTCACCGAAGCGGGACTCGGCTACCGGTTGCGCGCAGACGAACCGTGACGGCGCAGCGCGGCCGCAGAGATGGACGGCAAGCGAAGGTGAGCACACCCATCATGCGTGGCCGGTCCGCGCAGCAGGACTGGCTGGCCGCCTGAAGCGCCTGAAGCGCCTGAAGCGCCTTGCGCCGATCAAGTCAGCGACACGACCAGCTTGGCGCTGTGACTGCGCCAGTTGATGGGTATGACGAAGGAGCGGGCGCCGGGCTTGTGCGGAATATCGGGCTTGTCTCCCGTGAGCACGCTCGGCACCGAAATCACGAAGTCGTGGCCGAAATCGCGCCGCGCGTTGCCGGAGATGGTGTTGGCGACTTCGCCCACCAGGTCGCGCATGCTCTCGTGGCTGAAGTCGTTCTCCTGCATCTTCATCAACAGCACCGTCAGCATGGCGCGCGGTGCGGTGAAGTACACCACCCCTTCGCGTTTGCCCGACACGCTGATGATCCCGGTGTAATCGTGCATCGCCGGCTCGCCCTCGAGCAGGTAGGGCGAGCCAATCGTCGCCGGCTGCTGCGCGGCCACCTCGAAATACTGGGTGGTGCCGTCGACGAAGGTTTTCAGTTCCTCTTCCCGCAGCATGTGCGCGCTCTGTGTTCTCAGGCCATTGGTCAGAAAATCAGCTCGGCGATCGCATCGTTCAGCTGCCGGTCGGTGAAGGGTTTGTGCAGGAAGCCGTTGGCTCCCTGCTCCATCGCCTGCACCGCGGTGGCCTTGTCGGCGAGTGCCGAGATTACCAGTATGCGCATCGAGGGCTTGAGCTCGATCAGCCTCGAGATGCACTCGATGCCGTCCATCTGCGGCATGGTGAGATCCATGGTGACCAGGTCCGGATCGGTCCGGCGGGCGAGCTCGAGCGCTTCTATCCCGTTGCTGGCCGTCCCGACCACCTCGATTTCCCCGAGTCGCTGCGAGCGCTCGATGCGGCGTCTCACGATGTTCGAGTCATCCACGATCAGGAGGCGAACCTGTCGCCGTCCGCCGTCTGCGTTCGAGTCCGTGCTCATGCCAGCAGGTCCCCGGTCACGCTCAGGCGACCGCCGGAGCCTGACTGGCTTCGGGCAGGGCGATCTTGAAGCGGGTGAAGCGGCCGGGGTTGGTGCTCACACCGATCTTGCCCCCGAGCGCATACACCGCGCGCGCCACGACATCCATACCCACGCCCCGACCGGCATCCATCGAGACCTCCTCCCGGGTCGAGAAACCGGGCCGGAAGATCAGCGCCAGGGCGGCGCGATTATCGAGCGCCGCGGCCTCCTCCCCCGTGAGGATGTTCTTGCGCACCGCCGCCTGCTTCAGCGCCTCGGGCGAGAGACCCGCGCCATCGTCCTGGAACAGCAGCTCGTATCCCTTCTCCGAGCGGTGGAAGTCAACGCGCACCTCGCCCGCCTCGGGTTTCGCCGTGGCCCGTCGGGCCTCGCTCGGCTCTATGCCGTGCACGGCGGCGTTGCGCAGCATCTGGATGACGCAATCCTTGATGGTGGCGAGATAGGCATCGGGCACTTCCCCGAGCCCGCTCAGCGTGAGCGTGATCCGCTTGCCGTGATCCTGGGCCAGTTTTGCGGCGAGCTGCTGCAGCATCGTTGCGAGCTCGCCGCCGCCCCGGGCGGGACGCTCGAGCGCCGACGGTGCGCCCGATTGCTCCGCCGGGACGACGCGCAGCTGAGGCACACTCATCGTCGCCCCGGGCTCCGGGGAGCCGTCCTTGAGCGTCACCAGGCGCGCGGTCATCTCCCTCACTCCGCGCAGGTGCGCCAGCAGCTCATCGAGCTTGAGCACCACGGGCAGGAAGTCGTTGCCGGTGAGCTCGGACTTGCCCTTGAGCTCGCCCACCATATCTTCCAGGTGGTGCACGCGCTGGGCGATGCTCATGAGGTTCAGCGCCGAGGCTTCTCCCTTGATCGAGTGCAGCTCACGCGAAAGTCCCGCAAGCTTTTTGCGGAACTCGGCATCGGTGCGCGCCGGCTCCTTCAGGATGGTGTTGACGTGTTTCAGGCCGGCCGATGCGCTGTCGAGGAACGTGCTCACCTGCAGCGGGTCCGCGTGCAGCATGCCGACCATCATGTCGAGCTGCGAATGGGCGTTCTCCTGCGCTTCCTGCAGCTCCCTCGCGAGCAGCACGTTCGAGGTGATATCGCCGACGGCGCACAGCACGTGCTTGACGCCTTTCGGCCCCATCACGCGGTGGAAGTCGAACTGCAGGTAGCGGCTCTCCCTGCCGCCGCGACCGTTGTCCATGCTGACTTCGAGCTGTCCCAGCGGGTTGATGCTCTTCATCAGGTTCTCGCGCGCCCGTTCGCCCCAGAGCAGCCGGATGTACTTCACGGCGGTGGCGAGCGTCTCGGCAGACACCCTGTCCCGCAGCAACTCCTCGAAGGCGAGTCCCGCGAAATCGTTGCGTCCGAACAGGCGTGTCAGCGCCTCCGACCAGACCGCGCCGATCCGGTAGTCGGCGTCGAGCAGAAAGAAGCCTTCGCGCACGGTTTTCAGGATATCGCGGGTCTGTTCCTGGGCTTCACGCGCCGCCCGCTCGTGCCGGGTGCGCGCGATCTGCAGATACAGCGCCGCCGCCGCCAGCCCGAGCACCGTCAGCACGCCGGCGAGCAGCAGCGTGCGCAGGCGCGCGGCCGCCGCCGCGGTGCGCGCCTGCAACTCGGCCGCCAGCGCGGCGAGCCTCCCGTGGAGCTCTCGGGCGTGCTCCTGGGCGAACAGCTGCGCCCGGCGCACCTGGGCGTCATAAGCCCGGCCGGCCGCCGACAGCGAGCTGCCGGTGTCGGTGTCGTCATAGGGCTCCGCGGAGAAGGCGAGCACCGGCGCGAGCAGCGGACGATAGGCCCGCCACAGCCGCCCGACCCGGCGCATCGCCGCCGGATCGAGGCCGCGGCGACGCTCGATCACGGCGAGCGCCTGGTTGAATTTGTGTATCGTGGCGCCGAGCTCGGCGTGGACGTGGCCCGTGTACTCCAGGGTATCGAGCTGTCCGCGCAGCGCGGCGAGCTGCTGGGCGATGACCGCCGGATAGGTCTGCAGGGCGCTGGTCGCCTGCAGCACCCCGAGGCTGGAGCGGATCTGCGTGGCCAGCCTGAATCCGGCGATGAGCACCAGCGCCATCACGGTCACGACCGCCGCGGCGGCGCCGGCGGCGAGGAGTCTGCGGCTTCGGTCTGCGCCTGGGAGTTGCATGGGGAGCCTTGCCTGCTTCTGACCTATTTCGGCAGCTCGAACCGGATGAGCGTGCGGACCGGCACTTCGACCGGCCGGCCGTGGAATCTCACCGGCTTGTAGCGCCATGAGCGGATCGCATCGAGCGCGGAGCGGTTGAACACGTCGGCGGGCCTCGAGGCGGTCACGCGCAGGTCGCGGGGAATACCGTTGCGGTCGACGACGTACTGCACGGTGACGCGGCCGGAGATTCGCCGCGAGAGTGCATAGTCAGGGTATGACGGGGCGACGTAGCGCAGCCGCACCAGGTGCGCGGCGAGCCGCTCGAGCTCGGCGGCCGTGGGCTGCCGGGCCGCGCGCAGCGAGATCCGGACCCGGCCGGTGGCCGAGCCGATCTCGGCCGCCGTGGCGCCCCACTGGAGGGCCTGGGCCAGGTCCGCCTGGGCCGCGGCGGCCTCGCCGGCGCGCGCGGCGCTTTCTGCGCGCGTGAGCAGTGCGGAGGCGAGTGCGTGGCGCGCGCGCCCGAGGGCGGTGAGGGTGGCGCCGGCCGGATGCAGGCTCTCGGCGGCCTGCAGCTCAGACGCCGCGCTGTCTGCGGCCGGCTGAGTGAGCGCGCCGCTTCGGATGCGGGCGCGGGCCAGTGCCAGGAGCGCATTGACCCTGGCTTCGGCGACGCCGGCCTGCTCGGCTGCGAGCTGCCGCTGAAAGGTGGCGAGGTCGCTCGGGGAGGCCCCGTCGGCCTGGGCCGCGGCCAGCCAGTGGTGGGCCTCGGTGGGATGTCCGGCCAGCGCATCCTGGCGGGCCTTGGCGAGCAGAGCACCGGTCAAGGCCCGTGTGGCGCGCCGCGTCGCGGCTGAGGCGGGCGCCAGCGCGCGCAGCTGCGCGAGCTGCGCCTGCGCGCCGGACGGCCCGGTGAGATCGTCCGCACGGATGCTGTTGGCGAGCGCGGCCGCGAGGCTGTCGGTCTGCTGACTCTGGCGCAGCTGTGCCAGGCTCGCCTGCCAGCTGCGCAGCTGCGCCGGCGCGACCCCCGCCTGGGAGGCCT
>DAHVQK010000102.1 GCA_027317845.1 Gammaproteobacteria bacterium
GACCTGCTGCCGGTCGACCTGCTGCCGGACATCGCCGGCGGAGTCGGGCTCGCTCACCTGAAGGTGGTGCCGAGCACAGACCTGAACGGCGTGTTCGGCCTGTCGCTGACGGTGTTCCTCCTGACCATTTTCTACAGCTTCAAGATGAAGGGACCGCTCGGCTTTCTCGCGGAGCTGACGCTGCACCCCTTCTCCAGCAAGAACGTGCTCGTCCAGGCGCTGTTCGTGCCGGTCAACTTCGTGCTCGAGTTCGTCACCTTCATCGCGCGTCCCATCTCGCTGGCGCTGCGTCTCTTCGGCAACATCTTCGCCGGGGAGATGATCTTCGTGCTGCTCGCGCTGCTCACCCTGATGCATGGGTTCGCGGGACTGGAGACGGCAAGCGGCTGGGCGATGATGCTCCTGCAGGCGGTGCTGACCTTCGCGTGGGAGGTCTTCCACCTGCTCATCATCACGATCCAGGCGTTCATTTTCATGGTGCTCACCATCGTGTATCTCGCGATGGCGCACGAGCACCACTGACCAGTTGTCCTTTCCTAAAACCGCATGCCTGCCTGAGGAGAATTGAATGCAAAACGTCGCACTGATCCAAGCCATGACCGTGCTCGCCGTGGGAATCATCTTCGGCATGGGCGCGCTCGGGACCGCCATCGGTTTCGGCATTCTCGGTGGCCGCTTCATCGAAGGCTCCGCCCGCCAGCCCGAGCTCATGCCGGCCCTGCAGGTGAAGATGTTCCTGGTCGCCGGCCTGCTCGATGCGGTCGCCATGATCGGCATCGGCTTCGCGCTGTTCTTCACCTTCGCGAATCCGTTCATTGCCGCGCTGCACGACCTGCACTGAACCGGGTCCATTGCTAGAGTGCTGCCCTTGAGGAGGCGATCGTGCACATCAATCTGACGCTCATCGTCCAGATGCTGGTATTCGCCGTGCTCATCTGGTTCACGATGAAGTTCGTGTGGCCGATGATTCTCGGTGCCATGCAGGAGCGCGAGCGCAGGATCGCTCAGGGCCTGGCAGCGGCCGACAAAGGCGAGGAGGAGCTCCGCCAGGCGCGCACCGGCGCCGAGAGCATTCTGCGCGAGGCGCGTGATCGGGCGGGAGCCATCATCGACCAGGCGCAGCGCCGCGCCAACGAAATGGTCGAAGAGGCGAAGAGCGCAGCGGGCCAGGAGGGCCAGCGCGTGCTGAACGCCGCGCAGCAACAGATCGAGCTCGAGGCCTCCAAGGCGCGCGAAGACCTTCGCCGCCAGGTCGGCGAGATCGCCGTGGCGGCCGCCTCGAAGCTCCTCGAGCGGGAGATCGATCCCCGCACGCACGAGGCGCTCATCCGTCAGTTGGCGGCGCAGATCTGACAGGGGACACGATGGCCGACAAGAGCACCATTGCCAGACCCTACGCGAAGGCAGCTTTCGAGGTCGCGGGCGCCGCCCGTCTCGGCCCCTGGTCCCAGGCGCTCACCGCGGCCGCCGTCGCCGTGGCCGATCCGAGGGTCGAGGCGCTGCTCGGCAATCCGCGCATACTGCCCGGCCAGCTCGCCGACCTGGTGATCGATGTCTCGGGCGGACAGCTCGATGAGGATGGACGCAACTTCATCCGCACGCTCGCGGAGAATCGACGCCTCGACTGCCTGCCGGAGATCGTTGCGCTGTTCGCGCAGCTCAAGGCCGAAAGCGAAGGCACAGTGGACGTCACGGTCACCTCCGCCGTACCGCTCACCGAGGCACAGCGAGGCGAACTCGCCGCGGCGCTCGAGCGCCGGCTGAAGCGCACCGTGCAGCTGCAATGCGCCACGGATCCCCAGCTGATCGGTGGGGCGGTGCTGCGCGCCGGCGACCTGGTCATCGACGGTTCGCTGCGCGCCAGACTGCGGCGCATCGCCTACGAGCTGACGGCATGAGCGACGTCGGAGAGGGCTTTTCTTACCGGCGCGCCTTGCGCGCCACCACATCGTCGAGGTTCGCGTCAGCGCGAGCCCCGTTGAAACCTGCACGAGGCGCGTGAGGCATACATGGCCATCAAGGCAACCGAAATCAGCGATCTGATCAAGCAGCGGATCGAGAACTTCAAGTCCGTCACCGAGGCGAGCAACGTCGGCACCATCGTGTCGGTCACCGACGGCATCACGCGTGTCCACGGGCTGGCGGACGCCCGCTACGGCGAAATGCTGGAGTTCCCGGACAACACCTTCGGACTCGCGCTCAACCTCGAGCAGGACTCGGTGGGTGCGGTGGTGCTGGGAGATTACGAGCATCTGCGCGAAGGTGACACGGTCAAGACCACCGGGCGCATCCTCGAGGTGCCGGTGGGGCCGGAATTGCTCGGTCGCGTGGTCGATGCGCTTGGCCGGCCGATCGACGGCAAGGGGCCGGTCAATGCCGGCCGCACCGCGCCGATCGAGCGCGTGGCGCCCGGCGTCATCTATCGGCAGTCAGTGAGTCAGCCGGTGCAGACCGGCTACAAGGCCATCGATTCCATGGTGCCGATCGGGCGCGGACAGCGCGAGCTGATCATCGGAGACCGCCAGACCGGCAAGACCGCGCTCGCCATCGACACCATCATCAACCAGAAATCCTCCGGCGTGAAATGCGTCTACGTGGCGATCGGCCAGAAGCAGTCGACGATTGCCAACGTCGTGCGCAAGCTCGAGGACCACGGCGCGCTCGCGCACACCATCATCGTGGCCGCCTCCGCCTCGACGCCCGCCGCCCTGCAGTACATCGCCGCCTACTCCGGCTGCACCATGGGCGAGTACTTCATGGACAACGGTCAGGACGCGCTCATCGTCTATGACGATCTGTCCAAGCAGGCCGTGGCCTACCGCCAGATCTCGCTTCTGCTGCGCCGGCCGCCCGGACGCGAAGCCTTCCCCGGCGATGTGTTCTATCTGCACTCGCGCCTCCTCGAGCGCAGCGCGCGCGTCAACGCGCAGTACGTCGAAATGGTCAGCCAGGGCGCCGTGAAGGGCAAGACAGGCTCACTCACCGGACTGCCGATCATCGAGACCCAGGCGGGCGACGTCACCGCGTTCGTGCCGACCAACGTCATATCCATCACCGACGGACAGATATTCCTCGAGACCGACCTGTTCAACGCCGGCATCCGCCCGGCCATGAACGCCGGTATTTCGGTGTCCCGCGTCGGCGGTGCCGCCCAGACCGACATCATCAAGAAATTGGGCGGCGGCATCCGCCTCTCGCTCGCGCAATATCGCGAGCTCGCCGCCTTCTCGCAGTTCGCCTCCGATCTCGACGAAGCGACCCGCAAGCAGCTCGAGCGCGGCCAGCGCGTCACCGAGGTGATGAAGCAGAAGCAGTATGCGCCGATGTCGGTGGCTGAGATGGCGCTGTCCATCTACGCCGTCAACAACGGCTACATGGACAAGGTGGAGCTGAAGAAAGTGGTGGCTTTCGAGGCGGCGCTGCAGGGATTCGCCCGCGCCAGCTACCAGGCCATGCTCGATCGCATCAACAAAGAGCCGAAGCTCAGCAAGGAGAACGAGGCGGAGCTGAAGAAGTGCGTCGAGGACTTCGTCGCCACCGGCACCTACTGAAGGCACGGCCATGCCAGGCACCAAGGAAATCCGCGCCAAGATCACGAGTGTCAAGAACACTCAGAAGATCACCAAGGCCATGCAGATGGTGGCCACCAGCAAGATGCGCCGCGCCCAGGAGCGCATGCGCGCCGCGCGGCCCTATGCCGAGAAGATGCGCAACGTCATCGGTCACCTGACCGAGGCGAACCCCGACTACCGCAGTCCCTACCTGCAGGGCCGTGAGACGGTCGCCAATGTGGGCATCGTCGTGGTGTCCACGGACCGCGGGCTCGCAGGCGGGCTCAACGCGAACGTCTTCAAGCAGACGTTGCTCCTGATGCGCGAGTGGCAGGCCAAGGGCGTGGGAGTGAAACTGTGCGTGATCGGCGCCAAGGGCATGGCGTTCTTTCGCCGCCTCGACGTGCCGATTCTCGCGCATGTCACGCACCTCGGCGACCGGCCGCACGTCAAGGACATCATCGGCACCGTCAAGGTCATGCTGGACGCATACCGCGCGGGCGAGCTCGACCGGCTGTTCCTGGTGAGCGCCGAGTTCGTCAACACGATGACTCAGAAGCCCTCGATCACGCAGCTCCTGCCCGCGCAGTCTCTCGACACCGAGGATCTGCAGGAGCATTGGGATTACCTGTACGAGCCGGAGGCCGCGCAGATCCTCGACGACCTGCTCATGCGCTACATCGAATCGCAGGTGTATCGCGCGGCCGTCGAGAACGTCGCCTCCGAAATGGCGGCGCGCATGGTGGCCATGAAGGCCGCCTCCGACAACGCCGGCAAGCTCATCGGCGAGATGCAGCTGATTTACAACAAGGCCCGCCAGGCCGCGATCACCAAGGAGCTGTCCGAGATCGTGGGCGGTGCGGCGGCAGTATGAAGATTCTGACTCTTCCGGCGCGCAGCGATGTTGGCGCGGTGCAGCGGGCGCAGGGCCGCTCCCGAGCCCGCGGTAGCCGTGCAGGGTATTGCGGGAATCGCCGCGGCGATTCCCGCCAATGAATTAGGCTCAAGAGAGACAACACATGGCAACCATGGCCGAAGGCAAGATCACCCAGATCATCGGCGCCGTCATCGACGTCGAGTTCCCGCGCGAGGGCATTCCGCGCGTTTATGAGGCCTTGAAGCTCAAGGACCACGATCTGACCCTCGAAGTGCAGCAGGAGCTCGGCGATGGCATCGTGCGCACGATCGCCATGGGGCCCTCCGAGGGCTTGAAGCGCGGCCTCGCCGTGGTCGCCACGGGCGCTCCGATCACCGTGCCGGTCGGCAAGCCGACGCTGGGGCGCATCATGGACGTGCTCGGCACGCCGCAGGACAACCGCGGCCCGGTCGAATCGCCCGACCACCTGCCCATCCACCGCTCGCCGCCGTCCTTCGAGGAACAGGCCGGCGGCCAGGACCTGCTGGTCACGGGCATCAAGGTCATCGACCTGCTGGTGCCGTTTGCCAAGGGCGGCAAGGTGGGCCTGTTCGGCGGCGCCGGCGTCGGCAAGACCGTCAACATGCTGGAACTCATCAACAACATCGCCAAGCAGTACAGCGGCCTGTCGGTGTTCGCGGGCGTGGGCGAGCGCACCCGCGAGGGCAACGATTTCTACCACGAGATGATCGAGTCCGGCGTCATCGACCCGAAGGAGCTGTCGAACTCCAAGGTGGCGATGGTCTATGGCCAGATGAACGAGCCGCCCGGCAACCGGCTGCGCGTGGCGCTCACCGGCCTCACCATGGCCGAGCACTTCCGCGACGGCGTGCGCGAGGACGGCGGCAAGGGCCGCGACGTACTGCTCTTCATCGACAACATCTACCGCTATACGCTGGCGGGCACCGAAGTGTCGGCCCTGCTCGGCCGCATGCCCTCGGCCGTGGGCTACCAGCCGACACTCGCCGAGGAGATGGGCGTGCTGCAGGAGCGCATCACCTCGACCAAGACCGGCTCCATCACCTCGATCCAGGCGGTGTACGTTCCTGCCGACGATCTGACCGACCCGTCGCCGGCCACGACGTTCGCGCACCTTGATGCGACCGTGGTGCTGTCTCGCCAGATCGCCGCGCTCGGCATCTACCCCGCGGTCGATCCGCTCGACTCCACCAGCCGCCAGCTCGATCCGCTGGTCGTCGGCGAGGAGCACTACAACACCGCGCGTGGCGTGCAGGCGGTGCTGCAGCGCTACAAGGAGCTGCAGGACATCATCGCCATCCTCGGCATGGACGAGCTGTCCGAGGAAGACAAGCTGTCCGTGTACCGCGCACGCAAGGTGCAGCGCTTCCTGTCACAGCCGTTCAACGTGGCCAAGGTGTTCACCGGCCAGGACGGCAAGATCGTGCCCCTCGCCGAGACCATCCGCGGCTTCAAGGGCATCATCAGCGGCGAGTACGACCAGCTGCCCGAGCAGGCCTTCTACATGGTCGGCGGCATCGACGAGGCGGTCGCCAAGGCCAAGACTCTCCAGTAAGAACCGCTCGTGCATCCGGCAAGTCAGACAGGTCTTTTCGGCGCGTCCTCGCGCCGCTGCGTTTTCGGGGTTCGCTCTTCGCGGACCCCGTTGAACCCTGCGCGTCGCGCATAAGGAACACCCCATGGCCGAGCCGCATACCATTCAGGTCGATATCGTCAGCGCCGAGGGCGAGATCTTCTCGGGTCGGGCGACGATGGTGGTCGCGCCGGCCTCCCAGGGCGACATCGGTGTGGCGCCCCGGCACGCTCCGCTTCTCTCCATGCTGAAGCCGGGCGAAGTACGGGTTCACACGCCCGACGGCGCCGAGCAGTTCTTCTTCGTCGGGGGCGGGGCCATCGAGGTCCAGCCCAACAAGGTCACGGTGCTCGCCGATACGGCGATGCGGGCCAAGGACATCGACGAGGCGGCGGCGCTCGCCGCCAAGCAGCGCGCCGAAGAGGCCCTCAGAGACCGCAGCGGCCACATCACGCAGGCCGAGGCCCTCGCCGAGCTGGCCCGGGCGGCCGCGCAGTTGAAGATCATCGCGCGGCTGCGCAAGGCGCACAGCTAGGCGGGCCGGCCCTCATAGGTCATGATGGTGCCATGACCCGATCCCCCTCGACTCCCCTGTCGGTCGTGATCCTCGCGGCCGGTGAGGGCAAGCGGATGAAATCCCCGCTGCCCAAGGTGCTGCAGCCGCTCCTCGGGCGGCCGCTCCTTTCTCACGTCATCGATACGGCCCGCGGGCTCGGTCCGCAGGCCATCCTAGTCGTGTACGGCCATGGTGGCGAGCGGGTGAGAAGCGCGTTGTCGGCCGAGCCGGTGACCTGGGTGGAGCAGCTCGAGCGCCTTGGGACAGGCCACGCGGTGCTGCAGGCCGTGCCGCGCGTGCCGGACGATCACCTGGTGTTGGTGCTCTACGGCGACGTTCCGCTGCTGAGCGCCGCCACGCTCGCCCGCCTGGTCGCTCTCGCGGGCCCCACGCAGCTCGCCCTGCTCACCATGCAGCCCGAGGACCCGGCCGGTTACGGCCGAATCGTTCGCGGCGCGGGCGGCCATGTCGCGCGCATCGTCGAGCAGAAGGATGCCTCCGCCGAGGAGCTCGCCCTGCGCGAATGCAACACCGGAGTGCTGGTCGCGCCGGCGCGGCTGTTGAAGCGCTGGCTCGCGGGCCTGGGCCGGGAGAATGCGCAGGGCGAATACTACCTCACCGACATCATCGGGATGGCGGCCGCAGAGGGCGTCGTGGTCAATCCCCTGGTGCTGACCGACCCGATCGAGGCGCTCGGCGTCAATGACAAGGCGCAACTGGCCACGCTGGAGGCGGTTTGCCGGCGCAACACCGCGCGCGAGCTGATGCTCGGCGGGGTGACCGTCGCTGATCCGGCGCGGCTCGATGTGCGTGGCCGGGTGATACATGGCGCCGATGTCTTCATCGACGTCAATGTCGTCCTGGAAGGTCAGGTGAAGCTGGGAGACCGGGTGCGCATCGGCCCCGGCTGTGTCATCCGCGACTGCGAGATTGGCGATGACACGGAGATTTTCCCGTTCTGCGTCCTCGAGGGCGCTTCGATCGGCGCCTTCGCCCGGATAGGGCCCTTCGCGCGTACGCGGCCTGCCACCGTGCTCGCTGACGGCGTGCATATCGGCAATTTCGTCGAAGTGAAGAACTCCTCCCTCGGGACCGAATCCAAGGCGAATCACCTGTCGTACGTGGGCGACGCGGTGGTTGGCGCACACGTCAACATCGGTGCTGGCACCATAGTCGCCAATTACGACGGCGCCAACAAGCATCGCACCGTCATCGAGGACGACGCGCACACTGGCTCCAACAGCGTGCTGGTCGCCCCGATCACCGTGGGCAAGGGAGCGACGATCGCCGCGGGTTCCACTGTGGCCGGCGAAGTGCCCGCCGGCAAACTCACCATCGCGCGGGCGCGCCAGAGCACCCTCGAGGGCTGGCAGCGGCCGGTGAAGCGGAAAAAGACCTGATGGCCGTAGCCGGCCGGACACGCCGGGGCTTGCGCCGCCAGGACCGCCAAAGCCTATGCAGGCGTGCCTCGAACTCCGTGCCGGTATCGGCATACAGCTCGCGTCCGAGCGCAAAGGCGCGCGCCCTGAGCTGCGCAGCGCGCTGATCGATCAGACCGAGCAGCTGACGACGGCCGGCGCCGACCGATACCCTGGCCGCGACCGTGGTGCGCAGCATCCACAGATCATGGTCCTCGCCCAGGGTGTCGGCGAGCCGGTGCGCCAGGTCGGCTCGCTGAGCAACCGCCGGACCGAGCGGCTCGAGGGCCTGCAGCTGGTGCCAGAGGTACTTGGTCTGCTTGCGCCACTCGTGCAGGCGGTCGGCGGTCGGGTCGAGCCTGGCCAGGGCGAGTGCGCGGCGACCCTGACCGTGGACGCGCGCCAGCCCGGCACCCAAGACGGTCCAACCCTTGCGGCCGACGCGCCAACGCCCGGCGCGACGGTTCGCTTCGTGGAGGGCCCGGAGTGGCCCCACAAACGAGCCACGCCCCCGCAGCCGCTTCGCCCGGATCGCGGCTCGCTCTTGGCGCAGCACATGCTGAAGCTCGCCGATGCCCGCGGGACGGTCGTGGCCGCGAGAGCAGCGCGCAAGCTGTTCCAAGGTTTGCAGGAGCACCCGGGCGTCACGCACCTCGCTGAGCGGGCGGGCAATGTCCCGAAGGGCGGTATTCTCGCGGCGATAGGTGGCGCCACCGATCGAGGGCCGCAGCAGCCGTAGCATCGCCCGAGCCCTCTTCAGGCTCTTGCGGGCCGCATGGACCGCCTTGTCGGACAGCGGTCGGCGCTCGAGAGCCTGCAGCGCCTCGCCGATCTGCGCGCGGGCGATGCGCCGAGCACCCTGGGTGCCCGTCTCGCTCCGGTGCATCCTGGTCATGCCGGTAGGCTAGGGCGCCACACGCCCGTCCGTCCATCCGCACCCACCGCAGTGTGTGTCCCAGGCTGAGCACGGTCTCACGGTCCGCGCGGGCGCCGCTCACTCTCTCACCCGGGAATCAGGCAAACTGCGGCCCCTCGGCCCCCGTCACGCGCGGGGGCCAATTGGAGGCTCCCTAAGTATGTGCGGAATCGTCGGAGCGCTCGCCGAGCGGAACATCGTCCCCATCCTGATGGAAGGCCTGCGGCGACTCGAGTACCGGGGGTACGACTCGGCGGGGCTCGCCGTGGTCGAGTCCGGCAAGCTCGTGCGGCTGCGCACGGTCGGCAAGGTCAAGATGCTCGAGGAGGCGCTCGAGAGCACTCCGGCGAGCGGCCGGATCGGCATCGCCCATACCCGCTGGGCGACTCACGGGGTGCCGAGCGAGCGCAACGCCCATCCCCACCTCTCACTCGGGGGGCTCGCCATCGTCCACAACGGCATCATCGAGAATCACGATGAGCTGCGCGAGGACCTGCAGCGTCGCGGCTACCGCTTCACTTCCGAAACCGACACCGAGGTCATCGCCCACCGCATTCACTTCCACCTCGAAACGCTCGGCGACCTGTTCAAGGCCGTACGTGCCACCGTGGCGGAGCTCGAAGGCGCCTATGCCCTGGCGGTGGTGAGCGAGCAGGATCCCGAGCGTCTGGTGGTGGCGCGCGAGGGCTGTCCGGTCGTGATCGGTCTCGGGGTGGAGGAGAACTTCGTTGCCTCGGATGTCGCGGCGCTGTTGCCGGTGACGCGGCGGTTCCAGTTCCTCGAGGAAGGCGATGTCGCTGAGATCCGCCGCAAGGCGGTGCGCATCATCGACCACGACGGCAACGTGGCCATGCGCCCGGTGCGTGAGAGCGAGCTCAGCGCCGACGCCGCGGAGAAGGGACCCTTCCGCCACTTCATGCTGAAGGAGATCCACGAGCAGCCACGAGCCATCGCCGACACGCTGTCCGAGCGCGTGGCGAACGGCAGGCTCCTCGAGGCCGCATTCGGCCCGGCGGCGACCGACGTGTTCAAGCGTGTCGCCGGCGTGCACATCGTCGCCTGCGGCACGAGCTATCACGCCGCATCCGTCGCCCGCTACTTCGTCGAGCAGATCTGCCGCATTCCCTGTGCCGTCGACATCGCCAGCGAGTACCGGTACCGCAATCCCCTGGTGCCGCCCAACTCGCTGTTCGTCACCATCTCGCAATCCGGCGAGACCGCCGATACGCTCGCGGCACTGCGTCTCGCGCGCCAGTCAGGCTATCTGTCGACGCTCGCCATCTGCAACGTGCCCGAGAGTTCGCTGGTGCGCGAGTCGGAGCTGGTGATGCTCACGCGCGCCGGCCCGGAGATCGGCGTGGCCTCGACCAAGGCATTCACGACGCAGCTCGCGGCGCTGTCGATGCTGACCGTCGCGTTGGCTCGCTATCACGGCGCCGACGCCGAGCGCGAGCATGGCCTGGTGAGCCGCCTGGTGGAGTTGCCCGCGCTCATCGAGAAGGTCCTCACCCTCGATCCGGTCATCCATCGACTCGCCGAGCGCTTCGCCGACAAGCGCCACGCGCTGTTCCTCGGCCGCGGGGCGCTCTATCCGATCGCCATGGAGGGAGCGCTGAAGCTCAAGGAAATTTCCTACATCCACGCCGAGAGCTATCCCGCGGGCGAGCTCAAGCATGGCCCCCTCGCGCTGGTGGACGCCGACATGCCGGTGATCACCGTGGCGCCGAACAACGACCTGCTGGAGAAGCTCAAATCCAACCTCATGGAGGTCCGCGCCCGTGGCGGCGAGCTGATCGTGTTCGCCGACCCCGAATCGGGCATCGAGCCGAGCGATGGCGTCACGGTGATCGAGATGCCGAAGCACGTGACCTGGTTCCAGGCCCCGGCCGTCTACACCGTACCGCTGCAGCTGCTCGCCTATCACGTTGCCGTGCTGAAGGGCACCGACGTCGATCAACCCCGCAATCTCGCGAAGAGCGTCACGGTGGAGTGAGGCGTAACCAGAAAAAGACGATTATTGTGCGTCCGAATTAAAGTTGCCACCTCAACCTCGACGAAAAAAAACGAGGGCGTCCGTTGATTTTAGAGACCGAATCTCTCTTGATTCGACGGATAATTCGAACGCCCTTCGGGAACCGCGCGCGCCAACGGCGGCACTTGTGCCTATAGTAAAAATGGGTCTTCGTGATTCAGTGTGGGTAAAAGACGGGGTTCGTCGATGCGTAAACCCCTAT
>DAHVQK010000107.1 GCA_027317845.1 Gammaproteobacteria bacterium
GCCGGCGGAGGTCCGCGAGGACATCTGGTTCAGGCCCGACATCTGTCCGAACTGCCGCTCGAGTGGCGCGGTCACCGTCGTGCTCATCACATCGGGGCTCGCTCCGGGCAGGAACGTCGAGACCACGATGGTCGGATAGTCGACCTCCGGCAGCGTCGACACCGGCAGCAGCAGGTAGCCGATCGCCCCGAGGATGACGATCGCGACCATCAGGAGCGAGGTGGCGACCGGCCTCAGGATGTAAGGCCGGGACGGGTTCATGTCTTTGAGTCCCGCCGGGAACAGCCGAGGCGCTCATAGGCGCGGGTGAGGAACTTCGCCTTCATGCCGGATGCCCTGCGGCGCGCGGCGGCGAGGCGTGCGCAACGCGCCAGGTCAGCGCCCGCCGCGGGGGCCGAGGCCGCCGCACTGGGCTTTCGCCCGGGGATGCGCACGTGGGCGCCGTTGCGCAACTGATCCGCTCCGTCGGTCACTACCGTCTCACCCGCGGTGAGTCCGCTCGTGATGGCGATCATGTTGCCGTCGGTGGGTCCTGTCACGATATCGCGCAGCTTCACCGTGTCGTTGGGCTCAACCACGTAGACGAAGGTGCTCGAGGGGCCGTTCTGCACCGCTCCCCCGGGCACCACGATCTGGTTCTTCAGGGTATCGAGCACCAGCTTCACGTTGACGAACTCGTCGGGAAAGAGGCCGGAGTGCGCGTTCTCGAAGAGCGCGCGCATCTGCAATGTGCCGGTGGTCGTGCTGATCTGGTTGTCGATGCTCGCGAGCGTCCCGGTGGCGATGAGGTGGCGCATGTCGCGGCTGTAGGCCTCGACCACGAGCTTCCGTTTCGCTCCGGCGTGCTTGAAGATCCGGGTGAGATCGTTCTCGGGCACCGTGAACAGCACCGACATCGGGTGCATCTGCGTGACCGTGACGATGGGGGTGGTCTGGTTGGCCTGGACGAGGTTCCCGAGATCCACCTGGCGCAGGCCCACTCGGCCGGCGACCGGGGAGGTGATGCGGCAGTAGCTCAGGTTGAGTCGTGCCGTCTCGACCGAGGCCTGATCGGCCTCGACCTGGGCCTCGTCCTGGCGCACCGTGGCCTCCTGGCCGGCGTAGGTCTGGGCGGAGACCGAGTCCTGCGCGAGCAGTCGCTTGTAACGGGCGAGGTCGACCCGGGCGTTCTCGAGCGCCGCCTGGTCGCGTGCGAGTTGGCCCTGCGCCTGATCGAGCGCCGCCTGGTAGGGCCGCGGATCGATGACCGCGAGCAGGTCCCCGGCGCGCACCGTCTCGCCTTCCTCAAAGGCGATCTTGACGAGGGGGCCGGTCACCTGGGGTCGCACAGTGACGGTCGCGAGCGGGGTCACCGTGCCCAAGGCATCGATCACGACCGGCACATCGGCGGTGCCCACTTGCGCCACGCTCACCGGCATCGGTCCCCCGAAGCCCTTGAGGCCCATCATGCGGGCATTGGTGCTCGCGTGGTGGCGATAGATCGCAAACGCGATGAGGAGGGCGAATATCCCGAGGCCGATCCAGGCAATGCGCCGATGGCGCGCCGCTCGCCCCTGCTGCTCGGTATCCGTGGAACCTGTCGGGGCCCCTCCAGCCGGGCCCGGGGCGTCTTGAAAGTCCATCCCGCAAGCCTATCATCCGCCCCCCGCCGCCGGATGCGCCCGGCGGGGAGATTTGTGAAGATTTCTGAACCGCCTGCAACGCCGGGTATCGCATCTGCGCGAGTCGAGGCCACCGCTTCGGCCGATGGCGGGGGCCGGAAATTCCCCGCTCAACTGCCCGGGGCGATGCCGCTCTCGGGCGGCGGCTCGTAATGGAAGTACCGGTCCTCGGCGAGCGCCTCGTAGAGCGGCGGCGTGAACAGGCTCGAGATGCGCGAGGCGGCGAGCGCCACCGCCATCATCGGGATCACCATCGCCGAGCCGTTGGTCATCTCCATCACGATGACGAAAGAGGTAATGGGCGATTGCGTGACCGCCGCGAGATAGCCCGTCATGCACAGCGCGATGAGCGCCGCCATGGGCGCCCAGGAGAACGCCGCGTGCACCCATTGCGCGATGCCCGCGCCGATCGAAAGCGAGGGCGAGAAGAGTCCGCCCGGTACGCCGGCGAGATAGCTCACCACCATCGTCACCCACTTGGTCGCCGCAAATGCCTGGCTGAGCGGCGCCGTGCCGTGCAGCAGCGCCCTCGCCTGGTCGTAACCGCTCCCCCAGGTCTGCCCGAGGGTGGCTACCCCGATGCACGCGATCAACAGCCCGCTCGCGAACGCCCACCACAGGGGCCTGCCGATCTTGAACTCGCGCACCCGCCCGGGCATCCATTTTCGCCAGTGCAGCAGCGCATAGTTGAATGCGGCGCCCATGAGGCCGCACACGAGCGCCGCCACGATGACCGGCAGCGCGAACCCGATGCCCAACGGGACCGTGACGTTGAGCTGCCCGAAGTAGAGGTAGTTGCCGGCAAGGGCGAGCGAGGTCAGGCCCGCGAACACCACTGCGGTGATCATGGTGCCGTTGGTGCGCGTCTCGAAGTCGCGCGCCAGCTCCTCGATCGCGAATATGACCCCGGCGAGCGGCGTGTTGAATGCGCCCGAGAGTCCGGCCGCGGCGCCCGCGAGCAGCAGCCGGCGCTCGAGCCGCTGGGTGCGGCGCGGGTAGAACCGCCGCGTCTCGGCCATGATGGCCGCGCCGAGGTGCACCGTCGGTCCCTCGCGCCCGATCGTGAGCCCCCCGAGCAGCCCCAGGAGCGAGCCCGCGATCTTGCCAACGATGACCCTGAACCCAAACAGGCGCCGCATCAGCGTGTCATCGCCCTCGGCGCGCGGGGCATGGAGCGCGGCGATGACCTGCGGAATACCACTGCCCTCGCTGCCGTAGAACCAGCGCCGGGTACAGTACACCGCCACCACGGTGAACAGCGGCGTCAGGATGAAAGCGAGCCAGGCGCGCCCGTCGATCCATCCGATGAAGGTGTAGTAGGCGTCGTTGCTCCAACGCGCGTACAGCACCGAGACCAGGCCGACGAGGAGCGCGGCGCTCCAGGGCAGTCCGACCTGCAGGAACAGGCGCCGGGTGTTGCTGTTGAGCAGGCGCTGCAGGCGCGCCTGCAGCCTGCCCCGCGGCAGGCGCACCACGGGCGCATCGAGAGGACCGAGCGGCTCATGATGCGATGCCCCGGGGGGTTCCCCGGAGGATTCAGGAGAGGCCCGGTGCGTCGCGGCGGGAGAATCGTTCTGAGCGTCGGTCTCGCCCGGGGGCCTGACCTCGGGCAGCGGCAGCTCGGGTTGGGAAGGTTCGGACACGTTCTCCGTCCAGGCCCAGTTGCGCCTCAAGAGACCGGCTATTCTAGCAAAGACTGGCCGGTCGAGCTGGCGCCTCAGGCGGGTGTTGGCTTGTCGAGCACTGAAGCGGCGCGCGCCGGCAGGCGGATCATGACCTCGAGGCCCCCGCCCGGGGCGTTGTGCGCTTCGATGCGACCACCGTGACGCTGGATGGCGCGCGCGGCAATCGCAAGTCCCAGGCCCTCGCCGCCGCCTTCCCGATCGCGCGCCGCACCCACCCGGTAGAAGGGCTCGAAAATCGCCTCGAGGTCCTGCTCCGGCACGCCTGATCCGTGATCGCGAACTGTGATGTCCAAGTCGCGCGCTCCACCACCACCGCCCGCCGAGACGCCCTGAGAGAGGTCGCCGGCCGTGACGGGCACCCGCTCGAGCGAGCGCGCCTCGACGAGCACTTCAGATCCCGCCGGCCCGTAACGCACCGCGTTGCGGATTACATTCTCGAAGGCGCTGCGCAGGAGCTCCGCATCCCCCGAACCCGGCAGCGGCCCCTCGGCGCTCAGCCTCACCGAGCAGCCGCGCGCATCCGCCTCGATCCGGACATCCGCCACGATGTCGCGCAGCAGCTCCCCCACCTCGAGCGCGTCGGCGGCGATCGGTGCCGACTGCCGCTCGAGCCGCGCGAGCTTGAGGGTGCGCGCGATGAGCTGTTCCAGGCGATCCGCCTCGCGCTCGATTCTTGCGAGCTGGCGCGGAACCTCCTCATCGCGCGAGGCGAGCGAGAGCGCCAGCTGCAGCCGCGTGAGGGGCGAGCGCAGCTCGTGCGACACATCGCGCAGCAGCCGTTCCTTCGACTCGAGCAGGCCGCGCACGCGCTCGGCCATGGCATCGAAATCCTCCGCGAGCAACGCGAGATCGTCGCGTCGGCGCTTCAGTCCCGGGCGCACGCGCACATCGAGATCCCCCCCGGCCATGCGCCGCGCCGCCTGCCGCAGCCGCTCGATCGGCCTCACCAGATAGCGCGCGAGGAGGAAGCAGATCAGGGTGCTCACCACGAGGGCGACCGCGATCGTGGTGCCGGCCACTCCCGGCAAGGCCAGCGCGCCAAAGAAGAGGAGCGGATGGTGGTGCAGCGCGGTGACCACGACCTGGTAGATGCGGCCCTCCTGCGTCATCAGCACCAGCGCACCGCTGATGGGCGGCGCCGGAGAGGCATGGGGCTCACCGGGGAGCCTTTGGGGCGCGAAGAACGGCCGCAGAAACCCGGGCAGCCTTCGCCCGAGCAGATCGCGCCCGTCCGGCCCTATGACGTAGGTGCGCGTCGAATACGGTCCTTGCGCGCGCGCAAGCGCCTCGAGCCAGTGATCGAGAGCCTGCGGCCCACCTTTCTTGAACGCCGCGGCGGCCTGGGTGAACAGCTGTCCCCGCTGCACCCACGGCATCTGATCTCGGTGCACAAAGGCCTCGTTCACCGCCGCCGTCACCGTACCGACCACGATGAGGGTGATGGTGAGCCAGAACGCCCAGAAGATCCGCCAGAAGAGCGAGTGCATCGGCGGGTTATCTCTGGATGAGCGCGTAGCCCGCGCCACGCACGCCCTGGATGCTCACCCGGTCGGTGAAGCGGCCGAGCTTGCGCCGCAAGTTGCTGACATGCGTGTCGAGGCTGCGGTCGGTGGGCAGCAGGCGCCTTCCGAGCGCCTGCGTCGTGAGGTCCTCGCGGCCGACGGTGCGCGTGTCGGCGAGCACCAGCAGCTCGAGGATGCGCAGCTCCGCGCTCGTCAACTCGAGGTCCCGCCCTTCGATGCGCGCGCAGTGCGCCCGCGGGTCGATGCTCAAGGGGCCGAAGGTCAAGAGCGGCGCCGCCTGCGGCGCTTCGGTGGAGATGCGCCTGAGGATCGCGCGGATCCTCGCCACGAGCTCGCGGGGGCTGAAGGGCTTGGCGAGGTAGTCATCGGCGCCCATCTCGAGCCCGACCACGCGATCGATCTCCTCGCCGCGCGCGGTCAGCATGAGCACCGGCATCCGGCTCGTGGCGCGCAGCCGGCGCAGCACCTCGAACCCCGAGAGCTCGGGCAGCATGACATCGAGCACCACGAGCTCGAGCCCGCCGCGGGCGATGCGCTCGAGCGCCGCCTGCCCGGTACCGGCAATCTCGGTGAGAAAGCCCTCGGGCCCGAGGTACTCGAGCAGCATCGCGCACAGCTCCCGATCGTCATCGACGATCAGCAGGCGCACTCGGGCCGGCCGATCGGTCTGGGTCACGCGGGGTTCTCCAACGTGAACACCTGCCGCTGATCGTCGTAGGCGAAGAGCTCGGCGTAGCGACCCCAGCTGATGAGGGCGCGCAGGGTCTGCTCGGCCGCCTCCTCGGTCATGTGGTCCTCGAGCTCATCGAGAAAGCGGCTCTTCGGCGCGCGATGGCTGCTGCGCTCATCGAGCACGCGGCGCACGTGGGCCGCGAGCGGCACGTGGGCGATGAGGTGGCGCGCGAAAAGCGCCTTGCGCTCATCGGTGTCGGAGTGGGTGAAGGTGAGTCCCGCCTCGGTCAGGCGGATATCGCCCCCTTCCACCTCGGCGAAGCGCAGCAGCTGCAGCGCCTCGGCCACCGGGAGGAGGTCATCAGCCTCCATGTGCTGCGCCTGGCCGATCGCCGGCAGGTCGGCCCGCCCCCCGTAGGGCGGCTCGCTCACCGCCTCCATCATGCCCGCGAGCAGGTTGGTCGAGACGTGGATGAGCGCGCTGTCGAGGGCCATGGCCGCGATGCGCTCCGCACGGCCGGCTCCGCGGGTGACCCGAGGCTTGGCGGTCATCTCGGTGTAGACCCGGTCGACCAGCGCGCGGAAGGTCGGGTCGACGGCGGTGCGCGGGTGAGGCAGTTCGACCAGGATCTCGCTCACCACCCTGCCTGGGTGGGTCGAGAAGATGAGCAGGCGGTCGCACATCTGCACCGCCTCCTCGATGTTGTGGGTGACCATCAGCACCGCCCCGATCGGCAGCTCCCCCTGCCCCCAGAGCTCGATGAAATCACTGCGCAGCGTCTCGGCGGTGAGCACATCGAGCGCCGAGAACGGCTCGTCCATCAACAGGATGTTGGGATGCACCACGAGCGCGCGCGCAAAGCCCACCCGCTGGCGCATGCCGCCCGAGAGCTCGCGCGGAAAGGCCGACTCGTAGCCATCGAGTCCGATCAGGTCGATGGCCTCGAGCGAACGCTTGCGGATCTCGGCCTCCGAGAGGCGCAGCGCCTCGAGCCCGAGCTGCACGTTGCCGAGCACCGTGAGCCACGGAAAGAGCGCGAAACTCTGGAACACCATGGAGATGCCCTGCGCGGGGCCGCCCACGGGGGAGCCGAGATAGCTCACCTTGCCGCGCGTCGGGGCATCGAGGCCGGCGATGAGGCGCAGCAGCGTCGACTTTCCCGACCCCGAGCGGCCGAGGAGCCCGACGATCTCCCCGGGACGGAGCGTCAGGTTCACATCCTCGAGCACCACGAGCTCATCGCCGTCGGTTTTCCAGAAGCTCTTGCCGACACCCTGCACCTCGAGCAGCGGCTCGGCGATGGCGCGATGCGGATTGGCGTTCATGGGACCTCCTGCTGCCGCTCAGCTCATGCGGAATTTGCGCTCGGCGCGCGCGTAGAGCGGCCGCCAGAATACCCGGTTGATGATGACCACGAACACGCTCATCACCACGATGCCGAGCACTGTGCGCGCGAAATTACCCGAGGCGGTGGCATCGGCGATGTAGGCGCCCAAGCCTTCGGCGGCAAGGTGCTTGTTGCCCCAGTTGGCGACCTCCGCCACGATGCTCGCATTCCACGAGCCGCCGGCGGCGGTGATCGCTCCGGTCACGTAGAACGGGAACACCGCCGGCAGGGCGATCCGGCGCCACCACAGCCAGCCGCGCACCCGCAGGTTCTCGCCGACGTACTTCAGGTCCATCGAGATCGAGGAGGCGCCCACGATCACGTTGAAGAGGATGTACCACTGGGTGCCGAGCACCATGAGCGGGCTCAGCCAGATGTTCGCATCGAGCCGGAAACGCACGATCCCCCAGACCACCACGGGAAAGAGCAGGTTGACCGGAAAGGCCGCGAGGAACTGCGCCACCGGCTGCGCCGCGGCCGCGAGCCGCGGGCGCATGCCGATGTGCACCCCGATCGGCACCCACACGAGGCTCGCCAGGGCGATGAGCACCACGACCCGCAGCAGCGTGTAAAGGCCGAGCACCACCACGTGCCGGACCTGCGCGGCGGGGATGCTCGAGAACACGAAGTGCTCCGTCTTCCACGCCCCCACCCCGACCACGGCGAGCACCGCGGCATACCAGAGGAGATCCGTCAGGCGCCGGCGGCCGGCGGTGGGCTTCGGCCGCGGCGCGCCGGGACTGCGGTTCCCGAGGCGCAGCAGGCCCGCGAGCGCGTGGGA
This sequence comes from Gammaproteobacteria bacterium, assembly GCA_027317845.1. Lineage (GTDB taxonomy): Bacteria > Pseudomonadota > Gammaproteobacteria > Steroidobacterales > Steroidobacteraceae > 13-2-20CM-66-19. The sequence goes on from DAHVQK010000107.1 coordinate 7,711, forward strand.
GCCGAACGAGAGCAGCCGCGAGTGGCGCATCATCGTGAGCGCCCAGGAGCGGCTCGGGGAGAGCCCCGCCTCCTGCTCGAGGCGGAACCAGTCGGCGCTCGCGATGAGCGGGCGGAAGATGATCTGGTCGTAGATGAGGATGACGATGCTCATGGCGCCGATCGCCCAGCCGATGGCTCCGAGGTCGCGCGCGGCGATCGCACGGGCGATGTAGGAGCCGATCCCGGGCAGCGTCACCGTGGTGTGCCCCACGCTGATCGCCTCGGCGGCCACCACGAAGAACCAACCGCCCGACATGGACATCATCATGTTCCAGATGAGCGCGGGCATGGCGAAGGGCACTTCCAGGCGCCAGAAGCGCATCCACGGTCCGAGGTGAAAGCTCCTCGCCGCCTCATCGAGCTCCGCCGGAATGCTGCGCAGCGAGTGGTAGAAGCTGAAGGCCATGTTCCACGCCTGGCTGGTGAAGACGAGGAACACGGCGGCCATCTCGGCGCCGGCCACGCGGCCGGGGGTGAGCGAGAGGAAGAAGACGATGGTGAATGAGAACCCGAGGATGGGCACCGACTGGAGGATGTCGAGGAGCGGCACGAGCACCGTCGCGGCGCGCCGACTCTTGGCGGCGAGCGTCGCGTAGGTGAAGGTGAAAAGGAGCGAGGCGCCCATCGCGACGAGCATGCGCAGCGCCGTCTGGGCCGCGTAACCCGGCAGCGCCCGCGGATTGAGGGAGATGCGCTCGGCGGTGAGGTGCGAGAGGGGCGCGACGAGCCCGAGACCGGCATGGGCGAGGTACAGCAGCGCCCCCACCACCAGGAAGAAGGCGAGCACATCCCATCGCCCCGGGACCAGGCGGGTCTTCAGAACCGAGATTGGCAGCCGGTCGGTGCTCATCCGTCCGAGTGTGCCCGAACCGGGTGACAATTGGCACCTCGAGAGCCAACATCGGGTAACATCGGCCACAGCTTTTCACGTGAGCACGCCCCCATGAAGCCTGCCACCCTCCCCGCCTGTCTCCTCGCCCTGGCGCTGGGCGCCCTCGCCCGGCCGGCCTCGGCCACCCAGAACACCGTGCGCGCGGACTTCAAGGATGTCGGCCACACGATCGCGCGCGATGCCCGCAGCGCCGGACTCGCGATTGCCCACAGCGCCAAGGACATCGGCCATCACGTCGCCATCGACTCGCGCCGCTTCGGCCACACGGTGGCCCGCGATACCCGCCCCACGCGCCGGCGGATCAAGCGCGACTCCAAGCGGGTCGGGCACACCGTTGCGCGCGAGGCGCGGCACACGGGCCATGTGATCGCCCGCGGCGCCAAGTCCACCGGGCATGCGATCGCGCACGGGGCGAAGAAGGTCGGCCACGCCGTGGCGGGCGATGCGCACCGCGCCAAGACGGCGCTGCACCACCGGAAGTAGCCCCGCGCCGTGCCCTCCCACGCGCAACCGGCTCCGCCTGTGCCGGAGGAGCCCGATGTGCTCATCGTCGGTGGGGGGCCGGGTGGCTCGAGCGCGGCGGCCGTGCTCGCCGAGGCCGGCCACCGCGTGGTGCTCATCGAGCGCTCGCGCCACCCTCGGTTTCATATCGGGGAGTCGCTCCTGCCGGCGAACCTGCCGCTCTTTGAGCGGCTGGGGGTGGCGGAGCAGATCCGCGCCATCGGCATGCCGAAGCACGGCGCGGAGTTCCACTCGCCCGCACACGGCAGGAGCGAGCGCTTCTGCTTCGGCGACAGTTGGAACCGCGCCCTGCCCTCGGCCTACCAGGTACGGCGCTCGGCGTTCGATGAGATTCTGTTGCGCCGCGCCGAGCGCCTGGGGGCGCGGGTAATCGAGGGCTGCCGGGCGCAGGAGGTGGAGTTTCCCGCGCGCGATGCGGTGTTGGTGCGCACCGAGGGCGAGGAGGGAACGCGCACGACCTGGCGGCCACGTTACCTCATCGATGCCTCCGGACGCGACACGTTCCTCGGCAACCGACTCGGGATCAAGGAGCGCAACCCGCGGCACGCGAGTTGCGCCCTGTACGCGCATTTCAAGGGAGCGTGGCGCCATGAGCGGGCCGAGCGGGCGGGCGATATCACCATCTTCTGGTTCGAGCACGGGTGGTTCTGGTTCATCCCGCTCGCCGATGGCATCACCAGCGTGGGTGCGGTGGTCTGGCCGTACTACATGAAGGCGCGCAGGGGCCCGCTCGAGGCGTTCTTTCGGGACACCATCGCGCTCTCGCCCGCGCTTGCGGCGCGCCTCGAGGGGGCCGAGAGGGTCACCGGGGTCGAGGCGAGCGGCAATTACACCTACCGCTGCGCGCGCACCCACGGCGAGCGATATCTTCTGGTGGGGGATGCCTACTCGTTCATCGACCCGGTATTCTCCTCGGGCGTGCTGTTCGCGATGATCGGTGGCGTCGCCGCCGCCGAGACGATCGATGCGTGCCTTCGCGACCCACGCCGCCGGCACGAGGCGATACGCCGCTTCGAGCGCCGGGTGCGCCTCGGTCCCGAGCGCTTCGCCTGGTTCATCTACCGCATGACCCACCCGGCCATGCAGTCGCTGTTCATGGAGCCGCGCAATCCGCTGCGCATGCGCGAGGCGCTGCTCTCGTTCCTCTCGGGCGACATCTACGAGGACACGCCGCTGTGGGGCTCGCTGCGCCTCTTCCAGGTCCTCTACTATCTCAACTCGCTCGCCATGCCGGGCCGTTCGCTCGCGGCCCTGCGACGGCGCTCGAGAAACCTCCGTTGCGCCTGAGCAGGGCGCGCACTGCCGACCTCATGGAACACCCCGACCTGTACCTGGAGTTGCTGACCACGCCCGAACCGTCCTGGGAGGGCGTTTTGGGCGCAGCGCTGTTCAGCGGCGAGGCGCACAGCGCCCCGGCCGCCCCCCTCGCCTGCCCCACCGATCTGCCGCTCGCCCGGGTGTCGATGCCGCTGCTCGACGGGCATGCCGCGGCGATCGAGTGTTGGCGCATCGCGGGCCGCACGCGCACGGGCTCCCACGGGGCGATCCGCTACGCGCACGGCGATGAGTTCCTCTTCGGGAGCCTGCACCTGCCCGAGGAGGCCCCCGCGGCGGGCCACACCGGGCTCGAGCGCGCCACGGAGCGCGCCTATCGGGAGATGCATGCGACGCTCGAGGCGAACGGCTTCGCTCAGCTGCTGCGGGTGTGGAACTACCTGCCCGACATCAACCTCGAGAGCCGCGGCACGGAGCGCTATCGCCAGTTCAACAGCGCGCGCCAGGAGGCGCTCCTTGCCTGCGGGCGCGACATCCGCGGCAATGTGCCGGCCGCGAGCGCGCTCGGCAGCGCCTCTGGCCCGCTCTCGATCTACTTCCTCGCCGGCCGCGCGGCGCCCGCCTTCATCGAGAACCCCCGCCAGGTGAGCGCCTACCACTACCCGGCGGAGTACGGCCC
>DAHVQK010000116.1 GCA_027317845.1 Gammaproteobacteria bacterium
GATGTCCCACAGGTCGGCGTCCCGGTCTTTGTCCGCGATCTTGTTGCCCAGATCGACGGCTTTGGTGAAGGCAGAATCGAAGGTATCGGCGATTTCAGTCATGGGCCATCTTCTCCCACAGGCCGCCAGTATACGGCAAAGAACCCGCAGGCATGGCCGCGACGCCGCGGTGTGCTCCAGGTCAAGCCTCTGGGTGCTCTGCCCGTTCGAGGAACGCCGCACGGGCGCGCACGCCGATGTCGGGTTGGTCCGTGAAGAATCCGTCGACGCCGATCGCCAGAAAACGGCCGATTTCCCAGGCCAGATCGCCCCGCTCCCGATCCGCTCCGCCGGTGCGCGCCTCGGCCGGCAGGAAGGCGTTTTCGGCGCGGAACGTCCACGGGATCACCTTGAGGCCCTGCGCGTGACTGTCGGCGATGAGCCGCGTCGGGTGCCCCAGCCGCCCCGAGGTCTCACGCGGGATGAGGAGAGATTTTTCCGGGCCGATGCCCGCGGCGTAGGTGGCGATGTCGGCCAGACCCGCCGGCTGCGTCATCTGCGCGAAGGTCTGCGTCCCGCCCGCCCGGCGCACATCCTCCGGGGCGCCCGCGCTCTCCAGCAGCTGCACCAACGGCACGTCGGTCAGCCGCTTCAGGGTGCGCAGGATGCCGGTCTCGAACGACTCCAGGAGCACATCGGACTCAGGCGCCGTGCCGCCGTGCGCCTCGAGCGAGCGCAGCAGAGCGCCGGTCATCTCCAGGCCGCAGGCGCCAAAGTGGCTCGGATGCTTCAGCTCCGCCACCAGCACGATCGGTGGCGGCAGCGGCCGACCGCCGAGGGCGGCCGCGTACTCCCGCTCGCGCTGTACCGCGGCGCGCAGCCGCAGAATCTCCTCGAATGTGGCGATCTCGAACTGTCCGTCGAAGCGGCGATTCTCCGGGCGCAGCGCCCCGATGCGCTCACGCACGCGCAGACTCTTCAGCTCCTCGAGGGTGAAATCCTCGCTGAACCAGCCCGTGACCGCCTCGCCGTCGATGAGCTTGGTGGTGCGTCGGGATGCAAAGTGCGCGTGCCGCGCGACATCCGTCGTGCCGCCGAGCTCGTTTTCGTGACGGGCCACCAGCACCCCGTCGCGGCTCATGACCAGGTCCGGCTCCAGGGCATCGGCTCCCTGCTCGAGCGCAAGCCGATATGCCGCCAGGGTATGCTCCGGCCGGTAACCGCTCGCGCCGCGGTGACCTATGACGACCGGCTTCAGCATGCGGTGGTGGTAGTTGGTACACTGCCCGAGTGCTGCTGACCGAACACGACATTTACCTCTTCCGCGAGGGCACGCATGGACGGGCCTACGAGAAACTCGGCGCGCACCCGCTGCCGGCGCAGCAGGGTCGCCCGGCCGGAACGTGCTTCGCAGTGTGGGCGCCGAACGCCGCCTCGGTCTCGCTGATCGGGGATTTCAACGGCTGGGCCCCCGCCACTCACCCGCTCGCACCGCGTCAGGACTCCTCCGGAATATGGGAGACCTTCGTCCCGGACATCGGCCCCGGGACGCTCTACAAGTATCACATAGTCTCCCGCCTGGGAGACTACACCGTTGCGAAAAGCGATCCGTTCGCGTTTCACTGCGAGCAGCCGCCGCGTACCGCCTCGGTCGTGTGGGATCTCGCCTACGAGTGGGACGATGGGCAGTGGCTCGCCGCGCGCCCCGGTGCGAATGCCCTGGATGCGCCCTGGTCGATCTACGAGCTGCACCTGGGATCGTTCATGCGGGGCCACCAGGACGGGCGACGCTGGCTCACCTACCGCGAACTCGCGCACGCGGTGGCCGATCACGTGACCGACATGGGCTTCACCCATGTCGAGCTTCTGCCGGTCATGGAGCATCCCTTCTACGGCTCTTGGGGTTACCAGGTCACGGGCTACTTCGCTCCGACCTCCCGCTACGGCACGCCGCAGGATTTCATGTACTTCGTCGAGCACCTGCATCGGCGCGGCATCGGCGTGATTCTCGACTGGGTGCCATCGCACTTCCCATCCGACCAGCACGGACTGGCCTATTTCGACGGCACACATCTCTATGAGCACGCCGATCCCCGCCAGGGCCATCACCCCGACTGGAACAGCGCGATCTTCAACTACGGCCGCGCGGAGGTGCGCAATTTCCTCCTGAGCAACGCGCTGTTCTGGCTGGAGAGGTATCACATCGATGCGCTGCGGGTGGACGCGGTGGCCTCCATGCTCTACCTCGATTATGCGCGGCGCGACGGCGAATGGATTCCGAACCGCTTCGGCGGCAACGAGAATCTGGAGGCGGTGGAGTTTGTGAAACAACTCAACCTCGCCGTCTACCGCGATCATCCCGACACGCAGACCATCGCCGAGGAATCCACCGCCTGGCCCATGGTGTCCCGGCCCGTCCACCTGGGCGGACTGGGATTCGGCATGAAATGGAACATGGGCTGGATGCACGACACGCTGAAGTACCTGTCGGCCGACCCCGTGTACCGCAAGTTCCAACACAGCAGGATCACCTTCAGTCTCTGGTACGCCTTCAACGAGAATTTCGTGCTGCCGCTCTCGCACGACGAGGTCGTGCACGGCAAGGGGTCGCTGCTCGGCAAGATGGCGGGCGATGAGTGGCAGCGTTTCGCCGGCCTGCGGCTGCTCTACGGCTACCTCTGGACCCATCCGGGCAAGAAACTGCTGTTCATGGGCGGGGAATTCGGCCAGTGGAGCGAATGGCGGCACGAGGAAGGCCTGCAATGGCACCTGCTGCAGCACGCCCCGCACGCGGGGCTGCGCAAATGGGTCCGGGATCTGAATGCGTTGTACCGCTCGTCTGCGGCATTGCACCAGCTCGACTTCAGTCCCGAGGGGTTCGAGTGGGTCGACTGCGAGAACGCCGACGACAGTGTCATCGTGTACCTGCGCCGCGCTCGAGATGGCGGCGACTGGGTTCTCATCGCCTGCAATTTCACGCCGGTGCCGCGTGATGGCTATCGCGTGGGTGTGCCGCGGGGTGGACGCTGGGTGGAGCGCCTGAACAGCGATGCCGCCGAGTACGGCGGCAGCGGCATCGGGAATCTCGGGAGTGTCCAGGCGGACGATGCGCCCTACCACGGGCGACCGCACTCGCTCACCCTGCATCTGCCGCCGCTGGCCGTGCTGGTGCTGGTGCCGGGCTGAGCAGCGGCGGCCCGTACGCCGGCAAGCCCGTCCCCCGCCATGCCCGGATGACCGGTTACGACGGCTGGGAACCCATCAGTCACGACCCGGGGGTGGTGTGGACCGGCATCAACCAGGCCTATCCCATCACCGTCCACCCGCCGTGCGGGGATCTCATGTTCTCCGACCGGGTCGGCCTCACCTCCTTCGCCGATACCGTCAGCGCCATGTTCGATTTCGTGAGGGCCGGGGGCTGGCAGTGCAGGATCAGGACCATCCGGCCGCTCGACCAGCGGCGCATGCTGCGGGATGAGCGCAAGGCGCGCACCGCCCACTCCTCGCACCCCGCCGCCCAGCGCGCGCCCGACTGAGCGCTCCGCCCATTCCTCCCGGCGGCCACGGCGCCGCCCCGGGCGCTGCGGGGCTCATACCCGTCCCTGCGCCGCAGCCTATTGCAGCCCCCAATTTCGCAGTCTATATTATCACGGCAATAATATTTAACGCCGCTGGGGGCCACCGCGAGGTCTTGCATCATGAACCACGACGTCATCATCACTTGCGCCGTGACGGGCGACGACACCAAGGTCACCAAGAGCCCCCACTGCGCGGTCACCCCGGAACAGATCGCCGCAACCGCCATCGAAGCCGCCAGAGCCGGCGCGGCCATCGTGCACATCCACGTGCGCGACCCCGACACCGGCGCCTTCAGCATGGAGACTCGCCACTACCGCGAGGTGGTCAAGCGCATCCGCGATAGCGGTGTCGATGTGATCGTCAACCTGACCTGCGGCATGGGTGGCTACATCTGCGTCGGCGAGCACGGCCTCGACGACACCCCGGCGCCGGGAACCGATTTCGTCAGCCAGGAGCGGCGCATGCAGCACGTGATCGATCTGTGTCACGAGGGGCTGTACCGTCCCGACATCGCCACCCTGGACTGCGGGAGTCTCAACTTCGGCGATGGCAACCGCGCGTACGTATCCACACCGGACTATCTGCGCCGTGGCGCCGCCATCCTGCGCGACCTCGGCGTGAAACCCGAGCTCGAAGTGTTCGACACCGGGAACCTCTGGTTCGTGCGCAAAATGATCGACGAGGGCCTGATTCCCGCGCCCGCGCTCATTCAGCTGTGCGCGGGCATTCCGTACGGTGTGCCCGCGGACGTCGGCCATCTGCTGGCCATGGTGAACACGCTGCCGGCGGACTGCATCTGGACGTCCTTCGCCATCAGCCGCATGCAGATGCCCTGGGTGGCCCAATCCATCCTCCTCGGCGGCAATGTCCGGGTGGGACTCGAGGACAATCTCTACCTCAGCCGCGGCGTGTACGCGAGCAACGCGCAACTGGTGGAGCGGGCGCGCACCATCACCGAGGCCATGGGAGCGCGCATCCTCTCGCCCGCCCAGGCGCGCGAGCGGCTGAAAATACGTTGAGCACGGCGCCGACCGCGGAGACAGAGCCGATGCGGGCCGCACCACTCTACGAAACACCGATCGCCGCGGACTGGATCGATTACAACGGTCATCTGCGCGATGCCTACTATGGGCTCATCCTGAGCCTGGCGACCGACGCGCTGATGGATCGCCTGGGGCTCGACGCACCTTACCGCGAGCGCACGCGCTGCACGCTCTACACCGTCGAGATGCACATCCACTACCTGCGGGAGGTGCGCCAGAGCGATGTGGTCGTGGTCAGTGCGGCCATCCTGGGAAACGATGCGAAGCGAATCCATGCGGCACTGCGGCTCGTGTGCGCGGGCCAGACGGATCCCGCCGCCACGGCGGAGATCATGCTCCTGCACATCGAGCAGGGAGATACGCCCGCGACCGCACCCTTCCCCGCGCCCATCCTGCGGGCCATCGAGCAATTCAGAACGCAGTGGGGCGGCCCGATCGCAGGCCCGGGCTCGCGCCGCATGGAGTTGAGGAGCCGGACATGAATACTCCGCCCCGTCGCCGGGTGCCACTCGCGCCCCTCGCCGCCATCGCTCTCGCCCTGATCGCCAATGCCGCCGCCGGCGCCGTGCCGCCGCGAATTCATCTGCGACCTCTGGATGCGGCGCGCCGGGTCCTCAGGCTGTCGGACGGCATCTCCATGGCTTACGTGCCGCTCGGAAATCCCAGCGGCACGCCCGTGGTCCTGATCCACGGTTACACCGACAGCGATCTCGACTGGGCGCCGCTCGTGCCCTACCTGTCGAAGCGCTTCCGCCTCATTCTCGTCGACCTGAGGGGCCACGGCGAGTCGAGCAAGCCCGGGTGTTGCTACACGCGGTACGACTTCGCCTATGACATCAAGCTGCTGCTCGACAGGCTGCACGTGCACCGTGCCGACATCGTCGGCCATTCCCTGGGCAGCATCGTCGCGCAGACCTTCGCGGAACAGTGGCCGGCGCGCACCTTGCGGGTCGTACTGATCTCCTCGACAGCGAGCGCCGCGCCGAAATCCGCGGGCCCGCAATACGACTGGACGGCCCAGATCCGCCGCCTCAAGGAACCCCTCGATCCCGACTCGAAATTCATGCGCGAATGGTGGTCGTCACCGACGCCCGTTGACCGGCGCTTTCTGCGGCGCGAGCGGCGCAATGCCGCGGCCATTCCCCTCGGAGTGTGGCTTGCGGTTCTCAATGAGGGCCTGGGAGACCTCGGCGACCTCGCGCGCACCCTGCCGCAACTCACCGCGCCGACCCTGCTCATCTGGGGCAGCAAAGACCCGATCATGCTACCGCCCATGCGCCGCTCGCTCGAGCGGGCTCTGCCGCACGCAAAGGTGGTGGTCTTCCCGGGGCTCGGTCACAACCCATTCTGGGAGGATCCGCGAGGCTGCGCCGCGGTCATCAACGCGTTTCTCAATCCCGCTGCGGACGTACGGCGCTACGGCGCCGACTGACGGGCGGGAATACTACAGCCGATCATGCAAGTACAACCGGGGGAGACGACATGAAGCTTTCGAGATTGAAATCCTGGAATCGGCACGCAGATGCGTCGCTCAGCGCCCTGCTCGTCGCCGGTCTCGGCGCCGTCGGGCCGCTTCGCGCTCAGGACCGGGCCCCCGTGACCGCAGCCCCCGCACCGGGCGTCGTACTCGGGGAAATCGTGGTCACCGCGCAGAAATTCAGCCAGCCGCTGGCGCGCGTTCCGGAGAGCATCACCGCCTTCACGCCGCAGGCGCTGCACGACTTTCACATCAAGTCCTTCGCCGACTACGCCACCAAGACCCCGAACCTGTCCTTCACCTATGGCTCCGGACCGACGGGCTTCGCCGATGCGCGCACCGTAGCCATCCGTGGCATCACCGGCCAGAACCTGTTTGGCACTTCGGGCGCCACGGGCTTCTACATCGATGACACGCCCATGCCGAGCTCGGTGGATCCGCGCATCGTCGATATCGACAACATCCAGGTGCTGGAGGGCCCCCAAGGCACGCTCTATGGCGAGAGCTCCCTCGGCGGCAACGTCAAGCTGGTCACCAACAAACCGGACCTGGAGAGGTTCCAGGGCCACGCGGCGACGGACATCGGCGGCACATCCGGCGGTGGTAGCCCCGATTACGGCGCCAACGCGGTGGTGAATCTCCCGCTCGTACGACACGTGCTCGCGATGCGCCTCGTGGGCTTCTACAACCACGACGCCGGCTATCTGACCCGCACCTATCCCACCGATCCGGCGAGCCCCGGCGTCACCAACCCTTTGCTTGACGTGCCGCGCAGCAGCGTCGGTGACCAGGGGGCCATCACGGCCTATGGCGGCAGCGCCAACACTCTGTGGCGGCTGTCGAGCCGCTTCGACGCCACGCTGCTGCTGATGACCCAGGAAGAGAAGTACCATGGCTTCCCGGCGACGTTCGCGCCGCTGCCGGATTTCACCCCCGTCTACACGCTCAATCGGGCGTTCGATGTCCAGCCGACGGCATTCGACCGCTGGCAGATGGCCTCGCTTACCCTGAAATACCGCGGCGACGGCTGGGATCTCGTGTCCGCCACGAGCTACTTCCACCGCCAGACGGAGGACATCGAGGACTCGACCTACGGCACGCAGCAGATCTTTGCCTCCTACTATCAGGTCTCGGGCCTGCCGTCGCAGCCGTATTTCTGGCAGGGCGATCACTACTTCAACCAGTTCAACAACGAGACGCGCTTCTCCTTCAAGCCGGTGCACGGCATAAGCGGCACGTTCGGACTGTTCGTGTCGAACTCGCGCGCGCTGTTCTACATCCCGCCGACCTACGCGAACGGCCTGGTCGCGGCGACCGTGAACAACGCGGTGGTCGGTCCGTGGCCCAACGACCTCATCTGGACACAACACAATCCGGGCCGGGAGAAGGACTACGCGCTGTTCGGCCAGGTCTATTGGAAGTTCCTGCCCCGCTACACCCTGACACTCGGGGCGCGCCAGTATTGGCTGCGGCAGCACACCGACTACACCGCCGATGGCTTCATGAACTTCGGTCCGACGGCGAGCGATCCGCAGTCCAACAGCCAGAGCGGCCTGGACCCGAAAGTGGCGCTGTCCTACCAGGCGAACCAGTCGACGCTCCTGTATGTATCGGCCGCGAAGGGCTTCCGCGCGGGCAATGCGCAGGCCTACGCACCTTTCTGCGCGGAGCCGAACCTCCCGGTCACCGACATCACCCAACTGCGCTCGGACACCCTTTGGACGTATGAGGCCGGCGCCAAGGTTCAGCTCTCGAACCCGGGACTGTTGATTACGGCGGACGGCTTCCACATAGACTGGAAGAACATTCAGCAGCAGGTGGCGCTGCCGTGCGGCGCGTACTTCGATATCAACGGCGGGGAGGCCAAGATCAATGGCGCCGAGTTCCAGGCGATGGGCTACCTCGTGCCGCGTCTGCAGGTGCGGCTTGGCGTGGGGTACGAGAAAACAAACCTCACCGACCCCGGGGCGCTCGGCCTGGTCGGGCTCACCCAGGGCTCGCGCCTGATGGGCGTCCCGGCCTGGACCGCCTCGGCCGGAGCGATATACCGCCGGCCGATCACCACCCGGGTGAGCGGCTTCCTGTCCGCCGACTACAGCTACACGGGAAACAGCCAGTCGGAGCTGAACGGCGGCGCCGGCCTGATGGCCACCCGGCCGGGCTTCTCGCTGGTCGATGCGCGCATCGGGATCGATTGGGGCCAGTCCGAGCTGGCGCTGAACGGCTCCAACCTCAGCAACGCCAAGCCCAATCTGGGGGACATCGGCTACGTCGGCTACGCACAGTACGATGCCACAGGGACCGTCATTCCCCAGGTCGCCACGCTCCGGCCAGCGACCGTGACCGTGGAGTATTCGCGATCGTTCTGAGCGCCTCGCGCGCCCCGGAGGCCAGGGACGGCCCGGATCGCGCGCGCGGGCGGAGGTTCCCATGCCACGCTCGGGGCGTAACGGAAGAGCCGGCGCGCTGACCGCAGCGGGCTCCGCGATCTGCTGTGCCCTGTGCTGCGTGGCGGGGGCCGCCCGGGCGGGGACGCTGTTCGTACGCGCGGGCGCCGCTCCCGGGGGAGATGGCTCGCCGCGCTCGCCTTTCAATTCGCTGGCCTCGGTGGAGCGGGCGTCGCGCCCCGGGGACGAGATTGTCGTACTGCCCGCGCCGCTCACCGTGGCGCCCCTCGACGGAGGAATCTCCCTCAAGCCACGCCAGTCGCTCATCGGCGGCGGGCCGCCGGTGAGCGGAGCCAGCCGCTCCGGATCGGCTCCGCGCATCACCAACAGCGGGCCGCGCGGAAATTCCGGCGACGCCGTCGTGCTGGCGGACGGCTCCGAGGTGAGAAATCTTGTGATCACCCGCTCGTTTCGCGGTGGAATCTACGGGGTGAATGTCAACGGGGTGCGGCTTCGCGGCAACGACCTGTCGGCGACCAACACCTCATGCACCGCCGGCCTGTATGTGTACTTCCCCGGGAACCTCCCGGTTCTCGCCAACGGCTGGGCCGCCATCATGATCGACGAGAACCGGGGGACCGCCTGGCTGTCGATCGAGAACAACCACATACACGACGGCGCGTGCAGCGATGGCATCGACATCCGCGCGACCGGTGGCGCCCGGGTGGCGGCCCGTGTCAGCGGGAACAGGCTCACGCGCCTGGCGCAGGGGCCCAAGATGCGCTCCGTACTCGCCATAGGCCTGCAGACCCGGGGCAGCGCCGTGCTCTCCGTCGACTCGGACCACGACTCGGAAACCCGTATCGGCAGCCCTCACGCGGATTGCGAGGGCCTGTTCGCCAATCAGACCGGGGGATCGCTTTCCTGGAGAATCGACCACAACAGGTTCGCGCACGGCATCGGCGGCGGATCGTGCAACGGCGCCGAGTTCTTCACCGACAGCGGCGTCACCACGACGAACCTCTACATCGGGCACAGCACCTTCGAGTACGATCCGGGCGATATGATCGAGGAGGACAACGGGGGCGGCACCGGCTCGGTCATGAACCTCACGCTGGTCGATGTATCGGTGAGCCATACCTCGTTTCCGACGAGGTTGGCGCCGGAGCGGCGATTCACCGACATTCGCTACATGGACAATCTCGGCCGCTGCATGGATCAGTATTCATGGGGCCACCGCAACGTCAATGATCTGCGCGTCATCGACAGCCGGTTCTTCGACTGCTACGGCGATGCCATCGGGTCGGACGTGACCGGCGGGACCTACGTCTTCGGACACGCCGCCGGCGGGCTGGCGCGCTCCGGCGGCATGAACTTCGGAGACGCTGCAGGGGACTCGGTCTCGATCGACATCGAGAACAGCTCGCTCGATGTCTCACGTCAGTACGTCCTGCATTTCGCCAATCATGCTGCGATGGCGGACCTCGATGTCAGGGTGAGGAACAGCCGGCTGAGCGGGGCGCGGGGAGCTGCGGTGGTGGCGTTCGATCAGGACGGGTCCACGCGGCATGCGGCCGTCGATCTCGATGGTGGCCACGCGCCAGGCATGGCCACCAACTGCATCCTGGGCGGCGCGCACCTGGCCGCCGAGACAAGTGGCTACACGGTGAATGCGCGGTTCGACTGGTGGGGCCGCCCGCGGGGGCCGCTCCCGGGCCGGATGGCGGCGACCCGCGGACATCTGCACATCTCCCCCGTCAGGCGCTCGCCGCCGCCGCGCTGCGCGCCCGAACGGTGATACGCCGGGTCCTGCTCACCCGGCGGTGTGCTTTCGGCCGCCCGCCGCAGGCGCGGAGTTCGATAGCGGTCGCCGCCGCACCGGCACCGCGGCCGGGCCGGCCCGGCTGGCCCACAGCTCGATCAGCCGCAGCTGCAATTGCAGCTGGCCGAGCTGCTTCTCGGGCGGCCAGTCCCCCGGACTCGCCACCGCGCTCGCCGTCAGGCCGTTGATGAAGGTCACCACGGACCTCAGGACCTGGTCGCGCGTATCGGCCGTCCAGCTCATCCACTGCGGCCAGCTCTGCGCGAGGCAGCGCTCGAAGAGACGCATGTATTCCCTATGCAGCCAGGCATTGATCCGCTTCAGGCGCTTGTCCGCGAGGACCTGTCCCCAGAAGGCGGTCCAGAAGGCGCATTCCGTAAAGCGGGTCTCGTCGATGGGCAGCGCCTCGGTGAGCAGGCCCAGAAGGTCCGGCTGCTCGGCCGCCTCGGCCTGCCGGGTGAGGCGCTCCTCGATTCGCCGCAGAATGAGGCGCAGCGCGGCGATGATGATGTCCTGCTTGGTGTCGAAGTAATGAGCCACCATGCCGGTCGTGTAGCCCGCCTCGCGCGCGATGCGCACGATGGTGGTCTGTTCGAAACCGTACTTGGCCACGACGCGGCAGGCGACTAGGGCGATCTGGTCGCGCCGCTCCGCATGATCGACGATCTTCGGCATGACTCTTGTGCCCTCCCAGTCCTCATTTGCCCGGGAAGACTACATGACGGCCGGCCTGAGCGGGAGCCGGCAGCCCGGCGTGAGCGGCGCGCAGCCCGTCGAGCTTCGTGCGCAGCGCGGTGTCCATCGGCGCAGCCGCCCCTTCGGATGCGCTGGCATACTCGTAGCGCTGCTCGCCGGTGGCGATCAGCCGGCCGTCGTTGCGTCGCTTGAGGGTATGGAACAGATGCGCGCCATTGCCATCGACGCCGAGCACCTGGGTGGTCACGCAAATCGCCTCGAGCGCGCCCGCCGGCGCATGATGGATCACGTGACTCTCGACCGGGAAGAAGAACGCCCGCCCCGCCCCGCGATGGGCGCTCACCCCGGCGAGGCGGAACACTGCATCCGCGGCATCGCCGAAGACCTGCAGGCAGCGCGATTCGGCCATGCGCCCGTTGTGATCGATCCACTCGGGACGGATCTCGGTTTCGAGCGTCTTGAGGGGCTGCACGGATCGTCCGCCGCCCCCGTGGGTGGCCTCGAGCGTCGCAGCGTTCTCGGCATACAAGCGCTCCTCGAGCGCGCGCAGCGTCGAGCCCGCGCCGATATCGAACTGCCTGAGCACCTGCTGGATGGCCACCAGATACTCATCCCGCAGCCGCTCGATCTCGCGGATCGAGCGGCCGGCCGCCTGGGCCTGGGTCCCCTCGACCATGCGGTCGATGAGCTCCTCGGTGAGCTCCGGCGCCTCGAGCTTGGTCCACGGCCATTTGAGGCAGGGCCCGAACTGCCGCAACATGTGGCGCATGCCCGTCTCGCCACCGGCCAGATGATAGATCAGGTTCGTGCCCATCGCGGCCCAGCGCAGCCCCGGGCCGTACACGATGGACTCATCGAGCTCTCCGGTCGTGGCGACGCCGTCATTGACGAGATGCAGGATTTCACGCCAGAGCGCCTCCTGCAGCCGATCGGTCAGATGGCCGGGCACCTCGCTGCGCACACGCAGCGGATGCATGCCGATGTACGTGTAAAACGCGGCAGCCGCATCGATCGCGCGCTGCGAGGTGGCATGGCCGCCCACCAGCTCCACCAGGGGTAGCAGATACACCGGATTGAACGGATGAGCCACCAGCAGCCGCTCCGGAAAGCGCATGTCACGCTGCAGGTCGGTGGGCATGAGCCCCGATGTGCTCGAAGCGATCACGACATCTGCGGGCGCGTGCCGGCTGGCCTCCGCCAGCACACGCTGCTTGAGCTCCAGCTGCTCGGGTATGTTCTCCTGGATGAAATCCACCTGGCGGGCCATCGCCCCGAGGTCGGTCGTGAACGACAATCTGCCCTTGGCGGGCAAGGGGGCGCTCGTCAGGCGCGCCAGAGCGCTCTCGGCGTTGGTGACCGCACCGCGGATCCATGCTTCCATTTCCGGCTTGACGTCCGCGGCGATCACGTCTATCCCGAAATGCAGCGCGCGCGCCGCCCAGCCGCCGCCGATCACTCCGGTGCCCAACAAGCCCAGCGTTCTGACACGTCTCATGTTCTCGATCACCTGCTTCACCCTCCCACCGGCGCCTTGCGGCCGGCGGCGCAATTTTATAATATCTTTATCATAATATAAACAGGCTGGGCGCATGCCGGGGGCGCCGGAGTAAACGACATGGTCCGCAGCACCTTCCTCGAAAGACGCTCGATCGAGTACGTGCCGCTTGCCGAGCGGCACGGCAAGGTCTGGCATCTCTGGCCCGTGTGGTTCTCGGGCGATGCGCACCTCGCGACCCTCGCGGTCGGTGTGATCGGCATCGCCCTCGGAGGCAACCTGCTGTGGACCGCGGTGGCGGTGGTCCTCGGCTGCGCCCTCGGCACCTTCTTCATGGCGTTCCACTCCGCTCAGGGGCCGCAGCTCGGCCTGCCGCAGATGATCCAGTCACGGCCGCAGTTCGGCTACGTCGGCGCGCTGCTCGTGTGGGCGTTCGCCCTCGTCACCTACGTCGGCTACAACTCATTCAACCAGGTGCTCGCCGTCCAGGCGCTGCATCAGCTCTCCGGCTTCGTGTCCGAGGATTCGCCTGCGGGCCTGATCGGCTTCGCGGCGATCGCCGCCGTGATCGCCACCCTCGGCTACGACACCATACACCTCGCGCAGCGCACCGTGGCCTTCGTCATGATCGCGATCCTCACCGTATTCACGGTGAGCGCCCTGTTGCTGCTCAGGGTCCCTGCGGGACAATGGAACTGGACGGGCTTTCGCCTCACGCCGTTCCTCACCGAGCTGCTGGCGGCCGCCTCCTATCAACTCACCTGGTCGATCTACGTCTCCGACTATTCTCGTTACCTGCCCCGTGACGTCAGTATCCGCGCCTCGTTCTGGTGGACCTACCTTGGCGCCTTCGTCGGCGGTGCCTGGATGATGCTGATCGGCAGCATCGCCGCCGCTGTGTACCCGCAGCTCGATGTCCCCGCAGCCCTCGATCGGGCCGCGAACGGCATCTTCCCGGGCCTCGGCACCCTGGTGCTCATCGGGGCGCTGCTCGGTCTGCTGACCATCGCGGCGCTCAACTTCTACGGCGCCTCGCTCACGCTGCTCAGCGTCTGGGACACGTTCAAGCCGCTCAGGAGCAGCGCCGCCAAGCGCACCGGGAGCCTCCTTGCCGCGGCAATCGTCTCCACCGCGGTCGCGCTCGACTCCTCGAGCGATTTCCTGCGGCACTTCTCGGACCTGCTGTCCGTGCTGCTGTACCTGTTCACGCCCTGGACGGCGATCAACCTGGTGGATTTCTACCTGGTGCGCAAGGGGCACTACTCAGTGCGCGAGATCTTCAATCCCCACGGCATGTACGGCCGCTGGAACTGGCACGGTCTGACCGCCTACGCAGCCGGCTTCGCCGCCATGATCCCCTTCTTCAGTACCGGGCTCTACACCGGACCCGTTGCCCGCTGGCTCGGCGGCGCCGATCTGTCCATGTTGGTGGGTTTGCCGGTATCCGCGGCCATCTATCTGCTCGTCTGCCGCACGATCGACCTCGAGGCCGACGCCCGCGCGGCGGCCGCGGCTGACTTCGGGCTCGAACCGCCGGCCGATATCAGCGGTTGCGACACGGCGGTGGCGCAATCGGGGCCCGCGGGCCTGCAATCCACCCCCGGCTGAGGGGTGACGCACCCCTTTGGATGAAGGCCATCCCTCGCGACCGTCAGTGGGCGCGGTCATGGCGAGGACCACGGCAACGAGTGCCCGGCGCCCATGGAACGGTATGATCCGCAGGCGGGCATGCCACACCGCGGAATGCGCCCTCCACAGTCGGGACCCGAGATGGCCAAAGAGCACACGCCTAAATTCCGCCGCGCCCCGCCGACGGTGCGCCGCGAAGCCCTGATCGAAGCGACGCTGTCGTGTTTGCGCAGATACGGGCACGACGGCGCGTCCGCCCGGCGCATAGCCGCCGAAGCGGGCGTATCGGCGGGTCTGATCACGCATCATTTTCCCAGCATCTCCGCCCTGGTGGCCGCTTCCTACGAATCCCTGGCGATGTCGCTCCTGAGATCTATCCAACAGCAGGCGCGACAACCCGGAGCTGGAGCGCGCGAGCGGTTGCGACGCTTCTTCGCGGCATCGTTCGCGCCAGCGCTCCTCGAACCGGACCTCTTCGGCACGTGGCTCGTCTTCTGGAGCATGAGCGCGCACGACGCCGCCGTGCGGGCCGTGCAGGACCGAACGTATGTCGCGTATCGAGCCGCGCTCGAGTCCCTTCTCGGTCAACTGCGTGGGAGCGAGGGGGTTCCCGCCTTCAGGCTGAAGCCGGCCGGCATCGCTCTGGCGGCTCTCCTCGATGGGCTGTGGATCGAGGCAAGCCTGAATCCCCGCGCCTTCAAACCCGCGGACGCCGTGGCGCTTTGCGAGGACTGGACCCACGCGCTGTGCTCGGGCGCCTTCCCGAGCCTTCTCGCACATCGGCCGGGACGTCGCGGCGGGCGCTGACGCACGCCCGCCGCACCGGATAGACCCCCGGTTGACGGTCATTTGGCCGCTATTGTACGCTTGTTCAATAAGAGCCCGCCCCGAGGGATGGAGTGCCGCTTCAATGAGACCGCAGCTTCGCGTCGTTCCGAATCACCTCATCGGCCCCATCCTCGATGAGGCCAAGAGGATCCTGGCGGAAATCGGCATCGAGGTCCGCGGGGCGCGGCTGCGGGAGCGGCTGCTCGAGCACGGCTTGAAGCTGGCGCGCACCGCCGATGACGCGGATCGCATTCTCTTTCCGCCGGAAGTCGTGGACCGCGCCATCGAGACGGCCCCGAAGCGCTTTGCGCTCTACGACCGCGATGGCTCCCCCTATACCGAGCTCGGCGGCCACAAGGTGCACTTCGTCCCCGGTTCGAGCGGTTTGCACGTGCTCGACCATCGCACCGGAGAGACCCGCCTCTCAAAGACGCGCGACTTCATCGAGTACGTGCGTGTCGCCGATCGCCTGAAGAATCTCGGCTACCTTGCCACCGCCTTCTCCACGAACGACATCGATCCGATGATCTCGGACGCCTGGCGCCTTTATCTGCTGCTCACCAATACGCTCAAGCCCATCGTCTCGGGAGCGTTCTCCGAGCACGGGGTCGTGCGCATGGCGCAGATGATGCAGCTGTTCCGCCGCGACAAGGCCGACCTGGTATCCCGCCCGATGTCGATCTTCACGGTCACCGCAACGGGCTTCTACCGTTACAGCGAGGACTCCTGCCAGAACCTGCTCGACTGCGCGGAATTCGGCATACCGATCGAGATCGTGCCGGTGACGCTGATGGGTCTCATCGCGCCCGTCACGCTGGTGGGCGCGACCGTCATGCACGTCGCCGACGTGTTGGCCGGGTTGACGATGACGCAGATCGTAAAGCCGGGCACCCCGGTGCTCTTCGGCGGCGCCCCGGCCACCTTCCACATGAAGACGGCCATGTCACCGATGGCGGCCATCGAGACGCTGCACCTTAACGTGGCGTACGTCGAAGTGGCGAAACATCTCGATCTGCCGACGCAAGGCTACATGGCCCTCAGCGAAGGCAAGTTCCTCGACGCTCAGGCGGGCGCCGAGACCTTCGCCGGGGCGCTGCTCGCGGCCGTGAGCGGAGTCAATTCCGTCTCCGGCCCCGGCATGCTCGATTACGTGCTCACCTTCAGCCTCGGCAAGCTGGTCTTCGATGACGAGCTGTGCGGGCAGGCACTGCATTTCTGCCGGGACTTCGACGTGCAGGAAGACCTGCCGACCCGCGACCTGGTGCGGCAGTTGCTGCACGAGAAGCACCTGCTCACCGCCGGGCACACCCTGAAACATTGGCCGAGCGAGCTCTATCTGCCGGGCATGGTGTTCGACCGGATCAACCGGGAAACCTGGCTTCAGGGAGGCGGCATGACCCTCGATCAGCGGGTACGCGAGGAAGTGGAACGACTGCTCGGCGCGTACGTTTCGCCACCCCTCGATCCAAGGATCGATGAGGAGATGATCCGGATCATCAAGGGCGGCATGTCGCGCGATGAGCCCCTGCCCGAGACACTGCCGAGAGTGGAGCAGCCGAGCGTCGCGCCTCGCCCGCGCGAAGGGCGGCGATCGAGGCGCGAGCGGCGCTGACGGATGCGCCGTTGCAGGCCCTGGCGCGACCCGCGCCGCCGGTCATGCCGGGCGGGCCTGGCCCGGCCTCCGTGGTGCGCGCCTCGGCCATTTCGTATTATTCTTCTCATAATATTAAAGAGCGGGAGTTCCCGGCATGAGCGAGGACGCGATGGAGCGCCTGCTGGCGCCGCGCAGCATGGCGCTCTGCGGCGGCGTCTGGGCGGATGCCGCGGCGGCGGCATGCCGCGCAGTGGGCTTTCGCGGCCCGGTGTGGCGCGTGCATCCGGGCCGGCCCGCGAGCGCCGGGCAGCGTTATTACCGCTCGATCGAGGAGCTGCCCGAGGCGCCCGACGCGACGTTCATCGCGGCGCCGGCACGTGAAGCGCCCGCAATCGCCGCTGCGCTCGCGCGGCGCGAGGGCGGCGGATTCGTGTGTTTCGCGTCGGGCTTTGCCGAGACGGGCACACCCGAGGGGACACGTCTCGCCGCGCAGCTCGCCGCCGCGGCGG
>DAHVQK010000141.1 GCA_027317845.1 Gammaproteobacteria bacterium
CAGGACTTCCTCGGCAACCCCGCCCTCACCAAGGCGCTCTTGAGCCGCCTGCGCGAGCGCTGCCACACCGTAACCATCGACGGTCCGTCCCTGCGGCCGCAGACCGGCTGAGCTCTCGCCAGCCTACGCTCGCCCGGAGTCGACCGAATCTCCAGCGCCTCGGCGTCCTGGATCCCGTCCCTGCCGGGCAGTGCGCGCCAAATCCTGCGCGCTATCCTGTCACCCTCCCGGGCTCATCTAGCCGAGCAGACCCGGACTACTTTTGCCGAGCGCCGCAGGGCGAAGACCGCCACCCCGCACGGACCGTCGCTATGTCACGGGTCGGGGCGCACCTCTTCCGCATTGCCTTTCTTCATTCTGCGGCTGCCCATGCAAATCACTGACGGCGCCAGCCGCAACTGCTGTGCGCTAGAATCGAGTGGCAGCGCAAATCAAGCGCATAGCGCAGGCGCCCCTCCCCGTGACCGATCATCCGCGATCTCAGTCTCGAAGGCCAATTTCGACGCGAGATTTGTTTGCGCCGGTGGTTCCGGCAGATCGCATGCACCCGCAGTATCGCAGCTTGCTCCAATCAAAATTTCACGGCGCGGCACGCGCCCTGATGAACGAGATATTTGAACGGATGGGTGATCCGAATGGCAATTTCGTTCGCGACTTTCAGAGTCATGGGTTTCATTCCAGAGTATTCGAATTGGCATGCTTTGCGTACCTAGAAAACGCTGGATTCGCCATTGATCGATCGCATGAGCAACCGGATTTTTTGATCTCGCGAGAGGGAATTGAGATCGCAGTCGAATCGGTAACCGCCAATCCACCATTCAGCCAGGCCGCAGACATTTCCCTTCTGCAGATGCCGCAACTGTCCGACGTTGCAATCAAAGCGAAAGTCGCTACCGAATTCCCGAAGCGCATGACGAAGATCCTTACGCGAAAATTGGCTCATGCGTATCACGAATTTCCGCAGTGCAAGGGAAAGTCGCTTGTGCTCATGATTGCGCCGTTCTTCGAACCTGGCGCAGTCTTCTACACGGATGACGCTCTCATGTATGCACTCATGGGAGCCCCGGGACCGGAGGTCGAAGTGGTATCGCCGTTTTTTCAGCGATCAGACGCAGAGACTGTCAGTGCGGTCGTATACTGCAATCAGTTTACCGTGCCCCGCTTCCTGAGGCTTGGCACAGGTTTTTCCGCGTCAGATGCGCCTCACCTGACGAGGCATGGGCACTGTTATATTGCTGACCAGGACGGTGAGTTCCGGCCTCGAGAGTATGATTACGTCATGGGCTCCGAAGGCGTGCCGAAGGAGACATGGAGCGAAGGCGTGACCATCTTTGAAAATCCAAACGCCGCAGTCCCGCTTCCGCGCGACGCTTTTCCTGCCTCAAGTCACGTATCCGTCCGGGATGGATACGTATATCGCGAGGTTCGGGGCTTTCACCCGCTCGTGTCTTTCATGGTCGGACAGGCGGGCACTTAGCGCTCATGGATTCTCGCGAATCCTACGTTCGAACTCGGCTCGGTCAATCTCCCCGCACGCGTACGCGTCGAGGAACACAGCATCACGCTCGCTCTCATACAGCCCTTCCATTACATTGTTTGCGCGGACCAACCTAAGCGCCTTGAGGCGCCGCGCAATAGTCTTGCTGTCCATGACTAGCAATTAGCCTTCCGGCGCTGCACCCCCGCCGGTTCCGATCTCCTGCGCCGGAGGTCTGTTGAGCAATTCCCTTAAATGTTCTCCTACCAACGAGTCTTGAAGCATCGCTGCAAGCGATTCTTCAAGCGATTCACGATCATGACTTCGAAGGTCGCGTCCATTGAAAGTCAGCGTACACGGATAACCTTCGTGAGGGCGCTCCCATTTTGCCAATCTGACATAGCCAATATCTTTCGCCTTGACGTTCTTTGCCCCAATCCATTGGCTCTTCCGTTTTTTCAAATCCGACGAGCCTCCTGCCAAGAGCAGGCTTGGAAAATTAAAGAGATTAGATATTGGATCGGCAGACTCTATGACTTCAATTTGCACTCGCCCGTCAGTTGCGCCCCTGAGTTGCTCTGACAGAGACTTAATCACTTGGTTTATCTCTGCTCGGGCCGCTTCTGCATGCTCTGACGCTTCGATCCCCTTGTTGAAGGCATCCACGAAATTGAAGTCGCTCATATCTGAGCCCTCATGGTCGCAACACTCAAGACTGGGAAGTGGTCGCAGAAATTACGTCGATCTCGTAGATCTTTGAGTAAAATTTGCGTATTGATTATCTTGGTATACTCTTCTGAAAGAATGATCGGCGCCGCTTCATCCAAGAACGCAGATGAGAAGATAATTTGATCGTAAGTGAACCATTCGGTGTGCTCTCCGTTTGGATAAAAGTGAGTTCCGCAAACACTCTCATCGCTACCCGCTTTTTGATAAGGCAATGATTCCCCTAAGCAGCGCCAAAATGGATTGTAGAAGAATCTTGCGTTTCGACGCGCGAGCTCTCTATCTCTGGTAGCCAGAAGGTGCTCAGCAAGCGAAGGTGAAAATGGATCGTCGTTGTAGTCCCCCATCAATACGATATAGTCTCTTTTAGATCCATTTCGCCGCTTGTCGAGCGACGCTCGCAGAAGCGTTCCGAATTCACGGCGTTTGCTCGCAAACTCCCCGAGGTAAAGACGACTTGGCCAGTGCGACGCGACGACGTTTATGATGTCTTGACTGCCATTAATGGCAAAGCTCACGAGTCGCCCAAGTTTAAGTGTTGATTTGCCGACACCCTCAACAAACTCTACAGAGGAAATTAACTGCAGCTTTTCTCGGTCGTAAAGAATTGCCGTGTCGAAATTGAGTCTTCCGCGGCGGTCGGTCGCATTTATTGCGGTAAGACTGGGGTCGCCGACGTCGTTTATGATCGAGGCGAGGTCTTTAGGCGATATTTCACACAACCCCAATACAGAAAAATCTAGCTCTTCGCGCATCGCCCTAACTTGTGAGGCGACAAATCTTACAGCCTCATCTGTCGCCGCAGACTTCCTTGCGGGTGGAGATAATCCCGTATTCCACCAAACAAAGGGCAATCGACTTACCTCGGCCCAAGCCATTGTTTCCGTCTCGTGCTGTTATTCAATCTGATGAACAATGGGCGTGAGATCCGTACTTATTCCTTCTGCAGCGGAAATAGGTGTCGAACAATGATCGTCATGAGCGCCACGATCTCACCGATCGTCGCGCCGACGAAGATGCGCAGCGTCACTGGGTCATAATGCGTGACGTGGAAGCCATCCAGCACGAACACGACGTTGGTCACTACAACCTGGCCGACCAGCAGGCCAAGCAGCCATTTCGCATAGATGCTGCGGTGCCTGCGCGTGTCTCGCTTATAGGCGAGTCCTTCGTCCTGATCGTGCTGCTCGAAGTTCTCGGCCTGCGTGGCCTGCTCGGCTGCCGCGAGTGCGGCTTGTAACTCCGGCGCAGCATCCCCGCCTTGCTGGCCTCCTGCCGCCACAATATCAGGCCCGCAGGGCGAACCGGGTGAGCTTGAGATTGTGGAGCCTATAGCTCATCGCTTCCTGTGAGACACCGAAGCGGTCAGCGAGAACCGCCGCCGACATCTGCTTTGCGACAGGGCGAATCACATCCTCGGGCATCAAGAGTTCGGCGGCGAATTGATTCGCGAAAACTTCCACCGGGTCGGTCCCGGCCCGGGCGAGTCTCGACCGCTCATCGACGTACTCGTACTGGTCCGAATCAGTCTCTAGCATCGCGCCTCGGTACACGAAATGGCCCAGCTCGTGTGCGACGGTGAATCGCCGCCGGTTCTCACTGTCGCCCGCCGCAACCACGATCCTGGGGTCGTGCCCCGCGCGCTTCATCAGCACGCCGGCCACGTCGGGAGGAAGGTCGCCTCGCAGCACCTGCACGCCCAGAGTACGGGCGATCTCAACGGGATCGACAGGCATGCCTCTGCCGGTCCAATACCGGTCCAGCAGGGCGCGGGCTTCATCTCTCGGATCAGGGGTGCTCATGGGATATGAACCACTCTGCACTACTTGGTAGTACTCGACGCCATTATACCCGGCGGCGCCACCTCGCTCCGGGTGATTCATTAGCCCGCCTCTCCTGCGGCACCAAAGATGCGCTGGACCCACCCTCGAGGACCACCCGTAGCGCCCCGAGCGCCGAGATTCGGCCCGATGCCCCCTTTCTTCATGGAGGGTACGGCGATTTCACGCCGCAAGGGGCTTGGAAGCCCCTTCCAAGCCCCTTGGTAGGGGCGGGAGAGAGCTTGGCGCCTTCACCGACCTACCCCACAGGGCATTGACAATCCTGCGGACCTGGACAAATCCCACGAGGCGGGGCGGGTGCCGCCCGAGGCTATGCCGGGGCAGCTCCGCAGGACCGCCCGTAGCGCCCCGAGCGCCAAGATTCGGCCGGAACGTGTCAATGATTTTGGAACGCCTGGTGTCATGAGATTAGCGAGCAAACGGGTGTGGTTGGCGGCGGGGTCATCTCCTTTTTCGGTGGATTGATCCAGGCTGCGGTGGGCAGTTCCGGGGGCTGTGGGGCGATGC
>DAHVQK010000111.1 GCA_027317845.1 Gammaproteobacteria bacterium
GACCATCACCGTGAGGCGCCCCACGAGCGTCTGAGGGTCGTACGTGGCCTTGATCCCGGCGAACACGGTGCGGGTCTCGTGACCCAGGTCGAGCGTGAGCTTCAGGAGCTTGTCCGCCCCCGCGACGTGCTCCGCGGCCGCGATGCGCGCCACGCGCAGATCGATCTTCTTGAAATCCTCGATGGCAATGGTGGCCGGCGCTGCCTCGGATTGTGTCGCCGAGCCGGACGTGGCCGCGGTGGCCGTGCCCGGTGCGGGAGAGATCTTCGGCGCTCTGGCGTGAGCCGCCGCCGTCGCCGGGTCCGCCGGTGCCTCACTCGGCTCGAACAGCGCATCGAGCTGCTTGGGGTCGACTCGGATCATGAGGTGTTGATACGGCTTCACCCGGGTCGGCGGCTCCAGGATGTCGCCCCAGCGGAATGGCCGATCGAGCCCGAAGAGCTCGCGAGCGACACGCGCCGAGACCTCGGGCAGAACGGGAGCGAGCAGCACACTCAATACCTTGAACCCATACAGCGCGCGAGCGCAGGTGTCCTGCAGCTCCGCGCCTCTGCCGGGGTCCTTGGCCGCGACCCAGGGTTGGCGCGCGTCGAACTCCTGATTGATCCGGTCGGCGAAGCTCATCGCCAGGCGCATGGCCAGGCCGAACTCTCGGCTCTCGTAGCTCTCTCGCACCTCCCCGGCCACCGCGCGCGCCTCTTCGGTGAGCGCCTCGAGCGCGGGGCCGTACTCGATCGCGCCCCCGAAGTGCCGGGTGATGAAGCTCGCCGCCCGGCTCGCGATGTTGATGTACTTGCCGATGAGATCGCTGTTGACCCGGGCCACGAAGTCATCGGGATTGAAATCGAGGTCCACCACGTTGGCATTGAGCTTGGCGGCGATGTAGTAACGCAGCCACTCCGGGTTCATGCCGATCTCGAGGTAGCGCAGCGGGCTGATCCCGGTGCCGCGCGATTTCGACATTTTCTCGCCCGAGACGGTGATGAAGCCGTGAACGTGCACGTTGTCGGGGACCTTGTAGGGAGTTCCCGCGAACTTCAGCATCGCCGGCCAGAAGAGCGTGTGGAAGTAGATGATGTCCTTGCCGATGAAGTGCACCTGCCGGGTGTCGGCGGCGCTCAGGAACTCCTCGAAGCCACGCGGCTCACCGTTCGCGCGCGCCTTGCCGCTGTCGAAGTAATTCTTGAGCGACGCCAGGTAGCCGATGGGCGCATCGAGCCACACGTAGAAGTACTTGCCCGGGGCATCCGGGATCGCGATGCCGAAGTAGGGCGCATCGCGCGAGATGTCCCAGTCCGAGAGCGCCCGATCCCCCTCGCCCGAAAGCCATTCGCGCGCCTTGTTGGCCACCTGGGGCTGCACGTGGCCCGGGTGCTCGAGCCACTTGCGCAGAAAG
The DNA here is from genome assembly GCA_027317845.1 of Gammaproteobacteria bacterium. GTDB lineage: Bacteria > Pseudomonadota > Gammaproteobacteria > Steroidobacterales > Steroidobacteraceae > 13-2-20CM-66-19. The sequence goes on from DAHVQK010000111.1 coordinate 1,397, forward strand.
GCGACGCAGCGCGGGTCGGAGAGGCGGAAGAAGAAATGATCGGAGGGCTTGAGCACCGGCTTCGCGCCGGTCAGGGTCGAGTACGGCTCGATGAGGTCCGTCGGGGAGTAGACGCTGCTGCAGACCTCGCACGCATCGCCGTACTGGTCCTTGGAGTGGCACTTCGGGCACTCACCCTTGATGTACCGGTCGGCGAGGAACATGCCCTTGAGCGGGTCATAGAACTGCTCGACCGGCCGGGCATAGATCAGCCCCGCGGCCTTCAGCCGCCGGTAGATGTCCTGGGACAGCACGACGTTCTCGGGCGAATCGGTCGTATGCCAGTGATCGAAGCCGATGTGAAAGCCGTGCAGGTAGCGGGGGCGGCCGGCGGCGATGCGCGCGACCAGCTCCTGCGGGGTCACCCCTTCCGCCTCGGCCTTGAGCATGATCGGCGCGCCGTGGGCGTCATCGGCGCCGACGAAGTGCACCCGATGGCCCTGCAGGCGCTGGAAGCGCACCCAGATGTCGGCCTGGATGTACTCCATGATGTGCCCGATGTGAAATGGGCCGTTGGCGTAGGGCAGGGCGGTGGTGACGAAGAATGTCTCGCTCATCCGGCAAGTTTACCGGAGCGCCGAGTGCGAGCGCGACCGATGAACGGATTTTCGCGGGTGCCGCGCGGCAGGGAGGATCGACCCGGCCCTGAAGCCCCGCTACGCCTGGCCCCTCAGGGGCTCGAATTTCCCCTTGTTGATGGCCCTTTGGTAGGCCTCCTCGCCGGTCACGAGCCGCTGCTCGAGCAGCTGTTGGATGGCGCTGTCCATGGTGCGCATGCCGAACTGGGCGCCCGACTGCATGACGTTCTCGAGCTGGTCGAGCTTGCCCTGGCGGATGAGGCTCGCCGCCGCGGGGGTATTGATGAGGATCTCCAAGGCGGCGACCCGGCCCTCGCCGTCGGCGCGCCGCAGCAGTTGTTGCGAGACCACCCCGCGAAGCGAGGTCGAGAGCATCCCGCGCACGTGCGACTGCTTGTCCGAGGGGAACACGTTGACCATGCGGTCCACGGTCTGTGCGGCCCCGTTGGTGTGCAGCGTGCCCATGACGAGGATGCCGGTCTCGGCCGCGGTCACCGCGATGCTCATCGTCTCGAGGTCGCGCAACTCGCCGACGAGAATGACATCGGGATCCTCGCGCAGGGCGGAGTGCAGCGCCGCTGCAAAGCTCGAGCTGTGCATGCCGATCTCGCGCTGGCTGATCAGGCAGTTCTTGCGCTGGTGCACGAATTCGATCGGATCTTCGATGGTGAGGACGTGGCCCTTCTCGCGCGCGTTGATGTCATCGATCATGGCGGCGAGGGTCGTCGACTTGCCCGAGCCGGTCTTTCCGGTGACCAGCACCAGCCCGTTGCTCGCGCGGCAGAGCCCGCGCACCGCCTCGGGCAGGCCGAGCTCATCGAGGGTGAGCGCCCTAGAGGGTATGGCCCGCAGCACCGCGCCCATGCCGTTCAACTGCCGCATCACGTTGACCCGGAAGCGCCCGACTTCCGGTATGGTGTAGGCGAAGTCGGCTCCGTCCTTCGACTCGAAGCGTTCGGCGGCGAGCTTCGGCAGGATCTCATAGAGGGTCTGCTTCACGAATTCCTGGCCGAGCGGCTGGTCCTTGAGCGGCATCAGTTCGCCGAACAGGCGGATGCGCGGCGGCTCGCCTGCGATGAAGTGCAGGTCCGAGCCGCGTCGCTTCAGCACCTCGAGCAGGAAGGTATCGATGGTCGCCATGCGGGAGCCCCTGGATGATCCCTACGCGCCCGGCGCGGTGGCCGTCTCGGTCCTGGGAAGCAGTTCAGCGTCCGTGACGTACTTCTGGAACGGACGCTTGTCGGTGGCGTAACTGTAAGCGTGCTCGGGGTCGATCTCCCGGGCGGTGATCGCCGCAAGCAGCGCCTGGTCGAGCAGCTGCATTCCGAGGTCGCGGTTGGTCTGCACCAGGCTCGGGATCTGGAAGGTCTGGTCGATCTGGATGAGCTTGGCGATCGCCCGAGTCATCATCATGATCTCGCAGACCGCCCTGCGGCCGTGGCCGTCGGGCGTCTTCACCAGCACTTGCGTGATCACGGCGAGCAGGCTCTGCGACAGGAAGCTCTTGGTCTGTTCGCGCTGCTCGATCGGCAGCGCATCGATGACGCGGTCGATGGTCTTCACCGCGCTGGTCGTGTGCAGCGTGCCGAACACCAGGTGGCCGGTCTCGGCGGCGGTCATGGCCATGGAGATGGTCTCCGCATCGCGCATTTCGCCGACCAGGATCACATCCGGGTCCTCGCGCATGGCGGCCCGCACGCCTTCCGCGAAGCTCGGGATATGGGTGCCGAGTTCCCGCTGGATGACCTGGCTCATCTTGCTGCGGTGCACCACCTCGATCGGATCCTCCAGGGTGATGATGTTGAGTTTGCGGGTCAGATTCAGGTGATCGATCATCGCGGCGAGCGTGGTCGATTTGCCCGTGCCGGTCGCGCCCGTGACCAGGATCATCCCCTGGTGGTGGTCGCAGAGCTTCTCGAGCGCCGGGGGCAGGCCCATCTGCGAGAGCGAGGGCACTTGCGAGGGAATGGTGCGGAAGGTGGCGCCGATACCGGTCTCCTTGCGGAACACGTTGACGCGAAAGCGCCCGCCATCGGCGGATACATAGGAAAAGTCGAGATCATTGCCGTTCGAGAAGCGCTCGGATTGCGAGGGCGTGAGGATCTCGACCACGTAGCCTTCGAGCTCCGAGGCGCGCAGGTCGCGAAACTTGATGGGCAGCAGATCCCCGTGCATGCGCAGCATCGGGGGCACGCCGACGGCGAGGTGCACGTCCGAGCAGCCCTGCTGCACTCCGAGCTTCAAGAAGGCATCGATACGGGCCAAAACGAGCTCTCCTGCCGGGTCAAGGCCGTACTTTCGCGCCCGGATCCCGGAGAAATCAACCGCTTGCGCGTGAAAACTTGAGCTGGCACACGCTCGCGGGCCCTCGGGCGGCGGCGGGCGGCCTCAGGCGCTCCTCAGATACCTCTCGAGCGCCATGCGCACCTCGCCCATGTTCTGGAAGCGCTTGGCCTTATCGACCGCCATGGCGCGCATGATCACATCCGAGAGTCCGGGCGGCAGGGCCGGGTTGATCTCCTGGGGAGGGCGGGCCTTGCCCTGCACGTGCTGATACATGACCGACATGTGATCGCCGCGCGAGTAGGGCGGGGTGCCGGTGAGCATTTCGTAGAGGATCACGCCGAGGGCGTAGATGTCGG
>DAHVQK010000121.1 GCA_027317845.1 Gammaproteobacteria bacterium
ATCGGCCAGGGACAGCATCAGGGAGGTGGGATCGGGCTCCGGGGCGCGTGAAGCGGCGGGGCGCAGCAGCGCGGCCAGCTTCTCTAGGGTCGCGCGGACCGGTGCCGTGGCGATGCGGTCGATCCAGCCCTCGCCACCCGCCTTGAACTCGGCGAGGATCATCACCAGCCCGACCAGCGTCCCCTGCGGGGCGCGCATCGGCAGCAAAGCCGCGGACCGCCCGTCCTCCAGCTTGCGCTCGCACCCACTACCGCGCGGGTCGCCGCCGTACGTTTCCAGGGCGTCCACGACCAGCGCATGCTCATCGGGTCCAAGCGCGCCTTCGCTGAGCCACAGCACATTGCCCTGGCCATCACAAACCGAGACCGAGTGCAGCCGCAACGGCGGCAAGGCGGCGCGCAACTCCCAGCCCAGCGCCTCCACGGTCGATGGCCCGGCGCCGCCCGACGGCGACCCCTCGGCGCGGCTCACGGCGTGAGCGAGTGGTGGCTGCAGAGGTTTTCCCAGCAAGGAGCGCATGAATCTCTCGTGTCTCCGTAGAGTGACAGCATACCGGATGCGCCGCCGTGAATTCCCTCGCGTTCCGTTCGGCGGACTTGGAATGGCGCACTCCGATACGGATGATTCTTCATAGCCGCTTGTCATAAGCAAGCCCCCGCCGCCGGGGGATGCCCGGACTCAAGCTCGAGCTTTGACATATTAGCCCCCCCGGGGGGGAGGGCACAGCCGGCGCGCGCTCCGCCACGCACTCACCCTACTGGCGGGAAGGAATGTTACTGTGCAGTAGGATAACGCCCGAAAACAGGTAAACTACCGGCAATACATCGTCCGAGGGGAGTCGCATCATGTATCGCGCGCCGCTGAGAGAGCTGCGTTTCGTGCTGGAGGAGCTGCTCGGGATCGGGCGGCTCAGCGCCTGTCCGGCCCTCTCCGATTACTCCGATGAGCTCGGCGCGTCGATTCTCGAGGAGGCCGGCAAATTCGCCGAGACGGTGCTCGAGCCGCTCAACCGGCCCGGCGACCGCGAAGGGGCTCGATGGAGCCCCGAGGGCGTGCGCACGCCCCCCGGGTTCAAGGACGCCTACCGGCGCTTCGCCGAGGGCGGCTGGCCGCAACTCGGCGCAAACCCGCGCTTCGGCGGCCAGCGCGTGCCCCAGTCCGTGAGCAGCGCCATGCAGGAAATCATCGCCTCGGCGAATCTCGCGTTCAAGCTGTGTCCCATGCTCACGCTCGGGGCCGTGCACGCCCTGGAGCTCTGCGGCTCGGAGGCGCAGCAGCGGCTGTTCCTGCCGAAGATGGTGAGCGGGGAATGGACCGGGACCATGGTGCTCACCGAGCCGCATGCCGGCTCCGACCTCGGGCTGGTGCGCACCCGCGCGGTGCCGGAGGCCGAGCACTATCGGCTCTTCGGGCAGAAGATCTTCATCACCTGGGGCGATCACGATCTCACGTGCAACACCATCCACATGGTGCTCGCCCGGATCGACGGCGCGCCGGCGGGAGTCAAGGGACTGTCGCTGTTCATCGTGCCGAAGGTTCTGGTCAACAACGATGGCTCCCTGGGCGGGCGCAACGAAGTGCGCTGCGTCTCCATCGAGCACAAGCTCGGCATCCACGCGAGCCCCACCTGCGTCATGGAGTACGGCCATGATCGGGGCGCGGTCGGCCACCTGGTCGGGGAGCCGAACCGCGGACTGGAATACATGTTCGTCATGATGAACACCGCGCGCCTCGCGGTCGGCGTCGAAGGCTATGCGGTGGGCGAGCGCGCATTCCAACAGGCGGTCGAGTTTGCGCGCACGCGCCTGCAGGGCAAGGCGCCGGGCACGAAGACCTCCGGCCCCTCGCCCATCCTCCAGCACCCGGACGTGCGGCGGATGCTGCTCACCATGAAATCCTGCACCGAGGCCTGCCGGGCGTTGGCGCTCTACGCCGGCATGCAACTCGATCTGGGCGCCCATCACCCGGATGCCGCGGTGCGCGCGGCGGCGGAGGCGCGGGGCGGGCTGCTGATCCCGATCGTCAAGGCCTGGAGCACCGAGACCGGCAACGAGACCGCCGCGATCGGCGTACAGGTGCACGGCGGCATGGGCTTCGTCGAAGAGACGGGCGCGGCGCAATACGTGCGCGACGTGCGCATCACCACGATCTACGAGGGCACGACCGGCATCCAGTCGAACGACCTGATCGGCCGCAAGCTCGCCCACGACCGCGGGGCCGCCATGGGCGCCCTCATCGCCGAGATGCGCCACGAGCTCGAGGCGCTGGAGGCCCGGGACCCGGCCGTTCGGGGCACGCGCGACGCGGTGCTTCGGGCGATCGATCATCTCGAGAGCGCGACACGCTCTGTCCTCGAGGGATTCGAGCGGGACCCGGCGCGTGGCTTGGCGGTATCGGTGCCCTACCTCAGGCTCTGCGGCCTCACCCTGGGTGGCTGGCTGCTCGCCCGCTCCGCCGCCCTCGCGGCAGTCCGCCCGGACGGACCCGAGAGCGAGTTCTATCGTGCCAAGCTCCGCACCGCGCTCTTCTACGGGATGCACGTGCTGCCCGTGGCCACAGGCCTCGCCGAGGTCGTCGTGAACGGCGCCCCGAGCGTGCTCGACACGGACCCGCAGCTCGTGTGAGCTCAGCGAGTGCCGCGACGCGGTACGCGCAGCGGCAGCGACGGCGGCTCGTTCAGGTTCTCGAGGAACGCCTGACGGTCGGCGGCGCTCATCCGCGCCCAATCGAGCTTGTCGGTCCGCAGCGCATACAAGCGGCGGTCGCTGATGCGCGCCTGCGCGCGGCTCCGGGTCACCCAGCGTTCCGGGAGACGGCGCGTCACGCCGCTGCGCAGCAGATCGACTACTGCGGCCACCACCCGGTTGTCACGAGTCAGTTCGCTGTGCGCGACCGGTGTGAAATACGCGTGAGCGCCCGGCGGCGCGGCGCTGGCGGTGGGAACCGTGCCGTCGCCCGAGCGAGTGATGGTGTAGAGGAACCCATCACGCCTGCGCGAGACGGCAGTGACGGTCTTCTGACCCACGCCCGCGATGGTTGTGAACCGGCCATCCGGCGCGAGCAGGCTCGCGCGAAAGCGGCGCGCGAGTTCGAGCAGGTCTCGCCGGGGCGCGGGCCCGAATCGCGGCCACTGCGTCCTGTCGAGCAGATCCAGGCCGTCGCGGGGCGCGGGCAACATCTGATAGAGGCTCGGGAATCCGCTGAAGATCTGTACGGCGAGCTCCTCTGCGGTATGCCGGCGGTCGAGTCGCGCGATGTTGCGGACGACCGCGTAAGAGCCACGCAGCGCCTGCAGCGGCGCGAAGGCGCCGAGGTTGGGGGTGCCGAGCAGCACTGCGCGCTCCACGTGCGCCGTGCCAGGCAGTGCCAGCGCGGCCCGGCTCACCAACCCTCCCATGCTGTGCGCCACGATCGCGGCGCGGCACGGTCCGTGGGCGCGCAGCGTCTCGGCAAACGCCGCCGCCGAGACGGTGAGGTCCAGCCGCCAGTCATAGTCGTACAGCGTGACCGCGAAGCCGCGGGCGCGCAGATGCAACTTCAACCGGAGATGGGAATAGAGCATCGTGCCGAGCGGCACGATGGCAGCCCCGCCCTCGGGACTCAACAGCGTCAGGCGTCCGCTCTGGATGTCGAGGGGATCCAACCATAACACGTCATCCGGCAGCGGCGCCCGGCGCCGCAGCCCGAGCTGCGAACCGAGGATGCCGGGGATCAGAAAGACATGGGGCAGGGACTCATCGGTGCGTGCGCGCTGCGCAGCGCGCGCCAGGCGCACCAGCACCCGGTACTCGCCCTCGCCGAAATAGGCGGTGAGCGCCTGCCGCTGCGCGCCCGAGACCAACATGCGTTCGACGTCGACATCGCTCCAGCAGAACCGGTCGTAGGGCGTGACGTGGTCGGCTGGGACGGACGGGCGGCTCACGGCGGCGATTATGCCAGAGTGCGCCACTCAACCCAGCCGCTTGGCGATCAGGTCACAGACCGCCTCGATCGCGGGGCGGCGCGCGGTGCTCTTGCGCCAGATCGCGCCGATCTGGCGGGTGGGCACGGGACGCGCGAAAGGCAACACGGTCACGCCGCGAGCATTGCCATAGGCGCCCTGCGTCGCCAGTTGCGGCAGGAGCGTGATGCCCGCGCCGGTGGCGACCATCTGGCGCAGCGTCTCGAGACTCGTCGCGCGGAAGTCCTGCCGTTCCCCGAGGCCCGCCCGGCTGCAGACCGCGAGCGCCTGATCGCGCAGGCAGTGACCCTCCTCGAGCAGCAGCAGGGTCTCGCCCTCGAGGTCATCCGCATGCACCCGCTCGCGCTTTGCGAGTCGATGCTGCGCAGGCAGCGCGACGGTGAACGGCTCAACGTAGAGCTCACGCGCCTCGAGTCCCTCGAGATCGACCGGGAGCGCGAGGACGCCGAGGTCCAGCTCGCCGCTCTTGAGTTTCGCGAGCATGGGCTCGGTCTGGTACTCGTGCAGGTACAACTCCAGGTGCGGCAGGGCGCGGTGAAGCGGCTGCGCCACGAGGGGCAACAGGTACGGACCGATGGTCGGCAGCAGCGCCGCGCGCAGCCGGCCCGCCAGTGGATCGCGCTGCGCTCGCGCCAGCGTGGTGACCTCCTCGCAGGCCGCGAGAATGTGCCGCGCCCGTGCCACGATCTGCTCTCCCGCGTCGGTGAGGGCGACATTGTTCGGCTGGCGCTCGATCAGCTGCACACCGAGATACTGCTCGAGTTTCTTCAATTGCGCCGAGAGCGTCGGCTGGCTGACGAAGCAGCGCTCGGCCGCGCGCCCGAAGTGGCGCGTATCGGCCACGGCCACCAGGTAACGCAAGTCTTTGAGCTTGATGTCGGCCACGGGCGCGCTCCTCGATGATGATCAATCCATATATGGGCTCTATCGGTACTATGCAAGCGATCGACTGTGCAAATTGAATTCGAGCCCGGCGACCGCGCGGCGAGGCGCCATGGTTCACACCACGGCAACTGCCGAGGGGGACGCTGCACGGGCGATTTCAGAACACGAGCGGAATCAGCATCCGGGTCCGCGCCTGGTAGGCGGGATAGGTCTTCGGGAACTGCTCGCAGAGCATTCGCTCCTCGGTGCGTGCGCTCGAGACGAAGAACACCGCGGCGAGCGCCACGGCCGGCAGCCACAGCACCCCGAGGGCCGACACCGTGCCGAGTCCGGCGAGCATGAGCCCCGAGTAGATGGGGTGACGCACATGGGCGTACGGGCCGGAGGTCACGAGCTCGTGTCCCTGTCGCAGCGACATCGGCATACCCCAGTTCCCGCCAAGATACAGCCGCGCCCAGATTGCGAACAGGAAGCCGGCGAGGCAGAGCGCGAGACCCGCCCATTGCCACGGATAGGCCGGGTGCAGCAGCGCAGGGGCACGGCGCGCCAGCCATCTCCCCAGGCCTGACACGCGCTCGAGCCGCATGGCGAGAAAGATCCCCGCCACGATGCCCAGGCGCATCGCCCATGCCTTGCCGCGCCAGGTGTTGCGGCTCGCCTTCTTGTTGAACAACGCCCAGGTCCACCACAGGAGGATGAACCCGAGCCACGCATCGGCGATGAGCCTGGGCATCGTCAGCGGCGCGGACATCCAGCGGATTCCCTAGTCGCGAAAATTGTTGAACTGCAGCGGCACATCGAGCGAGGCGGCGCGCAGCATCTGGATGGCCGCCTGCAGGTCATCACGCTGTTTGCCGGTGATCCTCACCTTCTCGCCCTGGATGCCGCCCTGGACCTTGAGCTTCGAGTCCTTGATCAGGCGGGAAATCTTCCTCGCGGTCTCCGCATCGATGCCCTGCTTGAGCAGCACCTGTTGGCGGGCCGAGGACAGGGTGGTCTGCGGATCCTTCACCTCCAGGCATTTGAGATCTACGCCGCGCTTGCCGAGGCGCAGCTTCAGGATCTCCAGCATCTGCTTGAGCTGGAAGTCCGCCTGGGCCTCCAGGGTCACGGTGAGGTCCTCGAGCTCGAAACGGGCTCCGGTGTCCTTGAAATCGAACCGCTGGGAGAGCTCGCGGTTGGCTTGGTCGACGGCATTGGCCACCTCGTGGGCATTGAGCTCCGAGACCACATCGAACGAGGGCATGGCGGGCGCTTCCTGGGCTGAAACAGGCGGGTATTGTATCCCGTGGCGCTCCGGTGATAGGCTCCAGACCATGCTTCTTCTTCAGCACCCGGCCAACCTGCATTGGTGGTGGCGCACTCCGCAACCGGAGTGGGCCGCGGGCTGCTAGTTTCTCACCTCAAGAAATCGCTCTCATCCGCCAGAACCCATCTCCGGTCAACCGGGATGGGTTTTTTGTTGCGCTTGAAATCCGGAGAACACGTTGAAGCAGCCTTTCGACATACCAGGTGACCTCGATACGCCCGTCTCGGCGTTCATGAAGCTCGCCGCCTTCTCACCGCACTTCCTGCTGGAGAGCGTGGAAGGCGGGGAGCGCCTCGGCCGTTATTCCTTCATCGGCTTTGGCGACGGGCTCACCGTGCGTCTCGACCGCGGGGGACTCCAGATCGGCAGCGAGCGGCGGCCCGTCCCGCGCACCACCGTAGAGCTGTTGGCGGGGTTGCGGGATGCGCTCGAGCGCACCCCCCGGCCGGGGCCTGCGATTCCCGGTGTACCGCTCGCCGGGGGGCTGGTGGGTTATGCCGCCTACGACGTTGTGCGATTCTTCGAGCGCCTGCCGGCCACGCCCGGCAAGGAGCCCGATGTGCCGGCGCTGCACTACGTGGCGCCCCGCTCGCTCCTCGTGTTCGATCACCTGACACGCGGCATCGCCCTGCTGCATGCGGGCTCGGAGGCCGAGCGGCGCGCGTTGCGCCACGAAATCGTCCGCGCCCTGCGGGGCGCTCTGCCTGCCGGCACGCGCAGCGGCCGCTACGCGGCGCCGGTGCCGGCCAGCAGCCGTGCCGACTACATCGGTGGGGTGAAGCGGGTCAAGGAGTACATCGCCGCCGGGGATGTCTACCAACTCGTGCTGTCATCTCGCTTCGAGGGACGTCACGAGCTCGATCCCTTCCAGGCGTATCGGGCGCTTCGCCTCATCAACCCGTCCCCCTACATGTACTACTGCGCGCTCGGAGATGTCACCGTGGTCGGATCATCGCCCGAGGCGCTGGTGCGCCTGAAGGACGGGGTGGCGCAGCTGCGACCCATCGCCGGCACCCGTCCCCGCGCCGACGACCCGGAAGTAGACGCCGCGCGCGAAACCGAGTTGCGCGCCGATCCGAAGGAGAACGCCGAACACGTGATGCTGGTCGACCTGGCGCGAAATGACCTCGGACGCGTGGCGCAGGCCGGGAGTGTCGCGGTGGAGCCGTACCGCACCATCGAGCGCTACAGCCACGTCATGCACATGGTGAGCGGCGTGAACGGCCGCCTGGCACCGGGGCGCGACGCCTTCGATCTGTTCGCGGCGGCCTTCCCGGCCGGCACGCTGGTCGGCGCCCCCAAGGTGCGCGCCATGCAGATCATCGAGGAGCTCGAGCCCGTCAGCCGCGGCCTGTATGGCGGCACCGTCGGTTACTTCGGCGCGCGCGGGGACATGGACCACGCCATCACCATCCGCACGCTGGTTTTTCGTGGCGACGAATACAGTTACCAGGCCGGCGCCGGACTCGTTGCCGACAGTGTTCCGGAAAGCGAGCACGAGGAGGTGCTCGCCAAGAGCGCCGCCATGGCGCGCGCGCTCGAGATGGCGCGGGAGGGTTTCTGATGACGCGGCTGCTCCTCATCGACAACTATGACTCCTTCACCTACAACCTGGTGCAGGCCTTCCTGGTGCTCGGAGCGGACGTGCAGGTGTATCGCAACGACGCCCTCGGTGTCGATGAGGCGCTGCGCCTCGCACCCACTCACCTGTGCATCTCGCCCGGTCCCGGCACGCCCTACGATGCGGGAGTGTCCATGGACATGATCCGCGCCTTCGCCGGCCGCATTCCGGTGCTCGGCGTATGCCTGGGCCATCAGTCGATCGTGGAGGTGTTCGGTGGCAAGGTGGTGCGCGCCGGCCGGCTAATGCACGGCAAGACCTCCGCGGTCCGCCATGACGGCGAGGGCCTGTTCACCGGTCTGCCGCAACCGTGCGAGGTGGGGCGCTATCACTCGCTCATCGCCGCACCGGACACACTGCCCGCCGAGCTCACCGTGAGCGCGCGGACCGCAGAGGGCGAGATCATGGGCGTGCGCCACCTCGAGCTCATGGTCGAGGGCGTGCAGTTCCATCCGGAGAGCATCCTGACACCGGACGGCCCGAGGCTGATGCGGAATTTCCTCGAGATGACCGGCGGCAGGCGCCTCGACATCGCACCGGCGGGAGCCACCCATGCCCGCCGCGCGTGACCTGCTCGAAAAACTCCTCGAGCGGCACGACCTGACACAGGCCGAGGCCGAGGCGCTGCTCGGATGTCTGACCGACGCCGAGACGCCGCCGGCCATCAGCGGCGCGGTACTCGCGGCGCTGCGCGCCAAGGGGACGGTCGCCGACGAAGTGCGCGGGTTTGCCGAGGCCATGCGGCGCCTGGCGCGCCGGCCCGACATTCCCCAGGGCGTGCGCGCCATCGATATCGTCGGCACGGGAGGCGACCGCTCCGGAAGCCTCAACATCTCAACCGGCACGGCATTGCTCACCGCCGCGTGCGGCCTTCCCGTGGTCAAGCACGGCAACCGCTCGGTCTCGAGTCGCGCCGGCAGCGCCGATGTGCTCGAGGCGCTCGGACTGCCGATGCCGCTCGATGAGCGCGCGGTCGGGGAGTGCCTGGCGGCGTGCGGATTCACGTTCCTGTTCGCGCCTCACTATCATCCGGCGACCCGCGCGGTGGCGGCGGTCCGGGCCGCTCTCGGCGTGCGCACGATATTCAATATCCTGGGACCGCTGACCAACCCGGCACAGCCGCCGCTGCGCGTGATCGGGGCGTTCAACCCGGACATCGCGGCGCTGATGGCCGAGACACTCTCCGGCATGGCGATCGAGCGGGCCTTCGTGATCCACGGGGCGGAGGGCTGGGATGAGCCGACACCGGTGGGTCCTTTCACCGTCTTCGATGTGCGGCCCGGCCAGGTCACACCTCACACCCGCACGCCGGAGGATTACGGCCTCGAGCGATGCGAGGCGCGCTCGCTGGCCGGCGGCGACGCCCGGTACAACGCCCAGGCGCTTCGCGCCGTGCTCGGCGGCGAGGATCACGGCCCGCACCGGGACTGCCTGCTGCTCGGGGCCGCTCTCTCCCTGGAGGTCGCCGGCCTCGCCCGCTCCCCGCGCGAGGCGGTGCAGTGTGCCGCGCAGGCCATCGACACTGGCGCCGCACGGCGGGTCCTGCAGACGCTCGCGGCCATCGGAGGCCGGGCATGACAAGATCTCCTCGAGAGAGTTCGCGCGTGGCGCAGCCGCGGCCCCTGAGGAGCGATGCGCGGGACGGGCCGGGTAACGGCCGCGAGGGCGGTGATTTCCTCGAGCAGATGGCCGCCTGCAGCCACGAGAGGGTACGCGCGGCCCGAGCCGCCTGTCCGGAGAGTGAGCTGTTGCGCCGTGCGCTCGCCACCGCGGCGCCGCCCGCGCTGCGCCTGACACCCGGCGGCTTCGATCTGATCGCCGAGATGAAGCTGCGCTCGCCCGCGGTGGGCCAACTCAAAGGGGGCGGCGAGGACCTGGCGGCGCGGGTGACCCGTTATGCCCGTGCCGGCGCGAGCGCGGTGTCGGTGCTGACCGAGCCCAGCCGATTCGACGGCAGTCTCGAGCATCTGCGCGCCACCGCCGAGGCGCTGCGGCCGCTCGGCGTGCCCGCCATGCGCAAGGACTTCCTGGTGGACCCCTACCAGGTCATCGAAGCGAGGGCGTGCGGTGCCGGCGGCGTGTTGGTGATTCTGCGCATGTTGTCCGATGCCGCGGCCATGAGCCTGCTCGGATGCGCCCGGGAATTGAGCCTGTTCGCGCTGATCGAGACCTTCGATGAGCGCGACATCGAGCGGCTGCACGGCCTGGTGTCGACACTCGGGAGGACGGGGCTCCTCGCCGGGGTCAACTGCCGCGACCTCGCCACGTTGCAGGTGGTACCGGGCCGCCTCGAGGCGCTTGCCCCTCTATTGCCGGACAGCATCCCGCGGGTGGCGGAAAGTGGCGTCGGCTCGGCCGAGGATGCCCGCCGCCTCGCGCAGGCCGGCTACGACCTGGCCCTCGTCGGCAGCGCGCTGATGCGGGACTCAGACCCCACCGCGCTGGCCCAGGCGATGCTGCGCGCCGCGCGATCCGCACGCAGCGGCGGGGAATGCGCCTGATGTGGATCAAGATCTGCGGCATGACGACCCCGGATGCCGTTGCGGCGGCACTCGACGCCGGCGTCGAGGCGATCGGGTTCGTGTTTGCGGATTCGCCCCGACGCGTGAGCCCGCAGCAGGCGAGGCGGCTTGCGGCGCCCGCGCGTGGAAAGGTGCTCTGCGTGGCGGTCGCCCGCCATCCCGGCCAACGCGAGCTGGACGAGATAGTGGAAGGATTCCATCCGGATGTGCTGCAGACGGACGCGGGCGATCTCGCGCAGCGACGCATCCCGGAGTCGCTCGAGCGGCTGCCGGTGCTGCGCAATTCGGATGTTGCCCGGGCGCTGCCCAGTAGACTGTTGTTTGAGGGCGCCGTCAGCGGCACCGGCCGGCTGTGCGATTGGACCACCGCCCGCGGGATCGCGCGACGCACGCAACTGGTGCTGGCCGGCGGCCTCGATCCGCAGAACGTGGCCGCGGCGATCGAGTCGGTCCGTCCGTTCGGCGTCGATGTATCGAGCGGTGTGGAGGCGATCCGGGGAGTGAAGGACCCCGCCGCGATCGCACGCTTCGTGGCCGCGGCGCGCGCCGCGGAGAGAACTTTCGAGGAGTCGCGACTTTGAGCTCAAGTACTGAACACGCGGACGCGCTGGCCGAGCTGATCGCCGGCCGGATCCCCGATGCGCGCGGGCGCTTCGGGCCTTTCGGCGGGCGCTACGTCCCCGAGACACTCATCCCGGCGCTCGACCGGCTGGAGGAAGGCGTGCGCGAGCACCTGCGCGCGCCCTCTTTCCAACAGGAACTCGCTGCGGAGCTCTCGAGCTGGGTGGGCCGGCCGACGGCGCTCACCTTCGCCGGGCGGCTGTCGGGACGCTGGGGCGCGAAGATCTGGCTGAAGCGCGAAGACCTCGCGCACACCGGCGCGCACAAGATCAACAACGCCCTGGGGCAGGCCCTGCTCGCCAGGCGCCTGGGCGCCCGGCGCATCGTGGCGGAGACGGGCGCCGGCCAGCACGGCGTGGCGAGCGCGGCAGCCTGCGCGCGCCTCGGTCTGCCGTGCACCGTCTACATGGGTGCGGTCGACATGGAGCGTCAGGCTCCCAACGTGGGTCGGATGCGCCTGCTCGGGGCCACCGTGGTCCCCGTGACGGGCGGCGACGCCACGCTGCGCGCGGCCATCGACGAGGCGCTACGGGATTGGGTGTCGGATCCGCTCGAGACCTACTACCTGCTCGGCTCCGCCGTGGGACCCCATCCCTACCCCTACCTCGTGCGCGAGCTGCAGGCGGTCATCGGCCGCGAGGCGAGGGCGCAGATCCGGGAGAAGACCGGGGCGCTGCCGGAGGCGGTGATCGCCTGCGTGGGCGGCGGATCGAACTCCATCGGCATGTTTCATGCGTTCGTGCCGGACCGGGACGTTGAGATCATCGGCGTGGAGGCCGGTGGCAAGGGTCCGGCGCTCGGGGACAACGCGGCAACGATTTCCCACGGCCGCCCCGGGGTGTTGCACGGCACCTACTCGCTGCTGCTGCAGGATGCGGACGGCCAGGTCCAGGAGACCCAGTCGGTGTCGGCAGGCCTCGATTATTCCGGCGTCGGCCCCGAGCACGCCTTCCTCGCCCATATCGGCCGGGTGCGCTACGAGAGCGCCGGCGACCAGGAGGCATTGGATGCCGTGCGGACCTTGTGTGAAACCGAAGGCATTCTGC
The DNA here is from genome assembly GCA_027317845.1 of Gammaproteobacteria bacterium. Lineage (GTDB taxonomy): Bacteria > Pseudomonadota > Gammaproteobacteria > Steroidobacterales > Steroidobacteraceae > 13-2-20CM-66-19. The sequence continues at coordinate 11,966 of DAHVQK010000121.1, forward strand.
CGGCGCTCGAGAGCGCCCACGCGCTCGCCGGCGCGAAGCGCTGGGCCGAGAGGCATCCCGGCGGCACCGTGGTGGTCTGCCTCTCCGGCCGCGGCGACAAGGACATGCCGACCCTCCAGCGGACCCTGTTGAAAGGCGACCAATGAACGCTCACGAGTCGATTACCGCCGCCATCCGCGCGGCCAATGCCCGGGGTGAACCCGCCCTCGTCGCCTACCTGACCGCCGGTTTCCCGAGCCGCGAGCGCTTCCTCGAGGATTTGCGGCAGGTCGCTGAGGGTGCGGACGTCGTGGAGATCGGCGTACCGTTCAGCGACCCGATGGCCGACGGGGTGACCATCCAGCGCTCGAGCCGTGTTGCGCTCTCCCAGGGCGTGAGCCTGGGTTGGATCCTCGGCGAGCTCGAGCGCATGACACCCCGGCCCAGGGCCCCACTGCTGCTCATGAGCTACCTCAATCCGCTGCTCGCCTTCGGCGCCGACCGCCTGGCGGAGACGGCCCGGCGCGCCGGCGTGGGGGGGTTCATCGTGCCGGACCTGCCATTCGATGAAGGCGAGCCGATGCGCGCGGCATTCGCCGCGCGGGGTCTCGCGCTGGTGCGGATGGTCACACCCGTCACCCAGCCGGAGCGCCTGCGGCGGATTTGCGCGGACAGCCAGGGCTTCGTGTATGCGGTCACGATGACCGGCACCACGGGCAAACACGTCGCGGTGCCGCAGGAGGTCACGCAATACCTGGATGCTGTGCGCGCCCTGTCGCCGGTTCCGGTGTGCGCCGGCTTCGGCATCCGGGGCCGGGAGCAGCTCGAGCGGCTGCGCGGGCACGTCGATGGCGTGGTGATCGGATCGGCACTGGTGGAGACGCTCGAGCGGGGCGCGGATCCCGCCGCGTGGCTGCGCGGCCTGAGGAATGCCGAGCGGTAGGTCCGGAGCGACAGCAGACATGCCCGTGTGTCCACAGGATACCCCCGACCCCAACATCTCGCATGTGTCGGACACCGCGCTATGGGTTGCGGTCTATCGCGCAAGGGAGTCGAGGCGGGATGACGCGCTGTTTCGCGATCCCTACGCCGAGCGGTTGGCGGGCGCGCGCGGCGAGGCGATTGCAAAGAGCCAGGAACAGGGCGCAAGCGGCGCGTGGTCGGTCATCACGAGGACGGCGGTGTTCGATGAGATGATCCTGCGCGCCATTCGCGAAGGTGCGGACACCGTGCTCAATCTGGCCGCGGGGTTCGACACCCGCCCGTATCGCCTGCCTCTGCCTCAGGCACTCCGTTGGATCGAAGTCGATTTCCCCGACATCCTGGCATACAAGGCGGACAAGCTCGCCGACGCGCGGCCTCGATGCGCTCTCGAGCGCGTTCCTGTGGATCTCACCCGCCACGACGATCGCCGGAGCCTGTTCGATCGGGTCGATCGCGAGAGCGGCGCCGTGCTCGTGATCACCGAAGGGCTGCTCGTGTACCTCTCTCAGGACGAAGCGGTGGCGCTCACCGAGGATTTGAGCGCCCCGCCCCATTTCGGCCGGTGGATTACCGACGTCCTGACGCCGGAGCTGTTGGACTGGCTCCGCCGGACCGCATTCACATCCTTTGCGAGCGGCGGCGTGCAGATGCGCTTCGCCCCCCCCGGGGGCGCCGCGTTCTTCGAGCGTTACGGCTGGCGCGCCGGCGCGGTGCGCCGGGTGAGCGAGGAGAGCCGGCGGCTCGGCCGCGAAATGCCCAATGCGGAGGCCTTTCGCCTGCTCGCCGCGGCCCCCGGGGGTGAGGGGCGCGAGCCCTACGCTCGCTTCGATGCATGCTTTCTCGCGCTCGAGCGAGCCTGATCCCACGCTGCGCCTGTGCTATGGTGCCGCGTCCAGGTCGGAGCGCACCATGGCAACCCTCACCATTGCCCACCGCTTCTGCGGGCCGGCACGGTCCGCCAATGGCGGCTACTTCGCCGGCTGTGTCGCCACCCACGCGGCTCACACGGTGACGGTTCGATTGATTCGCCCGCCCCCCCTCGACATGCCCCTGGCCGTGAACGACCTCGAGAGCGGCGAGTTGGCGATCACGCTCGGGAATGAGCGGATCGCGGAAGCCCGGCCCGCCACCCTCGAGCTCGAGTTGCGCAAGCCCCCAGCGTATTTCGAGGCGGTCGAGGCATCACGGCGCTACGCCGGCTTCGCGCATCACCGCTTCCCCACCTGCTTCGTCTGCGGCACCGCTCGCCCGCGCGGCGATGGCATGCGGATCTTTGCCGGCCTCATTCCGGAACGCGATCTGGTCGCCGCGCCTTGGGTGCCGGACTCCTCGCTCGATCAGGGTGACGGCAAGGTGCGACCGGAGTTCATGTCGGCTGCCCTCGACTGCCCGGGCTTCTACGCCGTGAGCCTCGATGACCGCATGATGCTGCTCGGAGAGATCACCGTTCACGTCAACCGCCTGGTGCATGTCGGCGAGCGCTGCACCGTTGCCGGCTGGCGGATCGAGTCCGATGGCCGCAAGTACACGGCCGGCACGGCGGTCTTCGACGAGGACCGGGAACTCTGCGCCAGTGCCCGCGCGGTGTGGATCGAGCCTAAAGAGTCCCCGGCCGCCTAGGCCTGGATCGCGCCGAAGTACTCGCGATAGTCCTCGATCGCGGCGCGGATCACTTCCGCCGCCTCCGCATGGCCGTAGCGGCCGGCCAGCTTGATCCCCTGCGGCTCACCCGGCACCAGCTTGTACGTCGTGAAGTAGTGCTCCAGACGCTCGACCAGAGTTCCCGGCAGCTCGCTGAGCTCGCGTGCATTGCCCCATACATAGTCGCCTTCGAGCACTGCGACGATCTTGTCATCGGCCTCGCCCCGGTCGACGATCTTCAGACCCCCGAGGATGCGGGCGCGCAGCAGGATTTCCGAATGGGTAATCGGCCGCTCGCTGATCACGCAGATATCCAACGGGTCGCCGTCGCCCCGCTCGCAACCCGCCGCCAGACGCCGAACCCGCTCGCCGCAGTAGGTCTGTGGGATGAAGCCGTACAGCGTCGGCGGCTGTGAAGAGGTGCGCTGCGGCCGATCCACGCGAAGATACCCTGTGGTCTTGTCGACCTCGTACTTGATGAGGTCGAACGGGGTGATCTCGATATAAGCGGTCACCACCTCGGGGCACTGCGGCCCCGGATCGAGACCGTGCCAGGGATGGGGACGCCAGTTGAAGTGGGGATGCGGAAACTCAGGCATTGCGTCGGCCGCGCCTCTACTTCTTGGCGGCCTTGGATGTCTTGGCCTTCTTCGCGGGATCTTTTGCCCGGGTCTTGCCGAAGGAACCGCGGTAGATCTTGCCTCGGCGGGTTCGCATGTCACCCTTGCCCATCGAATGCTCCTATGTCGGTGCTGATAAAGGGGCGCGCAGTGTACCAGAGCGCATCGCCCGGGCGCCCAAAACGACTCGGCAGAAATGAAGAGGGCCGGCCCTGGGTCACCCCGGAGCCGGCCGCCACAGCCGAAAAGGCTTACCAGCGCTTCGGGGCGCCGCCGCGGCCACCGCCGCCGGTACGCTCCTGAGCCTCGTTGACCCGCAGGGGGCGCCCGCCGAGCTCCCTGCCATTGAGGTTCTGAATGGCGCGGGTCGCATCCGCGCGCGCCATTTCCACGAAGCCGAAGCCGCGCGGACGACCGGTCTCGCGGTCGGTGATCATGCTTACGGATTCCACGGTGCCGTGCTGCGCGAACAGCTCGCGGACTTCACTCTCACTGGCCGAAAACGGGAGGTTTCCGACGTAAATCTTCGTCATGCAATCAAACTCCAGAAACGGAACACGCCGACTCCGCACGCTTGATCGTGTTGTGCGTACAGGTACGGCTTCCGAACAATTACCGGCAGGAACACTGCCACCTGGTCGGGAACGATTCGGCTTTTCTCCGTAAGCCGGCTCGGCAGCCGAGCGGGCGGCAGGAAAGGGAAAGGTCACAGACCGGCGGTCAAGATAACCCAGTTTGGCGGCCGTATACAAGCGCCTGCGCCTTGCGACATCCCCCTACCGGGCGGACTCCCGGCCGGTCATCGGTACCGGGCCAGGATCTTCTCCAGCGCCTTCGCCCCGGGTGTGAGCGCCTCGTACGGCAGGCTGTTCAGGGCAATCTCCGGGGTCCGATTGACCTGGTGGAACTCCGGCCGCTCGCCGCTCGCGTCCAGGTAGATGAGGCCGGTCAGGTACTCGCCCGAACTCATCCGCTCCTGCACCTTGGCCGCCGCGGCCTGGCGATCCGCCGGGTCATAATCGGCGTCGAGCTTGCGCAGCACGATACGGCTGCCATCGTGCAAGGTCACCTCACTCGCCTCTCCGGCCCCATAGTCGGCCGTGATCTCCCGCTCCCGCGGCACGAAATCCGCCAGCACCGCCGGCTCGTAATGCTCCCGGGTGTAGGCATAGCTCTTGGTGGACCCCTCGTGATCGTTGAAGGTCACGCAGGGGGAGAGCACATCGATCAGCGCGAAGCCGCGGTGCCTCAGCCCGGCCTCGATGAGGGGCACCAGCTGGCGCTTGTCGCCGGAGAAGCTGCGCGCCACGAAGGTGGCGCCGAGATCGAGCGCGAGCAACACCGGATCGATGGGCGGCTGCAGATTGGTCTCGCCCTTCTTCGCCTTCGAGCCGACGTCCGCCGAGGCGGAAAACTGTCCCTTGGTGAGGCCATACACCCCGTTGTTCTCGATGATGTACAGCATGTCGAGATTGCGGCGGATGGCGTGGCAGAACTGCCCGAGCCCGATCGACAGCGTGTCGCCATCTCCGGAGACGCCGATGTAGCTCAGCCGGCGGTTGGCGGCGTTGGCGCCGGTCGCGATCGATGGCATGCGGCCGTGCACGGAGTTGAAGCCATGGCCACCGCTCACGAAGTATGCGGTGGTCTTCGATGAGCAGCCGATGCCGGACAGCTTCACCAGGTTCTGCGGCTCGAGCGACAGGCCCCAGCAGGCTTCCACGATGGCCGCGGTGATCGAATCGTGGCCGCACCCGGCGCACAGCGTCGAGAGCGCCCCCTCGTAATCGCGCCGCGTGAAGCCGAGCGCGTTGCGTGGCAGCGAGGGATGGGCGACCTTGGGTTTGGTGATGAATGTCATGTCAGGATTCCCTGCTCACGCGTGCGCGATGTCTTGCGGATGCGCCGCGGAGGAGGCGATCTCGGCGAGCACCCCCTCGACGATGAAGCTGGAGCTCACCGGCAACCCGCTGTAATGCAACAACGAACGCAGCTTCGCCTTCTCCACCGCGGTCTCCAGCGTCAGGAGCGAGCGCAGTTGAGCGTCACGGTTCTGCTCGACCACGAACGACAGACGGTGTGCGGCGAGGAAGCGCTCGACCTCCGCGCCGAACGGGAAGGCGCGCACGCGCAGGTAATCGATCGCGACGCCGCGGCCGCGCAAGACGGCAAGCGACTCGCGGATCGCGCTGTCGCTGCTGCCGAGGGAGACGATGCCGAGCTCGCTCCCCGCGCCATCGATGATCGGGCGCGGCACCCGCTCCTTGGCGGTATCCCACTTCCTGAGGAGGCGATCGAGCACCACCTGGTAGTCCGCCGAGTCCTCGGTGTAGGCGCCGAACTGGGTGTGCCCGGAGCCGCGCGTGAAGTAGGCGGCCTTGGGATGCACCCCGGGAAGGGTGCGCCACGGAATGCCATCGCCGTCCTTGTCGAGATAACGATGGAATTTCTCGAGCTTGCGGATCTCCTCGAGGCCGAGCACCTTGCCCCGGTCGGGTCGATAGGCGTCGTCCCACTTGAGGTCCGGGCACATCCAGTCGTTCATGCCGATGTCCAGATCGGAGAGCACCATGACCGGAGTCTGCAGCCGCTCGGCCAGATCGAAGGCCTCGCGCGCCATGTAGAAACACTCCTCCGGGTTGGCCGGATAGAGGCAGACATGGCGGGTGTCACCGTGCGAGGCGTAGGCGCAGGCCATCAGGTCGCCCTGTTGCGTGCGCGTCGGCATGCCCGTCGAGGGGCCGACACGCTGGATGTCGAACACCACCGCCGGCACCTCGGCGTAGTAGGCGAGCCCCAGGAACTCGTTCATGAGCGAGATGCCCGGGCCGGAGGTCGCGGTGAAGGAGCGCGCGCCATTCCACGATGCGCCGAGCACCATGCCGATGGCGGCCAGCTCATCCTCCGCCTGGATGAAGGCGAAGCGCCTGAGGCCGGTCTCGGGATCCACGCGCAACCGGTCGCAGAAACTCTTGAAGGCATCCATCAGCGATGTCGAGGGCGTGATCGGGTACCACGCGGCCACCGTCGCGCCGGCGTACACGCAGCCGAGCGCCGCCGCCGTGTTGCCGTCGATCATGATGTGGCCGGCGGTGCGGTCCATGGGCTCGACCGAGAGCGGCAGCGGACACTCGAAGTGTTGCCGCGCATATTCGTAGCCGAGCTGGATGGCCTGCATGTTGCTCTCGACGAGCTGCGGCTTCTTGGCGTAGGTCTCGCCGAGCAGGCCGCGGATGCGCTCGAGATCGAGCGACAGCAGCGCCGCCAGCACGCCCGCGTAGCAGATGTTCTTCATCAGGATGCGGGTGCGCACGCCGCTGAAGCGCTCGTTGCACATCTGTGCGAGCGGCACGCCGAGGACCGTGATGTCCGAGCGGGACAGCAGCGCCGGGCGCGGCCACGTGGAGTCGTAGACCAGGAAGCCGCCGGAGGCCACTTCCTTCACGTCGCGGGCGTAGGTTTCCGGGTTCAGCGCCACCATGAGATCCACCCGTCCCGAGCGCGCCACGTGGCCATCGCGGGACACGCGGATCTCGTACCAGGTGGGCAGCCCCTGGATGTTGGACGGAAAGAAGTTCTTGCCCATCACCGGTACGCCGCTGCGGAAGATGGACTTCATGAGCAGCGTGTTGGCGCTCGCCGAGCCGGTGCCGTTGACCGTGGCGATCTTGATGGTGAAGTCGTTAACGCGGCGTGTTGTCATTGTTGACATCCGGGCACATCACAAAAAATGCGGCGCAGTCGGCCGGGAACGCGGCCTATGCGATCTTCGGTTTGCGCTGCTCGAGCGCCCGGGCCTCATCCTCGGCGTGCGGCCAGTGCACGTGAGACTTCTGCATGTCCCACGCCGCGGTCGGACAGCGCTCGGCGCACAGACCACAGTGCACGCACAGATCTTCATCCTTGACCATCACCCGCCGGGTCTGCGGCAGAGGCGCCGACACATACAGCGGTTGGGACAGATTCTTCGCCGGGGCCTTGAGCTGCGTGCGCAGCTGCGCCTCCGGCGCGTTCGGGGTGATGGTGAGGCAGTCGACCGGACAGATGTCGATGCAAGCGTCACACTCGATGCACAGCTTGGCGCTGAAGACGGTCTGCACGTCGCAGTTGAGGCAGCGCTGCACCTCCTGCGCCACCTGCTCGGCCGAGAAGCCGAGCTCGACCTCGATGTTGAGTTTCTTGAAGCGATCCTTGAGCGACACGTGGGGCATCAGCCGCCGCTCGAGCGGCGCGTAGTCGTTCGGATACGACCACTCGTGCATGCCCATCTTGCGGCTCTGCAGCGTGACGCCC
>DAHVQK010000003.1 GCA_027317845.1 Gammaproteobacteria bacterium
GATGTCGGATTTATTGGAGGCGCCGGCGCGCAGCTTCTTGATCGTTGTTTCTTTGTTGCCGAAGGCTTCGAGGAAGGAGTACGGAAAGTTCGTGCGGTCGAACGGCTGCTCCGCAAGGTCAGTAATTGCCTGTTCTATCTCGACGGCGTTCAATTATTCACCTGCTGTGTCGGGCACTTGCTAAATTGCGTCGGGCGCGCAAGCGACTCTGAATGCTGGTGGCTCAGGTCTCGCGGGCCCGTCGACCGCCTTCGCGGTCTAGCGTCCCGAAGATCATTCGTTCTCGGCATTGGGGGCTGACGTCCTGTGCTCGTGCTTGATCCGCTCATAGATTTCTTCCCGGTGCACGGGGACATGGCACGGCGCCTCGATGCCGACGCGCACTTGGTTGCCTTTGACGCCGAGTACCGTGATTTTGACGTCATCCCCGATCATGACGGTCTCAGCCACGCGCCTGGTCAGGATCAGCATGATGTCCCCTTCCTTTCGGTAGTTCTGCCCGATACCTGGGCTCTCCGGCCCCTGGGATCCGGATTCTAATGCGGAATTCTAGCTCAGCGTCAGCCTGGGGGCGCGGGTTCGCTCGGGAGCGGCGCGACAGTGGCAAAAGGGCTATTGGTTTGCCTCGGGAAGGTCGGCGGCCTGCTCCGCCAGTCGCACGGACAGTTCTGCGGCCCGATCCCGCTGCCGGCGGCCGAGGCGGCGGGAGGACGCCAGGATCTTTGTCGCCGCCTCGAGATCTGCGCCGTCCGCGCCGGGAATCCCGCCCGCGAGGAGTTCGATGGCCGCGGCCCGCTCGCGGGGGTCGAGGGACCATCCGCAAGCAAGGTGGCGGAGGCACCAGGAAATTGCGTGAAGCGCCTCGACGGCCGCATTAGCCTCGCGGTCCTCCCGTGCGCTCATCGTCCGAGGTCCTCGCTGGTGCGTTGCTCCGACGGCGCGGCAGAACCATCCAGGCCGGCGATGGATAGCGTCTCGAGTGGGACGGTCCATCCCGCCTCGAGCGCCGCCTCGGCCCACGAGCGGCACTCGGCCCGGACCGTTTCCAGATCATCTGAGCAGGCCCGGACCCACTCGCCGTCCGAACACGCATAGTCCCCGCTGCCCACCATGTCGCGGATGAGCAGCTGAGTGAGGCGCTGCGCCTGCGCAAGCTCCCGAGTTCGGCGGTCTCGCTCCGCGGCCTGCCGTCCCTGCGGCGGCTCTCCCCGGCGCATGCGCGCCTGCTCGTCCGCCACGATGTCGGCGAGATCGGCATCGACCACTCGGATGCCTTCCCGTGCCGCCGCTCGCGCGGCGCGTTCACGAAACTCGCTCGACCCGGAAATCTGCACGCGACCCCACTTTGCCTGCGCGAGTTGCAACGCCCCGATCATCGCGTCGTCCTCTCGGCTCGATGTCATGTCTATGGTGCGGCCGGCGTCGATGAACGCGAGGCGCCGGTCCGCGTTGCGCCGATATTCCACGCTGCTGCCCACCGCGTGGCTCGAAAATGCCCGGATGTCTCGCGGGACGGCGGGCTGGTCTTCGCCGACGAGCCGTGGGGCAATCCACCGCGCGTAGGCGTCGGCCTGCTGGCCGCGCCCCTGTTGGCGCAACCAGTCCTCGTAACTCTTGGCGGATTTCTTCGCCCGCGCGGCCCGCTGACGAGCCTGCCGATCGCGCAGATCGAGGCGCTCGCGGGCATCCTGAGCGGCGAGCTGGCTACGGATCGCATTGAGTTCCGCGCCGCGCCCCCGCCAGTTGCCGGCGGTGGCTGCGCGCCGCCGCTCTCTCTGCGCGGACTGGAGCGCTGCGCGCTCCTGCCGGTGCCGGGCGGTGAGGGCTGCACGATCCGCGCGCCCCTCGGCTTGCCGCTCGCGGCGGGCACGCTGATACTCGTTCCAGTTCGAGCGGTCCGCCGATTCTGCTGCCCGCTCCGTCGGTTCGGGCCCGGGCGCGTGCGCGCGGGCCTGCTCGGCCTGTTCGAGGGTCGCGGGCTGATACGGTCCGAGGTGCTTCGTGAGTTTGGCAAAGCTCGCGTCCCTCGATACGTCACTGGCCTTCACCGGGGTCTCGCCCACGTAGAGCAGCGCGCCACTGCCCTTGCGCTCATACCGCAGTCCGCGGGCGGCGAGCGCGGCATGCAGTTCGGCCCATGTCCGCGCCCCGATCGCGGGGTCGAACAGCTCCCCGGCGCGCTCGCGCGCGATCTCCACCGCCGACCGCTCGCCGTGCCGGTGAGCGCCATCCCTAGCACGGTCACTGCCGCGCGGCCGCTCCTGAGCGCGCTCCCGCCGCCGTTCCTCCCGGCTCGTCTTGCCGCGGCGATCAGCCTCGGCCGCCTCGCGTTCGGCAGCGGGTGTTGCCACCTGTTGCCATCCCTGTGCTATTTCGATTCGCGAAACCGACTGCAGGAGCGCCCGTCGGTCCCACCCTCCGCCGGCTCGGATTACACGCTCGGTTTCGGGATGGACGCGATTCACCACCAAGTGCACATGGTCATTGTTGGTGTCCCTGTGCAGGGCATATATGGTCTGGTGATCGCGCAGACCGAGCTCCTCGAGCACGATGTGGACCATCTCGTCCACCTGCCCGCAGCTCGGGTGTTCGCCCTCGGCCCATGAAATGACGTAGTGACAGACAGGGTCGGCACTCTGCGGGGCAGCGAGTGCCAGCGCGGCCATTTCCGCCCGCCACCCGCCGGGATCGGTGGAGATGAAACCTACCGCCCCGGAGTAGACGCACTTCTCCGGGCTCAGTTCTTCGGGCCGGTCTGGGTCGGAGCGCCCGACGCCAGGGTCGGTGACGTAGGCGATCAAGTCGCCGATGCGCGCGACCTTGCCACCAGTCCCGCGCGCAGGGATTTTCTTGCCGATCATTTCTCGTCCCCTGCCGCGATGCGAGCGATTGCCCGGCGCACGTCGGCGAGCGCAGCCGCAGTCGAGGCGCTGTAAGCCCCCCTGGACTCTGTGTGGACGAGCTTCAGTAGCCCTCCGAGCCGGCGTAGCTCGTTGACGGTCGCCAAATCGGTCCGAGACGTCACCACCCTCCCCAGAATGAGCGAGCGGCAATAGCTCGAGACGGTCAGCCCGCCCGCACGAGCTTGGTCGAGCACCGCTTTGCGTTCGCTGGCCGCGACATGGATGTTTAACACCGCACGGCGGGGTGTGGGGGATTTGAGCATCGCTTCCTCCTCGTGGCTCGTCCTCTCTTCTCCGCCGGCCGGGCCTAGATGTGAGAAGCGAAGCGCCGAACATCCACAAACGTGAGAAGGCCGCAGGCCGCCGAACGTAATGCACCCTCACGCATCGACCGCAGAGCGGCGATGTGTGCAGGGTGCCGTCTTGTGATTCTTACTCCTGACACATTGGGCGCCACCTGAACTCTCCTGGTGGTTTCTCACCATCTCCAGCTCTGGCACCAGAATGACCAGAGTCGGTCCCAGCCCTCCTATCGCGATTCGGACCGGTTGAGGATGACGAAAGTCCAGTAC
>DAHVQK010000145.1 GCA_027317845.1 Gammaproteobacteria bacterium
CGATTGAGGATCTGGTTGTCGAAGTGGGTGACCCCGCCTACCGCGGCCAGCTGCGGCAGTCGTTTCGCGGTCTCGGCGCGGGCCCGAGCGGCAAGCGAGCCGGCCTCGGAGGCGAGCGCGGTGAGTTCGCTGCGCGAGGCGAGCGCCCGCCGCACGAGCGAGGTGAGCGGCAGATCATCGACCGCGAAGGCCGGAAGCGCCCGTGCGAGCCGCGGCACTCGCTCGAGCGGCTCTCCGATCAGGCGGTTGTACTCGGCCTGCGCGATGTCCACCGCGTTCGCGGCGCTCACCCGACCCTCCTCGGCATTGGCCAAGGCGACCTCGGCGGCGAGCAGATCGCTTTTGGCCACCAGCTGACGGTGAAACTTGGCCCTCACGTCCCGCAGGTGCGCGCGCAGGCTCGTGACGGCCGAGTCGGCCACCTTGAGCCCGCTCCGGGCCCGCAGCACTCCGACATAGGCCTGCGCCACCGCCAGCTTCAGGTCCGCGAGCGTGGCCCGCTCGTCCGCGGAGGCGGCCGAGACTCCGGCCTTTGCGGCATTGATCCCCGCGGTAATCGCCCCGCCGCTGTAGATCGGGATCCTCATCTGCACCGTGCCGCTGACATACTGATTGTTGCGGAAGATGGGACCCGAACGGAACGACAGCGCGGGCGTCACCACATCGAGCTCCGGCGCCTGGCCGAGATGGGTGTAGCCGACATTGGCGCTCACGCTCGGCCAGCGTGCATCGCGCGCCGCGCGCTCCCGGTAGCGAGCGCTCTGCACCTGCGCCGCGGCCGCCGCCAAGCTCTGATTGCGCGCAATGGCCAGCCGCCACGCCTGTTGCAGTGTCTCGGAAAGCGCGGGCCTCGCCGCGACCGCCAGCACCAGCGCCGCGATGACGCCGCGCGCACGCGATGATCTCATGGCCTGGTGCCCTTGAGTGAAACGATGCCAAGGAGTTTGAGCACGTATTTCTCGTATATGGGCGTCGTCGATCCGGTGCGGACCTTGCGCAGGAAGTACTTCTCGAACGCGATCTTGCCGAGATGCACCCACCTGCCGACCTTCGCCCAGGTGACATTGCGCGGCGAAATCTCCGGCAGCGCCACGAACGCCGCTCCGGTGTCGCCGAAGTCGGCGAGGCATATGGCATTCCAGGTCGCGCGCGCACTCGCCGCCCGCCCGCCGATCTCCGCGGCGACGTTCGCGCAGATTGCCGTCACCATCGACTCGATCATGTAGCCGGTCTTGGGCGCCCCGGTCGGCACCGGGGTGGCCTCCACGGGAGGGATGGCCACGCACACACCTGCCGAGAATATGTTGGGGTACTTCGTGGATCGTTGGTGTTCGTCGATGAGCACGAAGCCACGCGCGTTGCACAGCCCGGCAACGGCGGCCACCGCATCCACGCCCCTGAACGCCGGCAGCACCATCGCGAAACGGAAGGCGACCTGATGCTCCTTTCGAGGCTTGCCGTCCTCGTCATGCTCGAGCACCGTCATGGAGTCCTCGCCGACGGCGCTCACCTTGGCGTTGGTGATCCACTTGATGTGGCGCTGGCGCAGCTCGGATTCCATCAGACCCTTGCTGTCGCCCACACCGCCGAGGCCCATGTGCCCGATATACGGCTCGCTCGTGACGAAGGTCATCGGCACGCGGTCGCGGATCTTGCGCTTGCGAAGATCCGCATCGACGAGCATCGCGAACTCATACGCCGGTCCGAAACAACTCGCCCCCTGCGCCGCCCCGATCACGACCGGCCCCGGCCGCTCGAGGAACAGCTGGTATCTCTCCCAGGCGCGCACGGCGTGCTCCTGGGTGCACACCGATTCGGTATGCCCATCCGGCCCGAGGCCCGGCACCTCCTCGAAGGCGAGCTTCGGTCCGGTCGCGATCACCAGATAGTCGTAATCGAGAGGCCCGCCGGCCGCGAGCGTGAGCGTGCGCCGCTCGGCATCGATCGACACGACCGGGTGCTCGATCCAGTCGACTCCCTTGGCCGCGAGCGGCTCGCGCAGCGCGATGCGGGTCTTGGCCACGTTCCGCCAGCCCACCGCCACCCAGGGATTGGACGGAGTGAATTCGAAGTATGGCGAGGATCCGATGAGCGTGACGCGGTGCGCCTTGCCGAGACGCTTGCGCATCTCGTAGGCGCACGGCACTCCGCCCAGGCCCGCACCAATGATGGCGACATGTGCCATGGCAACCCCCAGGAGAGACGATCTCGCGTGCAAGTGACGTGGATGGGAACCGGGATGACGCGGCCGTCACTCATGAGCCTGCGCCTCGAGCACGCAGCGCGCGCGCTTCTTTCCGCTTCAGGTAGGCGTAATACAGGACCGGGATCACGACCAATGTCAGCAGCGTCGAGACGAAGATGCCGAACAGGAGCGACACCGCGAGTCCGTTGAAGATCGGGTCGGGAAGGATGAACATGGCGCCGAGCATGGCCGCCACCGCCGTCAGCGCGATCGGCTTGGCGCGGATCGCTCCGGCGCGCACCACCGCCTCCTCGATGGGAAAGCCGGCGCGCACCGCCCCGTCGATGAAATCGACCAGCAGGATGGAATTGCGCACGATGATGCCCGCAAGAGCGATCATGCCGATCATCGAGGTGGCCGTGAACTGATCCCCGAGCAGCGCATGCCCGGGCATGACGCCGATGATGGTGAGCGGAATCGGCGCCATGATGATGAGCGGCACCATGTAGGAACCGAACTGCGCCACGATCAGCAGGTAGATCAGCGCCAGACCCACCGAGTAGGCAATTCCCATGTCGCGGAAGGTCTCGTAGGTGATCTGCCATTCCCCGCTCCATTTGAGCGCGAAACGGTTCGGATTGGACGGCGGACTGATGAATCGCTGCGCGAGCGGCTGCCCGGCGACGGTGAGCCGGCGCAGCCTCGCGGAGATGTCGAACATGCCATAGAGCGGACTGTCGAGCGGTCCGGCCATGTCCCCCGTGACATAGGTCACCGGCATGAGATCCTTGTGATAGATCGCTCCGTCCCACACGCTCTTGCGCACGCGCACCAGCTCAGACAGCGGCACCAGCGCCCCATCCGCGGCCCGCACACGCAGCGCCAGCACTCGCCTCATCCGCGCCTGGTCGGCCGGAGAGAGCTCGAGCCTCACCGGGATCAGCTCGCGCTCGCGGCCGATGTGCACGTAAGTCGCATCGAAGCCCGAGAGCGCCATGGCGAGCGTGCGGGTGATCTGCGCCTGCGAGACACCGAGGAGCGAAGCCTTCTGCCGCTCGACATCGATCACCAGCCTTCTCGAGCGCGCATCGACGCTGTCATCCGTGTCGACGATGTCGGGCGTCGTGTCGAACACCTTGCGGATGCGCAGCGCGAGCCGCCGCTGCATGGCATAGCTCGGCCCGAAGATCTCCGCGACGATGGGCGCGAGCACCGGCGGCCCGGGCGGCACCTCGACCACCTGCAATGAGGCGCCGAACCTGCGGGCCACCGCCGCGAGCGCGGGCCGCACCGCGAGCGCGATGGCGTGGCTCTGGCGATGACGCTCGTCCTTGGGGATCAGTTCCACGGCGATCTCGCCGTACCGCGGGCTCTGGCGCAGGTAGTACTGGCGCACCAGGCCGTTGAAGTTCACCGGCGCATGGGTCCCGGCGTACACCTGATAGTCGGTCACCTCCGGCACGCGCGCGATGACCTGAGCGAGCGCATCGAGCACGCGGGCGGTCGTTTCGACCGTGGTGCCGACCGGCATCTCCACCACCACCTCGAATTCCGATTTGTTGTCGAAGGGCAGCATCTTCATGACCACGGTCTTGGTCACTACGAGGCCCACCGCGACCACGATCGCCGCGACGATCGCCCAATAGAGCCGGTGGCGCCGCCTGCGGCCGGCGGGCCCGGCGAGAAACGGCCCGACCAGGCGTTGAAACAGCCGCAGCAGCGGCGGGTCCGCGGCGCGCTCCGTGGCCGGTATGTGGCTGTGCGCGAGGAGCTTGCGGCACAGCCACGGGGTGAACATCAGCGCCACGCCGAGCGAGATCAACATGCCGGAGCTGGCGTTGATCGGGATGGGACTCATGTAGGGCCCCATCAGACCGCCGACGAAGGCCATCGGCAGGAGCGCGGCGATCACCGTGAAGGTGGCGAGAATGGTCGGTCCGCCGACCTCATCGACCGCCACGGGAATGATGTCGCTCAGCGTGCCGCCGCCCAGGCGCAAGTGCCGATGGATGTTCTCGACCACGACGATCGCATCGTCCACCAGGATGCCGATCGAGAAGATGAGCGCGAACAGCGATACCCTGTTGATCGTGAAGCCCCAGGCCCAGGAGGCGAACAGCGTCGCCGCCAGAGTCACTCCGACCGCTGCGCCCACCACCAGCGCCTCGCGCCTGCCCATGGTGAGAATGACGAGCAGCACGACCGACACGGTGGCAAAGATGAGCTTCTCGATGAGCTTCATCGCCTTCTCATCGGCCGTATGCCCGTAATCGCGCGTGACCGTGACGTTCACACCCGCGGGGATGTAGGTTCCGCGCAGCTGCTGCACCCGCTTGATCACCTCATCGGCGATGGTGCTGGCGTTGGTGCCGGTCTTCTTGGCGATCTCGATGGTGACGGCCGGCGCGTAGCTCACCTTGGTCAGGTCGCGCGTCGCGGCACCCGGCCCTGTGCCGAACCACACGTACGACTGCGGCGCGTCGGGCGCGAAGGCGATGTCCGCGACATCGGCAAGGTACACCGGCCGCCCCTCGTGCACGCCGACCACCAGATGCGCCACCTCCTCCCGGCCGGCGAGAAACTGTCCGGCCTCGACCGGGACCACCCGGTCGAGGCCGATGAGCGAGCCGGCCTGAAGTGTCAGGTTGGCCGCCTCGAGTGAATGCGCGATATCGCCCGGGGCGAGTCCGTAGACGGCGAGCTTGCCGGGATCGAGCCGCACGCGCACGAGGCTTTGCGGGGCTCCGATGACCGCGACCCGGCGTGTTCCGGGCACCCGCTTCAGCTGCGTCTCGATCGAGCGCGCGACCTCTCCGAGCTGGTACGAGCCGCGCTGCCCGTCCTTCGTCCACAGGGTGAGCGTCAGGATGGGGACATCGTCGATGCCCATCGGGCGCACCAGCGGCCTCAGGATGCCCGAGTTGGCGGGCCACAGGTCGCGATGCGAGTAGATCGCGTTGTACAGCCGCACGATGGCCGTGGTGCGCGACTGGCCCACCTCGTATTCCACCGTGATGACCGCGAGCCCCGGGCGCGACACCGAATAGATGTGTTTGACTCCGCGGATCTCCCCCAGCACCTGCTCCATGGGCGTGGTCACCTGGCGCTCCACCTGGCTCGAGGAGGCGCCCGGGAAGGGAATGAATACGTTGGCGAATGTGACCTTGATCTGAGGATCTTCCTCGCGCGGGGTGATGGCGAGGGCGAACAGCCCCATGGCCACCGCCAGGATCGCGAGCAGCGGGGTGATCTGGTTGTGCAGGAAGCGGCTCGCGAGGCGGCCACTGAAGCCGAGCTGCCCACTCATGTCGGGCACCCGGGGCGACCGCGCGCGGCCGCAGCGCTCATCGCGGCGTCCCTGACACGCCGGGGAAGGGCTCGAGGCGCTGCATGGCCACAAGGGGCTCGAGCGCGACGCGGTCGCCGGCCACCAGTCCCGAGAGCACCTCGATGCGATCTCCGCGGCGCTCGCCCAGGCGCACCTGCTGCATCAGCACGTTGCCGTTGGGCTGGACGAGGTAGACCGCCGTGACTTCGCTGCGGCGCACGACGGCCCGTGCCGGCACGAGCAGCGCGGCGCTTCGCCCGGTGGTGAACGCCACCTGCACGATCTCGCCGGGATAAAGCCCGGTGATCTCGTTCGGCAGCCTGAGCCGGACAGTGAACGTGTTGGACAGCGAGGATGCCACGGGGAAGACGGTCACGTGCATCGCGGGAATCGCCCGGCCCTCGAGAAACACCGTACCGGAGTCCGCCTTGCGCACCTGGGCGGCGATCGACTGGGGAATGCTCACCACGACACGCAGATCCCTCAGCGAGGCCACTTTCATCAAGGGCGTTCCCGGGGCCACCGCCTCGCCGGCCTGCACCAGCCGTTCGGCGATCACACCCGCATAGGGCGCCCGGATCTGGGTGTAGGCGACGCCCTCGCCGGCGCTGACCACCGCGGCGCGAGCCGCATTCAGCTGGGCCACCGCGGCATCTCGGTCGGCGGTCACCCGGTCGAAGTCCGCCTTCGGCACCACCTGCCGCTCATACATGTCGCGAATGCGCCGGTAGCGCGTCTGCGCCTCCGTGGCCCTGGCCTCGGCCGCGCGCAACGCGGCCCGCGCCTGAGTCAGATCGGCGCGTTGGATAGTGGAGCGAAGCCGCATGAGCAACGCGCCAGCGGGCACGAAATCATCCACATCGTGATAAACGGATGCGACACGCCCGGAGGTCTGAGCGGTCACCGTCGCGCGATTGACGGCCTGGACGACACCATCGAAGCGCCGCTGCGCGGCGGTCTGCTCGGGCTCGACCAGCACCGATGCGAGGGACGCCTCGCCCCGGGGGGATGGCGGCGCATGCCGTGCGCCGCATCCCGAGAGCACCCCTGCCGCCAGAATGGCGGCCAGCCTGAACCGTGACCCTCTCATGTGTCGCCTGCCTTGCGTGGTCCGACTCAGAACGCGGCGCCCGGCTTCACGCCGAGCCGCTTCAGAAACATCGCGAGCGGGCAGAAGCCGGTGAATGCCGCCTGCAGCATGTTCGCACCCACGAAAAGCGGCAGCAGCAGCCACCACGGACTGAGCAACCAGCCGAGCACCGTCCCGATGAGCACCACGATCCCGGCGAAGACGAATACAACGCGATCGATTGACATAGCGGCCTCCAGTGCGGCGCTGCGGACGGCACGATGCGCGCCGTCCCGACCCGGCAATTATATTAGTATATTCTAATTTAGCAACTATTAATCTAGCGATGCGTGCGGTAAACTTCGCCCGTGATCACAGATCGCAAGTCCTCCCCGGCGATGAGCCGCCGGCGCGAAACGCGTTCCGCCACCTCGCTCGGGTGCGCCGCGCGCGACATGCAGCCGCATTGCACCCAGGCGGCGGGCGCTCTGCGCGCCCTCGCCAATGAACAGCGGCTGATGATCCTGTGCCATCTCGTACCCGGACCTCTCTCGGTGGGGCAGCTCAATGAGCGCGTACCGCTCAGCCAGTCGGCCCTGTCGCAGCATCTGGCGGTGCTGCGGCAGGCCGCAGTCGTGCGCACGGAGCGGCAGTCGCAAACGGTGTACTACTCCCTCACTCCAGGCCTCGTCACGCGGCTGCTCGGCGTGCTGCACGAGGAATTTTGCGGCGTCTGACCCCCCGTGGTTCAATAGGGGAATTCCACCTCGGAATTTCCGCAAACCACCATGCCTTCCCTGTTCGATCCGCTCGCCATGGGCGAGCTCACGCTCCCCAACCGCATCGTCATGGCGCCTCTGACGCGCTCACGGGCGGAGGGTCGGCGCGTGCCGAACGGCCTGATGATCGAGTACTACCGTCAGCGAGCCTCGGCGGGCCTGATCATCTCGGAGGCCACGGTGGTCACCCCCATGGGCGTTGGCTATGCGGACACCCCGGGCATCTGGTCGGATGAGCAGGTGGCGGGCTGGCGCGAGGTGACCGGCGCGGTGCATGAGGCGGGGGGGCGGATCTTCCTGCAGCTGTGGCACGTCGGCAGGGTGTCGCACCCCCTGTTTCTCGACGGCGAGCTTCCGGTGGCCCCGAGCGCCATCGCACCGCAGGGCCACGTCAGCCTGGTCAGACCCAAGACCCCTTATGTCACACCCCGCGCGCTCGGGCGCGAGGAGATCCCCGGAATCATCGCCGCCTTCGCGCGTGGAGCGGAAAATGCCGAGCGCGCCGGATTCGATGGTGTGGAGCTGCACGGCGCCAATGGGTACCTGCTCGACCAGTTCCTGCAGGACGGCTCCAATCGCCGTGATGACGACTACGGTGGCTCGGTGGAAAACCGCGCCCGGCTGCTGCTCGAAGCGACCGATGCGGCGATCGCGGTCTGGGGTCCCGGGCGGGTCGGTGTGCATCTGGCGCCGCGGGGCGATGCCCATTCCATGGGGGATTCCGATCGCGAGGCGATCTTCGGCCACGTGGTCCGGGAACTCGCCCGGCGCAGGATCGCCTTCCTGTTCGCGCGCGAGCATCCCGAAGGCGGACGGCTCGGGCCGCAGCTGAAGGCCGCCTTCGGCGGCGTTTACATCGCCAACGAGAAGCTGACGCGCGCGAGCGCCCAGAATCTGCTCGATCGCGGTGAAGCCGACGCCGTGGCCTTCGGCAAGCTCTTCATCGCCAATCCCGACCTCGTCGGGCGCTTCAGGAGCGGCGCGCCGCTGAACGACCCGCGGCCGGAGCTGTTCTACGGCGGTGGTCCGGCGGGCTATACCGACTACCCTGTCCTGCCGGAAACAGAAGCCTAGACACGCGCCGGCCCGGCGCCATTGCCATGAGCGGCCGCGAATCCATGCAAAGCGCTCCGATCCGTCCCGAGGAGCCGGTGCGCCTCACCGAGAAGGTCTGGCGCCTCACCTGCACCAACCCCGGCACGATGACCGGCCCCGGAACCAACACCTACCTGGTTGGCACGGCGGACGAGTGGACCGTCATCGACCCGGGGCCGGTGAGCGAGCGACACCTGCGCGCGATGCTCGCCGCCGCGCCGGGCATACGGCGCATCCTCGTCACGCACACCCATCCGGATCATTCGCCGGGCGCGCTGGCATTGCATGGGGCGACGCGCGCCGACCGGGTCGGACGGCGAAGTCCCGGTGCGCGCTGGCAGGACCCGAGCTTCGAACCCGAAAGCGAGCCCACCGACGGCGACCGCCTGCGGCTCGGGACGGGGATCACGATCCGTGTCCTGCACACCCCGGGCCACGCCTCCAACCACCTCTGCTACCTGTTGGAGGAGGAACGGCTGCTGTTCACGGGCGATCACGTGATCCAGGGCTCTACCGTGGTCATCGACCCGCCGGATGGGGACATGAGCGCCTACCTTGCCTCCCTGGAACGGCTGCTCGCAGAGGATCTCGCCTTTCTCGCGCCCGGCCACGGCACCCTGATACCGCAGCCTCACGAGGCGGTGCGCACCCTCATCCGCCACCGCCTGCAGCGCGAAGCCAAGGTGCTCGCGAGATTGCGGGACTCGGCCCCCGTGGCGCTCGAGTCCCTGGTCACCCGCGCCTATGACGACGTGCCGGCACATCTGCATCCGCTCGCCGAGCGATCCCTGCTCGCGCATCTTCTGAAGCTCGAAACCGAGGGGTCCGCGCGCCAGCTCGACGGTACGTGGAGCGTATGAATCCGCTCAACCCGCCGCCTGCCGCCGCCGCTCGGCCAGTCCCACCAGCACCGGCATCGCGAGCAGCACCAGCGGCAACTGCACGAGCGCACCGGCGATGATGGCGATCGCGAGCGGCTGCAGCATCTGGTCTCCCGAGCCGCTGATCGCGGCCCCGAGCGGCACCAGCGCGAGGATCATGGCGAGCGTGCTCATGGTGATCGGGCGCAGACGGTTGAGCGCGGCCTCGTAGATCGCCTGGCGCGGCGGCATGGTCTTCAGCAGCTCCTGGTACTCGGAGATCAGGAAGATCGCCATCTCGGTCGAGATGCCGACGATCATCACCATGCCCATCATCGCCGTGATGTTGAGCTCGACCCGGGTCAGCCACAGGCCGATGAACACCGCCAGCGTCGAGAACAGCGAGCTCGCGATGATGATGATCGGGATCGAGAAGGTTTCGTAGAGAAACAGCAGCAGGATGATCTCCGCCACCACCGCGGCTCCGAACACCTTGATCATGCCGTGGATCGCCATCTGCTGCTGCCTGTATTGACCTCCGAGGGTGTAGTACACGCCCGCAGGCAGCAACCCCGGCTTCTCGAGCACGCGCTGGACGGCGGCCATGGTGGAGCCCAGGTCGTGCCCGCCGCCGATCTGCGCGGTCACCGGCACGATCTGCGCAAGGTTGTCGCGGGTGAGCTCCGGCTGCCCGGCCACGAATCTCACTTTTGCCACGGTGCCGAGCCTCAGCACCTGGCCGTTCGGGGAATGAATGGGCAGGCTCGCGAGCTGGTCACGGTAGATGCGGTTTTCCGGCGGATCGAGCCAGAGCCTCACTCCGATGTCCTGCACCGTGCCCAGGTACTTCGTCACGACCTTGCCGTGCAGGTAGTGATAGACCTGATTGCGCACGTCCGCGACGGTCATTCCCTCGAGCGCGGCCGCGGCCGGATCGACGTGGATGTCGAGCGCATCGCCGGCGGGGATCACCCCGTTGTTGACGGATGCCGGCTCGATCCCGGCCACCTTGCCGATCGCATCGGCCACCTTGTTGGCGACGGCCGGCAGCATCGCCGGATCCTTGGCGCTCAGCGAAATGACCACCGGCTGGCGCCGGCCCACCATGTCGCCGATCATGTCGCCCATCAGCTGGTGGGTATCGAAATCGAGACCGGGGACCTGATCGGTCACCTTCCGGGTAACCTCGTCCATCACCTTCCAGATGTCGGGGCGCTTGGAAGGATCGATCAGACGGACGAAGAAATCGCCCTGATAGGACTCGTTGAGATCCCCGCCCAGCCCGGCGCCGGTGCGGCGCGAATACGTATAGACGTAGGGATCGTGCTTGAGGATGCCCTCGACCTGCTCGAGCTCGCGATTGGTCTCGCCGAGTGATGTGCCCGGGGCCGCCTGGTAATCGAGAACGAACCCGCCCTCGTCCATCCTCGGCAGGAAGCCGCTGCCGACATTGCGGTAGGCGATGTATCCGAGGGCCACGAGCGCCACGAGCGCCGGCACGAGCAGCATCGGCCGCTCCGCCAGCTTCCCCAATGCGCGCCCATGGATGCGCTTGAGCCGGGTCTCCTTGCCGTGCGAAGGATCCTCGAAGCGCGTGAAATCGATCAGGCCACGGGCCAGCAACGGCACGGCGAACGCCGTCAGGATCAGCGAGATGATGAGCGCCGAGGCCATGGTGAGCGAGAGGAACTTGAAGAATGCTCCGGTGATGCCCGAGAGGAAGGCGAGAGGAACGAAGATGATGATGGTCGCCAGACTCGAGCCGAGCAGCGGCGAGAGGAATTCGCGTGCCGCGGCGAGCACCGTCTTGTGCGGGTCTTCGATGCCCGGCACTCCGGTGCGCCGGGCGATATGCTCGATCATCACGATCACATCGTCGATCAGCAGGCCGATGGCCGCCGCGATGCCCCCGAGCGTCATGATGTTGAAGGTCATGCCGAGCAGCGCCAGCAGCAGCACCGTGATCAGCACCGACAGCGGCACCACCATCATCGCCACCAGCGTGACCCGCCAGTTGCGCAGGAACGCGAACAGCACGATTCCCGCGAACACCAGCCCGATGAGAATCGCCTCCTCGAGCGCCGCGATGGAGGACCCGACGAGCTGCGTCTGGTCGTACCATTTGTACAGGTGGATCGCCTTCGGCTGGGTCTTCATGAACACCGAAAGCTTCTTGGCCACCTTCCGGGCGAGCGTCAGCGAGTCGGCCGTGTCCTGCTGATAGACGTCGAAGGTGACCGCCGGCTTGCCGTCGTCATCCACCAGCAGCCACTGCGGCACGGTGCCCATGGAGATCCTGGCGAGATCCGCCAGGCGCACGATGCCGTTGCGCCCCGTATGCAGCACGACGTTGCGCACGGAACGGATCGAGGTGAAGGCATTGTTGCCGATCGCCAGGAACATCAGGTCGTTGTCTTCCAGACGCCCGACCGCCGATATGGTGTTGGTGCTCGCCAGCGCCTGCGACACGTCCGCGAGCGTCAGTCCGTAGGCCTTGAGTTTCTGCGGATCCACCGACACCTGCACTTCGGGCGTCTCGCCGCCGAGGACCCCGACCCGCCTCACCCCCGGGATACCCGTGAGCAGCGGCACGATCTGATATTCAGCCAGCTGGCGCAGCGCCGTCGGGGGGACGGTTTTCGAGATGAGCGCGTACGACACGAACGGCATGATGATGTTCGGGCTCATCTGGATGATGTCGTAGGTCGTTCCCCGGGGCAGCGCCGGCAATTTCTGGGCGAACGCTGCATCGACCGCGAGCAGCGCCTGGTTCATGTTCGAGCCCCAGGGAAAATCCACGAAAATCTCGGCGGCGCCGCGCGAGGTCGTCGAGCTGACGTCCTGCGCGCCCGGGACCGCGCGCGCCACCCGCTCGAGCGGCTCGGTCACATCGACCAGCATCTGCCGTGCGGGCATGCTGCCTGCGTTCACCTCGACACGGATGCGGGGAAAGCTCGTGACCGGGAACAGGCCGACCGGGAGTGAGATGGCCGCGAACGCCCCCGCCAGCGCCAGCGCGAATGCGACAGTGATCAGCGAGCGACGATGATGCTCGACCCAGGATGAGAAGCTCACTGAGTGGCCCCGCTCCTGGCCGGGTCGGTCAGCCGGATCCTCATGCCGTCGTCGAGCTGATAGTTGCCCGTCAGCACCACGGGCG
The DNA here is from genome assembly GCA_027317845.1 of Gammaproteobacteria bacterium. GTDB lineage: Bacteria > Pseudomonadota > Gammaproteobacteria > Steroidobacterales > Steroidobacteraceae > 13-2-20CM-66-19. The sequence goes on from DAHVQK010000145.1 coordinate 12,477, forward strand.
CGTGCGGATCGAGCGCGCCGGAGATGACGTTCATGGCGTTGATCTCATCCAGCACCCGCACCGGGACCTTGTGCGCGATGCCGTTGACGGCCTGAACCACGTAGGTCGCCCCGCTGTTGTTGATCAGAATCGCCTTGTGCGGCACCACGTAGCCGCGCACCTCGGCGGTGGTGATGCGGGCCACGGCGAACTCGCCGGGCAGAAACTTCCCGGGGGGCAGCGCGACCTGCACCGGCACCAGCCCATCGCTCGGATCGGTTGCCGCGCCACACAGCACGACTCGCCCGTTCATCCATTGATCGGCGCCGGTCGCCTTCACCGCCGCGGCATCCCCCGCGTGGATCCGCAGCGCCACCGCGGGCACCACTCCGGCGGCCAGCACCAGCCGGTCCGGCGCGGCGAGCGTCAGCATCGGGGAGCCCGCGCTCACGATGTCCCCGGGATGAACCGACAGCCCGGTGACGACGGCCGTGAACGGAGCACGCACGACATGGCCGCCGCCGGCCCCCGCTGCCCGCAGCGCCGCAAGCGTCGCACGCGCGTCGCTCTGCGATTTCTCCGCCTGCGCGAGCTGCTGGCCGGTCGCGAGGTGCAGCCTCAGGAGCTGGCGTGTGTTCCTCACCAGATCCTCCGCCACCGTCAGGCTCGACTCCGCCTGCTGGTAGGCCGCGCCCGACTGCGAGCTCGGCATCAGTGTCAGCAGAGACGCACCGGCGCGCACCCGTTGACCGAGATGGGTCCGCACCGCTCCAACGACCGCCGACCCCGGCGCCATCAACGACGTGCCACCGGTGTTGCTTGCGCGCACCACCCCGTAGGCGTTCAGCACTCGCGGCAGACTGCCTTCCTTAAGTTGAGTCAGCGTCACCAGTGCGCTGGGACCTTGGGCGGCACCATCGGCCAGCGCCGACGGCAGCGGCAGGATGGCGGCGACCGCGAGGCAGACGATCCTTGCAATCATTCGAGGACTCATGGCTTTCTCTCAAGTTTGCGGCGCAGCGATGCGCGTCTCGGGCAGCCCCCGGGCGAGCTCCACGGTCATGACGATGTCGGCCTCGCCGAGCGCGCGGGCGAGGGTAACCGCCTCCAACTCCCGGTTGAGGGCCGTGGTCTCGTAATCGGCGAGCGCACGCTGGTCGATCGCCCCCAGCGCGTAGGCCCTTTGGGCGGAACTTGACAGCACGGCGGCGGCGGCGGCGGCGTGCTGCGCAACACTCACATCGCGCTTCAGGCGCCGGATCTGGGCGGCCAGCCCCTTCACCGCGCCCACCGCCGCATCGAGCCGGGCCTGGTACTGCTCATGCAGCGTGAGGCGCGTTGCGCGCGCGATGGCAATCTGGCCCTGGTTGCGATCGAAGATGGGCAGATCGAACGTGGCGGTGGGGCCCACGGAGCGCACATTGCCCGTGTCCTGGCCCCAGGCGGCGCCGAGCAGAAAGGCGGGAAACTGACCGATGATGGCCGTCCGCACGTCCTCGTCCGCGGATCGGTAGCCGAGCTTGAGCGCCACCAGATCGGGACGTCGGTCCGGGAGGCTTGCCAGCAGCGGCCGGAGATCCTTCGGCAGCGGCGCCAGGGACGGCGCGGCAAGGGTGAAGCGCACGTTCGGCTCGAGCCCGAGCAGGGCATCGAGCGCCTGCCAGTTCTGCAGCTGCGAGAGAGAGAGCGAGGCGAGCGTCTGGTCCGCGGAGGCCTTGGCAGCGAGCAGCGGGGCAAGCGCGGTCAGGGCGAGGCTGCCCGCTTGGGCGGCTTTGCGGGCCTGGCGCACTTCGAGTCCGACCGTCGCGACCTCCCGCCGACTGAGATCGACGGCCACCCCTCCCCAGTACAGATCGAGCGCCAGGAGCCGCGCCTTCTGGGCGACCTGCCACTGCTGCCAGAGCAGATCGGCGTTCACCTGTCGAGTCAGGAAGCGAGCCGACTTCACCCGCGTGTGGTAGGTGAGAATCGCCTTGACGTCCTGCGTGAGAGACGCCGTCCACGCCGCGTTCGTGATGTCGTGGCCGCCCACCAGCTGCGCGTAGTTGACGCTCGCGGAAGGGTTTGGCAGCAAGGAGGCCTGCAGGAGCCCCGCCTGCGCCAGATCCATCTCCCCGCGCTGCGCACGCAACTGCGGATCGTTGAGCACGGCCAGCAGACCGACATCGGTCAGCGTCAGCGCCGCGTCGGTGTCGATACGGCGCGACGCTTCACCCGGTGCCGGACCCGGGACCTGCGTACGCAGCCCCGAAAGCCCACCGGCCAGATCCGGCGCGTGCGCCAGAGGCAGCGCATGGTAGAAAGCACAGCCGCCGAGCAGTGATGCGCCGGCGAGCGCCGCGGAAACCACGCGCAACAGGGGCCTGGCGAATGCAAACCGGCCCCGGACCGGGACATTCGGGATCGGGTGAGCCGTGCTGCTCGAGCCACCAATCGGAGACATCGGGTGATCGCCTTTCCGAAACTCGCACAGGGATCGGGCTCCCTCGGGGGCCCGATCCGGATACCTTGGCAGCCATTGCTGACCAAGTCCTGACGGGCCCGCGGGCGCCCCGTCCCACACGCAATCGGGTCTCGCAGAGGCCGGGGACGGCGCCGGCTGGCCGTCGGCCCACGCCGGCGTGGTCAGCACTTGGTCAGCTTTGCCGGGATAATATGGCATCTGGCGCATTATGCGCGCCGGAGCGGAAACCGAATGAGAGTGTTGCTGGTCGAGGACAACCGGGCGATCTGCGAGATGATCGCCGATCACCTGCGCGAGCGTGGGTTCGCGGTCGACGCGGTGGGCAGCGGCGAGCAGGCGCTCTCGGCCGCCCGGGTCGCGCGGATGGACGCCGCCGTGCTCGATCTCGGCTTGCCGGACACCGATGGGATGCGGCTGCTCGCCTCACTGCGTGATCACCAGCCGGATCTTCCCGCCATCATCGTGACGGCGCGCGACAGCGTTGATGACCGGCTGCGCGGCCTCAACTCCGGCGCCGACGACTACATCGTGAAGCCGTTCAACCTGCTCGAGCTCGAGGCGCGGCTGCGCGCCGTGTTGCGCCGCGCCGGCAGCCGCCTCGAGACGCTATACTCCCTGGGCGGCCTCACCTTTGACACCGTCACCCGGCAAGCCTCAGCCCTCGGCAAGCCTCTCGATCTGACGCGCCGCGAGGCGGCCCTGCTCGAGGAGCTGATGCGGGTGCCCGGGCAGGTGATCACCAAGGACAGGCTCGAGGACCGCCTGTATGCGCTGGAGGATGCCGGCAGCGCGAATGCGCTGGAGGCGGCGGTCTCGCGGCTGCGGCGCAAGCTCTCCGGCGCGCAGGCGCGCCTTGCCATCGAGACCAAGTGGGGCATCGGCTACCGCCTGGTCGAGAGCGGCGACACATGACCCGTCCTCACAGCCTGCGGCTGCGCCTGCTCGGCGTGATGTTCGCGGTCTTTGCGCTCGGACTCGGCGCATCGTTCGCCTCCTACCGGTTCGAAGTGCACAACATCATCGGCGGCCTGGAGGCGCGTACCGTGCAGAACCAGGCGCGCGACCTGCTCGATGCGCTCGATACCTCCGCGGGCACGCCACGCGTGAGCCTGCCACCCGATTGGAGCCGGGTATACGCCGATCCGTCGCGCCAGTTCACCTATACCGTGTTCGACCGCGATCGCCGCCCGCTCGCCTGGTCGGCGAATCTCCCCGCGCCGTTGGAATACATCCCGGTGGATGCCAAGGCCCCGATCGGACCGGTGGAATTCACCGGCGTGGGCGCCTCGCGGCGCACGGTCGTCGCCGCAAGAGGTCCGGACGGGGACGTCATCGTGGTGGCGCGCAAGGGCATCAGCCGCGACACGCTCATCGACAGCCTCTTCGAGGAGGATTCCGAGCACGTCTCGGTGCTCATTCCCTTCGCGCTGCTCGGGCTCGCCCTCATCTGGCTCATCAGCGGCTGGAGCCTGCGCCCCATCGAGCGGGCCTCGCGCGAGGCGGCCCGGGTCGGGCCGCGCCAGCCGGACCTGCGCATTTCCGCGGATGATCTGCCGAGGGAGATCGAGCCCCTCGTCGAGGCCGTCAACGGCGCTCTCGAGCGGCTCTCGCGCGCCTACGCAGCCGAGCGGCGGCTCACGGCGGATGCCGCCCACGAGCTGCGTACGCCGCTCGCGGTGCTCAATCTGCGCCTGCAGCGCGCCCGTCTCACCGGCACGACCGACTGGCCGGCGCTCGAGCGCGAGCTCGCCCAGATGGGGCGCCTGGTCGATCAACTCATCGATCTCGCCCGCAAGGAATCTCTGTCGCACGAACGACAGGCGCAGGCGCTGCCCGTGCTCAACCTGTCACGCCTGGTCCGCGAGGCGGCCGCACAGGTCCTGCCCCTGATGGAAGCGCAGGGACGGCGGCTCGACATCGACGTTCCGGACACAGTGCAGCTGCGCGGCCGCGCGGACGACTTGCGAGACATGGTGCGCAATCTCCTCGACAACGCCCTCGTGCACGGCCGCGGCACGGTGAGCGCACGGATCCTGACACCAACGGACGGCTCGGAAATGGTGACGATCGAGGTGGGCGATGAAGGCCCCGGAGTACCGCCCGGCCAGGAAGACTCCATCTTCGAGCGCTTTCACCGGTTGAACGCCCAGGCCCCGGGCTCGGGCCTCGGGCTCGCCATCGTGCGTCAGGTGGCGCGCAGCCACGGCGGAGATGCGCGTATCCTGCCGGGACAGGGGCGAATCATCGTGCAATTGCCCGTGGGAGCCTCCGGCGAGCTCCCCCGCGAGCGAGGCGGCTGATCAGGGGCTTCCCTCGTGTCGCGTCCCGAGCCGCGTGAGACAGCGGTCTATCCATTGCCGCGTGAGCTTCTCCAGGGTCGAGTTCTGCTTCAGACGCGCATCGAGCGTCGCGAAGTCGACGTGATCGAGCGGCTGGTCCTGGTTGAAGCACGAGAACACGTACACGGTCGCGCCGGTGGCCGGATCCGTGAGCGGCTGCAGGCAGCTGCCGCAGATCTCCTTCATCATGCACTGCATCGGCGAGTTGATCGAGCCGATGGCCACGTGATGGGGCTTGAGGTACGGACGCAATGCTCGCGAGCGAGCGCGCGCCACCGCCGCCATCATGCCCTGCGAGCCGATCGCAATGATGCGATCGACCTCCTCGAGGCGGATGGCCGGAGGCCCTAGCGCTCCGGAAGCGTACGCCACGACGGCATCGATCACGGAACCGGTGAAACTGCGGTCCTGCGGCCTGCCCGCATCGAAACCCGGCGGTTCCTCGCAGCACCAGATGACCACGTCCGCCGCCTGTTCGATCTGGTCGACCTTGTAGCGATCCCTCTGGCGGCGATATGCCGCGAAATAGAGCACGCGCGAGCCGGCGGCGCGCAGCGCAGCGCCGATCGAGAACAGCACCGCGTTGCCGAGGCCACCGCCGAGCAGCGCCACGGTGACCCCGGAGGGTATGTCGGTCGGGGTGCCCGTGGGGCCCATCAACACCACCGGCTCGCCCGGCGCGAGCGAGGCGCACAGGTCCGATGAACCGCCCATCTCGAGCGCGATGGTGGAGATGAGCCCTTGGGTCGGCTCGACCGAGGCTCCGGTGAGAGCGAGTCCCTCCATGGCGAGTGTGGTGTCCTCGGTGCGCGAGGCGAGCGCCTCGAAGTTCTGCAGGCGATAGAACTGGCCCGGGGCGAAGCGACGGGCGGCGAAGGGGGCGCGCACCACCACCTCGACGATGTTGGGTGCCAGGCGGTGGACCGCCTCTACCCTGGCACGCAATCCGTCCTCGAGCCGCCCGAGAAAGGCGGCCTCATCGAGGTCCGAGGCGGGCGCCCTGCCCGCGAGCACGCGGGTGAGCACCGCATACCCTTGCTTGGCGCTCGCCATCGCCTTGACCACGTTCCCGAAATAGGACGGGTGGACGTCACCGAAGAAGCTGAGGAAGCGTCCGTCGGGATGCCTATGCAACAGCACACGGGGCTCGGCGGGTTTCGGGTTGGCGCGCTCAGCGCTCACCGGCGCGCCTTTCTCGTCGCAGGGCTGGAAATAACGCTGTGCGAGCGGCAGATCAAGCGCCTCCTCGCGCGCCACCACCGTGTTGGGCTGCGTGCCGGCTGCGACCAGGATCGTGGCCGCGGGCAGCACCCGCTCCCCGTCCTCGCTCCAGCGGCCCGTCTCCCCAGGCCTCATCACCGCCACACGCAGTGCCACCGCGTGGCCGTGGCTGTCGACTTCCACTTTGCGCGGATCGAGTCCCTCGGCGAACCGCACGCCCTCTTCCAGGGCCTTGGCCACTTCCTCGTGGTTTACGGTGTAGGCCGGGCTGTCGATGAGGCGCTTGCGGTAGGCGATGGTCACCCCACCCCACTCATCGAGCAACTCTCGCAGCCTCACCTCGCGGCGCTGCCGCTGCGCCGCCTCGCGTTCAGCGCGGATCGCGCGTGCATGGCTGAGAAACACATCGGCCGTCCGCGCTTCCTCGACGCTCCAGGCCGCACGCGCCGCGGCCTCGCCGCGCTCGGCGGCGAGGACCTCGAAACGGTGCAGGAATTTCTCCACCTGCACGGGGTAGTAGGCGAGCGCCTCGGTCGCCGCATCGATCGCCGTGAGGCCGCCACCGATCACCACCACCGGCAGGCGGATCTCGAGGTTGGCGATCGAGTCGCGCTTGGCCGCCCCGGTGAGCTGCATCGCCATGAGGAAATCGGACGCGGTGCGCACCCCGCGCGCCAGGCCGTTCGGGAGCTCGAGCATCGTCGGGCGGCCTGCGCCGACTGCGAGGGCGATGTGATCGAAGCCGAGCGCGAAGGCGTCTTCGAGCGTGATCGTCCCGCCGAAACGCACGCCGCCAAACAATGCGAATTCGCTCCGCCGCTCGAGCATCAGCCGGATCAGCTTCAGGAAGTTCTTGTCCCAGCGCACGGTGATGCCGTACTCGGCGACCCCGCCGAAGCCGGCCATCCGGCGCCGATCGAGCGGCTCGTGAAGCTCGCGCACCTCGCGCACCGGCCGGAACCGGCGCCGCCCGCCGTCGAGCCCGACCCCGGACAAGCCCTCATCCAATGGCTCGATTTTCAGTCCATCGATACCGACTACGGTGTGCCCGTCGTTGAGCAGGTGATGCGCCAGAGTGAATCCCGCGGGCCCGAGACCTACGATCAACACCCGCCTGCCGCTCGGGGGCTTCGGGTACGGGCGGTGCAGATCCAGCGGATTCCACCGGGTGAGGAGGCTGTAGATCTCAAATCCATAGGGAAGCTCGAGCACATCGCGCAGCGTGCGCGTCTCCGCCTGCGGGATATCGACCGGCTGCTGCTTCTGGTAGATGCAGCTGCGCATGCAGTCGTTGCAGATGCGATGTCCGGTCGCGGCCACCATCGGGTTGTCGAGCGTGATCGCCGCGAGCGCCGCGAGCGGAAAGCCCTCGGCCTTCATCTGCTGGAACTCGGAAATCCGCTCCCCGAGCGGACAGCCGGTCAGGGCTTTCCCGAAAGCATCCGCACGAAACGCCCCGGGCGGGGCCTCGGGGGTGTCCCTGGGGCCCTTTTCCGCCAGTCCGTGCGAGCAGGAATCCCTGCCCTGGTTGTGACACCAGATGCAGTAGTGCGCCTGATCGAGCGCGCTCTTGAGATCGGCGCCGCCGTCGGTGAGCTCGAAACCATCGCGGCGGCGCAGGTGCTCCGGTGGAGCTCGGTAACTGCGAACGCCAGCGGTTTCCTCGACGGCGATGGGCAGCAGATGCTGCGCATCGAGCTTCGCGGGTGCCTTGAACAGCACTCCGGCGCGATGGCGGCGCTTGCCCGCCTCGGTCCACACCGCCCAGGCGGCGTAACGCGCCGCCAGCTCGAGATCCTCACGGTGTGCCTGCGGTGCCTCTTCCCACCGCGCCACCTGTCGGGCGAAGGCGAGCTCATCGAACGGGCCGCCCAGGCGCGCGAGGATCTCGGCCTCGAGCGACTCGCCGTCGAGGCCGGCCGCCTCGACCGGGGTGATCCTTTTCATCGCGCGCCGCTGCACGAACAGGCGTTTGCAGGCGTAGAGCGGCGCCAACTCGCGGTGGCGGGCCGCCAGCGCGCCCGCCTCGGCGCCGATGTCAAACAGATCGGTTAGAAAATCCTCGAGATGCGGCGCGAGCTCGAGGATCAGCGCCGAGAGCGCCGCCTGATCGAGCATCTCCGGCGTGCTGCGCGCCTCTCCGAGACGGCGTGCGAGATCCGGATCGGCCGCCGCGAGGAATTCAAGATACGCCCGGTCGAGGCGCTCGAGCCCCTGGCGCCGGTACAGATCCTCAGCGGTGAGTCCGTATGCGGGCTTGAGCATCGTGTGCGGTCACGCAATGGTTGTCGGCGGCCAGCGGGAAAAACGGCGCAGGCGCACCGGCGCAACTGCCGCGCTCGGCCGCCTGTGGATTTGCGGTGATCTGCCCGGATCGCACGGCCGCCCCGCCATGGAACCGGATGAACACCTCGGCATCGGTGCGCCGGGCGAGGGAGGCAAAGAGGGGTCCCATACCGCCGGGCAACGGTTGCCAGGCCACGCCGCAGGCCTTGCGCGCGCCGATGTAGCCCTCTGCCGCATTGAAGGGATGCGTCCGATCGATACGAGCCATATCCCGAACATACGCGTTTTCGAGCCGGGATGCGATGTCGCCCGCCTCGAAGCGCTCGGAGGGCCGCCGTACGCCGGCGCACCCGGCCTTTCCCGTTCCCGACAGGCCCCGACCAACGAGGAGATATTCATGACACCGCCGAAAATTCTCGACGTTCGCACGCTCATTCCAATGGAGCGCCACCGCGTGATCTTCGAAACCTACGGCAAGCTCGAGCCCGGCGAGAGCTTCGTACGGGTGAACGACCATGACCCGAAACCCCTCTACTACCAGTTCGAGGCCGAACACACGGGTGATTTCTCGTGGAATTACCGGCAGCAGGGACCGGGTACGTGGCAGGTGGAGATCGGCCGCACCGCGGCCACGCGCCGCTGCGCACCGAATCGCGCTTTGATGCGCACGAATCCCAAGCCACTCGTCTATTCCTGCTCCGGCTGCTCGAGCGCCGCGCAAATGGCCCTCAGCGGGCCGGCGACCGCGCTGACGGCCCCGTCACGCTAATCCCGGACACCAAAATGCGCCTTGGCGGCGGGCGTCATCAGCCGTGGCGCCCATGCCGGCAGCCACACGAGGCTCACCTCCACGTCGGTCACACCCGGCAGACTTTTGCTGCGTTCGTGGACACCTGACAGGATGTAGTCCTGAGCGGGACACCCCGGCGTCGTCATGGTCATGGTGATCTTGACCAGGCCACCCTCCACTTCCAGTTCGTAGACCAGGCCGAGATCGACGATGTTGGAGCCCAGCTCAGGGTCGATCACCTCATGCAGGGCATCCAGGACGTGTTCCCGATTCAATGCGCTCCCGTCGCCCATGGGATCACTCCGCGTGCCGGATCAGAAGCCGCACGCCCTCGTCCACCTTCTCGGTGTGGATGACGGCGCCTCGTGCCTGCAGCTCCGGATAGAGGAAGACCGGATCTCGCTCGTTGAGCGCTTCGAGGACTTGTCCGGGAGCAAGATGCTCGAGCGCATCGAGGATGCGGATCATCGGCTCCGGCGGCTCGAGGCCGCGGTTGTCGAGAATCGCGCTGGGCTTGGGCCAGTCGGCGATGGTGCAGTGCCGGGCCGGGTCCTTTGTGCTCGAAGCCGCGGACGATGCCGGCGCCGATTGCGATGACCGGGGCGAGAACAGCACTTCCCATTCGCCCTCGCCCCGCCGTAGCGCCTCGTGATCGAATCCCTTGCGGCCGAGCAGCGCATACAACGGCACGGGCTCGAACGGGACGAGCAGCCGCAGCGACTGTCCCACGGCGAGGCCACCGACCGCCTTCAGGATTCGGGGCAACGGCTCGCCTCCCGTGCGCAGCTCCTCGCGAACATCCAGGGTGAACGGCTCGGTCATGGTGAACCTCTCGGGTCAGGCAGGAATGGGGGCGCATCGGGCCGGGAATTCGGCGGGCGCGCGTAATGGCCACGCCAGGCGCGCCAGTACTCGGTGATGAGGCCAAGGGTCGAGATCGTCACGAGCGCAAAGTCGAATCGGAAGGCCAGCCCGCTGCGCAGGAGCACGCTGACCGCCCCGAGCAGAACCCCGAGGAAGTAGAGCGCGAACCACCGACGGCCACGCCGTTCCCTGACCAGATCCTGCACACGAGGCACGACCCCGCCGCGCCCGAGATGACTGCCGTAGCGGCTCAGCCAGGTGAGAAAGGGAACGATCTTGTACAGCTGCGTGAGCGCAAGCCCCGTGAGCCACCCGAATATCAGTAGAAAGACGACGAGCGGCGATCCCACGGCGGGATGGCCGGTCGCAAGAAAGACGGCGGCGAGCATCGTGGCGATCCCCAGGAACCCGAAGGCGCCCGACACGGCCCGGTTATGCACTTCGATGAGCGCGCGCCGGCGGGTGCGATAAATGCGAACGATGTCCCAGAGATAGAGCGTCACGGCGAGCCCGATCGCCACGTATCCCGTCCATTGCGCGATGCGCAGCGGCTCCGCCGTCAGCCAGATCCGCGCCACGCCGGCCCCGGTGGCCAGGGCGAAGCCCGCGGCACCGAGGACGTGAACGCACTCTCCGGTGATCCCACGCTCCTCCGGGGCGAGCATGAACATGGGAAGCAGTTTGTAGCCGACCCCCATCGCCGTGAGCGTGAACCATCCTCCCAGTCCGGCGATCGCGTGATCGCCGACACCGGACATGAGTGGCGCGAGATATGGCCTCAGGGGCGCCACGGTAAGCGCCAGGGCGAACGACAGGCCGAGGGTCACCGTGAGGATCAGGAAAATCAGTCCGCTGAGGATCATCCGTCCCGGCAGTGGCAACGGGCGCGAGCGGATCAACGGCACACCGATGTTCCAGCAGCCGAGCAGCACCCCCACGATCACCACGGCGCCACCGGAGGGCAGCGCAATGGCAAGCTCCCTCGAGCCACCGCCGAATCCGATGAAGCCGCAGACCATGCCCGCGAGGCCGGCCTCGAGGATGGCGACCGTCGCGAACGCCAGCGGCTGACTCGGGAGCGGGCGACAGGTGATCACCGGGACGAACTGGAACAACGCCCCGAGCATCAACAGCGACAGCCAGCCGATCACCAGCAGATGCACCACGATGAGCGTCCCGGGCGCGGAGATCGTCCGAGCCGGCCATGTCACACCGGCCAGAATCAGCCCCTGCGCCGCCACGAAGTTGACGAGCGCGCAGGCGAAGGCGGGCAGGGTCGAGCGCGAGAGGCGTTTGCTGATCATGGCTGCTCCCCAAGCGTCCTCGTCATGCCCCGAGTCCGCCTTGACGGGCGTCAAGCGTCAGTGCATGTGGCGACGGAGCGTGTCGACATCGGTGATCGTCACCTCCTCGCCTGAAACCTCGATCAGACCCTCATCGCTCAATCCCCGCAACGTGCGCGAGAGAGTCTCGGGGGTGACGGCCACGTGCGCGGCGATCACCATCTTGCGCGTCGGAAGCGTCACGATGACCCGTCCCTGGGCATTGCGAGGCACGAGTCCTAGCAGGTAGTGCACCACCCGGTAGCGACTGTTTTGCAGCGCCAGCGTCTCGATTTCATCCCAGTGCGCCTGGATGCGCACGGCCATCTGCGCCATCACGGCCTGGCAGGTGGCGAAGGACTCGCGCAGGATGCCGAGGAATGTCTCGCGATCGAAGGCAATGAGCTGCGCGGGCTCGACAGCCTGGCCGGACACCGGGTAGCTGGGCGTCTCCATGAACAGGATGCTCTCGGCAAAGGTCTGAGACGGCCGGATGAGCCGCATGATCTTCTCGTTCCCCTCGGGCGAGAGGCGGTACAGCTTGACGCAGCCGTTGCGCAAAAGGAAAAACTGCGTCGCGGCGTCCCCGTGAGCGAACAGGTGCTCCCCCGCGGCGATACACCGCAGCGCGGCGGTCTGCAGCAACCGCTCGAGCTGTGCCTCCGTCAGCGCGCAGAACAGATAGTGGTGACGCAGCTCGCGCGCGAGGACGGTGTCTGTCTGCATGCTCCTGCCTGTCTGAGGATGACCATGACTCACTGTATCACGCGATCGCGGGATCGGAGCGGCGGGCGCCCGGAGGGCGAGCTCGTCCGGACAATCGGCCGCCACCGTACTTGATGGGAATCAAGGCATGCTCGAGCGCTGCAACGCTAGCCTTTCCGGCACGAGCCGCGCCAGGCGGCCAAGGAGCGAGCCGTGACCCACGTCGTCACCGAGAACTGCATCAAGTGCAAGTACACCGACTGCGTCGAGGTCTGCCCGGTGGATTGCTTCCACGCCGGACCCAACATGCTGGTGATCGACCCGGAGGAATGCATCGACTGCACCCTGTGCGTGGAGGAGTGCCCGGCGGAAGCGATATTTCCGGAAGACGAGGTACCGGCGGGCCAGCAGCACTTCCTCGAGCTGAACAGGCAGCTCGCTCCCGGGTGGCCGGTGCTCGCGCAGAAGATCCCCGCTCCCGAGGATGCTGCGCAATGGGACGGGGTGCCGGAGAAGCTGCCGCTTCTCGAGCGCTGATGGCCTTCGTGCCGCACGGGCGAGGTCAGGGAATCTCGCAGCCAATCGCATTCCTGCTGATCGCCGAGCGCGCCTCGACACACGGCCCGCAGCGCAGCTCCCGGAACAGCCCCTGCTCCTCGCGCTCGTGGTGATGCTCGATGAGGCGCTTGAAGGTGCCTTCGTGATCCAACAGGACGATGAGCACACGTGAAGTGATGCCATCGCGGTACGCGTGCGCCAGGCTCGCCCGGGCCTTGTACAGAAGCAACTCGATGCGCCGGTGCTCGGCGCGGTAGACATCGCCCGGCCACCTGGGGATCCGCAGGTGCGCGCACTGCGGCAGCAGATACCGCTCCTCGAGCTCGATATGGCACCTCAGGTGCTGCGAGTATTCATCGAGAAGCCGCGCGGCATCCTCCCATCGGCGCTCCACCAGGGCGTCCTGGTGATGCGCAAAGAGATCCTCCAGGTGATCGTGCTGCTCGAGCAGCCGGCCGATCGGATCCGCGCTCGCATCCATGTTCACACCCCATGCTGCCGCGGGGTGCCCCTCGCAATGACCTGGACCGCACAAGCCGGACATCACCCACCGCCATCGGCGCGTCCACCCGCACGAGGTGACTCATGACCGCACCGTACCGCGCGGGTTCCGGCGCGCACGATCCTGTCACGACTCGTTCCGGGGACGCCTTGATTCGCATCAGACAGGGCCGGGCGGGCGCCCTGGGCCCAGCGGCGCAGTCTCTCGCCAAGCTGATTCGTCAGGGTGTCGGGGCGGCGAGCCATTCTTCGAACTCCCGCACCGACCTCTCGAAGCGCGGCTTGTAGGCCGGATCCGCCGCATGGCTGGTCGGATCGGCGAGCGCCTGGCGGTAGATGGCGCGCGTTCGCCCGACCCACTCGCGCGTGGCCTCGAGCCCATCTCGGTCCAGCAGGAACTCGATCCGCCGCAGCTCGGATCGAGGCGCTTCGCACTCCGCATCGCGCTCACTCACCCCTTCGGCACCCGCCCGCCTCTCGGACGCCGACCTGACTTCGAGCGCATCGGGGACCAGCTCGTGCATGAGGCACGCCGGGGAGGCGAATTGACGCGGCCCACCATCCGGATCATCCGCATACTCACGCATGTCACCCCCCGCCCGAGGAGCCGGCACCGCCGCGTTTGGCGGAGAAGCAGAAGCCGCGATGCTTCGTCGGAGCGCCGTGCTCGGAGTCGTAACCTCCGGTGAGGTCATTGAGCGCACTCATGACGGCATCGAGCTGGCTGGGCTCCCCGCCCCCCATGCCCTCCTCTTCCGCCACCGCGAGCTCGGCGGCATCGTAGGCCCACAGACACAGAATTTCGAGCTTCCTGTCCCGGGATAGACCGGTGCTCTTCAGAGCCTCCCCGGGACCATCGAATGTGCCGGCCGGATCGAGCAGCGCCCGTGCCAGGTCAGTGGCTGAGAGTTGAGCCCTCATGATGCGACCCTCTCAAGGTTCAGTGCAGGAGAACGTCCCGCAGCACGACCGCCTGGTTGTGCAGCTCGTCGTGTGCGGCATAGACGAGTGTGAGCGGTCGGTCGCGGGCGATGCGCCGCAACTCATCGAGCAGCGCAGCCTTGTCTTTGAGCTCGGCGCGGTAGCGGCGCTGGAATTCCTCCCAGCGAGCCGGGTCGTGTGCGAACCAATGCCGCAGCGCGGTGCTCGGGGCCACCTCCCGCGCCCACTGTTCGATGGCCGCATCGCTCTTTTTCAGGCCCCTGGGCCAGATCCGATCCACCAGTACCCGGACACCGTCGCGTGTCGAGGACGGCAGGTATGCGCGCTTGATGCGCACGTCGAACATTTCATTGGACTGTGCCATGACGGGCTCCGCTATCTTCGGGAAAACGATACATCGGCCCTCCTGTCACCCCCCGCCCTGGTGGGTATGGCTTTCTTGCATCGCCGCGAGGGCGACCGCCGCATGCGCGTACGCCCCTCCCGCGCGCATCTCGACGGCAACCCAGATGGCCTCCATGATTTCCTCCGGGGTGGCCCCATGGCGCAATGCGCTCTTGGTGTGACCGCGGATGCAGTAAGGACACTGGGTCACGTGCGCCACGGCAACCGCAATGAGCTGTTTGACCTTCACCGCAAGGGCGCCCTCGGCGAACACCTGGCGGCTGAACGCCTGAAACGCCTCTTCGGTATCGGGGGCGAGCGCGCGGCGCCGCTCGCTCAGCCTAGGTGAGCTATCGGGGTAGATGGAATCGGACATCGCTGAGTCTCCTCGGGAATCTGCACACGCAGCGGCTTCCTGCCACGAAGCTCCGGAATCGGACGCGAAGGACCGCCCCGCCGGTTCCCGGTCCCGAAGGTTCCGCTCCATTCGCGGCGCGCACAATGATCCCGATCAAGCCGCCGGGGTCTGCGGCGAGGGCTCCATGTGTGTTGACCGCCGTCAAGGCATCGCTCCCGGGGACCGCGGTAACGTCTCGCGGGGTCGGCACATGGGCGGGTGCGCGCGGCGCGCTCGAAAGTATGCGCGACCCGAATTAGCACGTATTGCCCAAGTGTACTACGGGCAGGCCACAATATCGTAATACGACCAAGTTCCGGCCACGGACCGCCACGGGCCGGGCATTGGACCGCTGCCGGGAGACCATGATGACATCCGAGGCCAGATCGACCGCCCTGAGCCACGAAGACCCCGTGAGCAATGTCCTGAAGTGGACGCTGCTCGCGGTGGCCCTCATCACCTTTGCGCTGCTCGGCTGGTCAACCAGCCAGACGTATCAATTCGCGCCCAAGACTCCGGTGCGCTTTCTCGCCCCGGATGGCACGACGGTCCTGAGCGCAGCCGACATCGAAGCCGGCAAGGCCGGCTTCCAGCGTGCCGACCTCATGGACTACGGAAGCCTCTACGGCATGGGCTCGTACTTCGGGGAGGACTACACAGCCGCCGATCTCGTCAAGTTGGCCACCCTCACCGAGGGCGAGATCGCACAGGCTCGGTTCGGCAAACCCCTCGCGACGCTCTCGGCCGGGGAGCGTGCCGCGGTCAGGATCGGCATGCGGCGCGACCTGCAGGGCGTCGACCTGACTCGACACCTCGTCACGCTGCCCGCCGCACTAGCCCGGGCCATCTCGACACTGCGCGATGAGATCGCCGTTTCGCTCCTGCACCCGGATTATGCCAAGGGCTGGACGCAGGCCCGCAGTCTCGATGCGGCCACCGCGCAGAAGACCGCCGAGTTTCTCATCTACTCCTCGCTCACTACCGTGGCCCGCCGCCCGGGCGGGGTCGCGTCCTGGACGCAGAACTGGCCGTACGAACCGCTGGTCGGCAACACTCCGACCACCAGCACATTCATCTGGACCTGGGTCAGCATCTGCTTCACCTTCTTCGCCTTCGGCGCAGTGATTTTCCTGTACGAGCGCTACATCCATACGCCGGATCAGGGGCCCTTCGAGCCGACGCTCGAGCTGCGGCCGCTCACCGCCAGCCAGCGCCGCGTGGGCAAGTACTTCCTGGTCGTCGCCGGAGTGCTGCTGCTGCAGATTCTCGCCGGCTCGATCATGGCGCACTATTACACCGACCGGACCGGTTTCTATGGGATACCGGTCGATCGGTTCCTGCCCTTCAATTTCCTGCGCGATGTGCACATCCAGTCGCCCATCGTCTGGATCGGGCTCTCCTGGATCGGCGCCGGACTGTTCCTCGCCCCGAGCATCAGCCGCGGCGAGCCCAGGAGCCAGGCCTGGCTGGTCGATGCGCTGTTCTGGGTGACCCTCGCGATCGTGGTCGGAGCGCTCGCCGGCAACTACCTCGACATCATGGGGTACCTGCACAAGGGCTGGTTCTGGTTCGGCCAGCAGGGGCTCTCCTACATCCAGCTCGGCCGCGCGTGGCAGATCGGGTTCTTCGCGGGCCTGGCCATCTGGAGCGTGCTGATGTTCCGCGCGCTCTGGCCGGATCGGGCATCCGCCGCGGCGGCCACCCGGGCATTCGGGTCCGGGCGCATCCGACTCGAGCACCTGCTGTGGGCCTCGACGGCCAACATCGCCCTTCTCTATGTCTTCGGCATGATCCCCCTCACCGGCATCGAGAAGTCCTTCACCATCACCGACTTCTGGCGCTGGTGGGTGGTGCACCTGTGGGTGGAGCAGTCCTTCGAGTTCTTCGCCGCGGCCGTGAGCGCCTATCTGCTGATGGCGACCGGGCTCATCTCGAGAAGACTGGCCGAGCGCGGGGTTTACCTCGAGCTGATCCTCATCTTCCTGGGCGGAGTGCTCGGCACCGGACACCACATGTATTGGGTGGGCGGGCCCGGCATGTGGGTGCCGGTCGGCTCGATGTTCTCCTTCATCGAGGTGCTGCCGCTGCTGCTGCTCGTCATCGAGGCGATCCAGAATCACCGCCTGATCAAGGCGACCGCACAGTTCAAGTATGGCCTCGCCTACCTCTACGTCCTGGGGGCCGCGTTCTGGAACTTCGTGGGAGCGGGAGTGTTCGGCGGCGGCACGCTGAACGCGCCGCTCATCAACTACTATGAGCACGGCACCTTCCTCACGCTCAACCACGCGCACACCGCGCTCTTCGGGGCCTTCGGGCTGCTCGGCATCGGGCTCATCTACTTCTGCCTGCGCTACGCGGCGGGCGAGGAGCATGCGTTCACCGAGAAGGCCGGCCGCTGGGCGTTCTGGCTCTACAACGGCGGCCTCGTGCTGTGGATACTCCTCAACTTCTTCCCCATCGGCTGGCCGCAGCTCGCGGCGGTCTACGAGCATGGGTACGCCTACGCCCGCAGCCTCGCCTTCTACAACACGACGGTCTTCTGGCAGTGGATGCGCATGCCCGGTGATATCGTCTTCGCGTTGGGCGCACTGCTCATGGCCTGGGACTTCCTGGTCAAGGTTCGCCCACTGGTCCGGCGCGCCGCAATACCCACTCGCGGCGGATTGAGTGGCCTCACCCCCCAGCCCCGCGAGGAGGCGCGGTGATTCCGGGGATGCCTCGCGCTCGCGGGAATCGGTACAGGCGACCTTACGCCCCCGTTCCCTCAAAGCCCATTGAAGCACGGACCCGACACCCCCAATATCGGGGGTGTCGGACTGCGGAGCACCGGAAAAATGATCGAAGCAAGCCTGTCCAGTTTTGAGCATGAGGTCATCGAGGCCTCCCGGAAGACGCCGGTGCTGGTGGACTTCTGGGCGCCCTGGTG
>DAHVQK010000040.1 GCA_027317845.1 Gammaproteobacteria bacterium
AAGCTCTGTAGCGTGCCCTTCTTGGTGACGGAGCGGATGCCGTTGACGTTCCAGGAATAGATTTTCATCGGCGCGGTCCCTGCCGCCCTGGCTCGGAGCGGCTCGAAAGAGTGGGGGTGCCGCAGCGTCGGGGGCCCGCGGCTCGCCGGTGAAATGTACAGACCGGAAGACCCGCTCTCAAGTGCCTGGATTCAATCCACGACCGATCAGGCGCCGGGAACCGGCCAGACCCTGACGCCCGGCTGGCCCTGCATGCGCTGCCAGACCTCGGAGCGCCCGAGAAGTGGGATGCCGAGATAGCCGCGCATCACGAGCTTGCGGCCGCCGTCGATGAGGTGCAGCTCGCAGCCGTAGATCCGCCCGGTGCGGGGATCGAGGATGTCCCCGCCAATGTATTCGCCATGGCGGTAGCGCAGGTGGCGCATGAGCAGCAAGCCATCGAGGGGCTGATCCTTGCGGCTGCCGGTGCAGTGCGTACAGCGCGCCGAGCGGTCATCCGTGGGCGAAAGCGGTTCGATGCGCCCGTAGTACAGGCCGTCATTCTCGTAAATGGCGATCAGCCCGCGGGGTTTGCCGGAGTGGTCGAGCGGCGACCACAGCCCGACGGGCGTGGACCAGCGGCCGCTTGCCGCACCCGCCGCAGCCACGGGCAGCGCCGCGAGAAGGATCAGCGCGCAGGCGCGCAGAGCGGACATGAGACGGGAAGAGCAGACATTGAACGGGCGCATGGGCGCGCATCCTACCGGCTTCCGCGTCGCCCCAGGAAGTGAATCGGTCTCAAAATCATGGCGGTGGCGCCGCGGGCCCCGGGGCCGCTCGGGCGTGGGCCGGATATACTTGCGCGCCCAGGTCAATCGTCCTGCCGCGAGAGTGGCGCACATGAACTCCCTCGACCGGCCCGCGTGGGCCAGCCTCACCACACACCAGGCGGCGTTGTCGCTCGGCGGCGCCCTGGCGCGCCGATACCTCCCCGATGTCCATCTGTTCGCTTCCGCCCGCGACGATTCTCCGCAGTCCCTGCTCGCTCTGTCGCAGCTCGTGAGGCCGGGCGAGTCGGTGTATGTTCTTCAGGTTCCCAGCATCGCCCTGCCGCCGCAGGTCACGTTGGCCAGATCGGCCGTGGGTGTGCAGATGGTGGCCGCACGGAGGCAGGGCGCCGTGGCCGGGGAGCACATCGTCCGGCTCACTGACTCGGATGTCCCTGAGATGTTGGCGCTGGCGAGGCTCACCGAGCCGGGACCGTTTCTTGCGCGCACGCACGTGATGGGAGGATTTCTCGGTATCCGCATCGAGGGAAGGCTCGCGGCCATGGCCGGTGAGCGCTTCCGGCTGCCCGGCTACACCGAGGTGAGCGGGGTATGCACGCACCCGGATTTCCGGGGCAGGGGCCTCGCGCGCCGGCTCTCGGCGGCGGTCGCGGCCGGTATCGAGGCCCGCGGCGAGCGCCCCTTCCTGCATGCCTGGAAGACCAACTTGCCGGCCATCGCGCTCTATCAATCGCTCGGCTTCGAGCTGCGCACCGAAGTCAACGTGGCGGTGCTCGAGAGGCCCGCGACATGATGGCTTATACGGCGTGCCGTGTGACGACGGTCTTGCCGTAGGGCGTGAGGGAGAGGTGCGCGAGCTTCAGGTGCTGCACGGCGAAGGGTATGCCGATGATGGTCACGGCGAGGATGAGCGCCCAGATGAGATGCCCCAGGGCGAGCCACAGGCCGCCGAAGAGGATCCAGACGATGTTGCCGATGAGCGCGAGGAGCCTGCCGGCTTCCCCGCTTGCCGGTCTGTCGATGATGTCCCTGCCGAACGGCCAGAAGGAGAATGTTCCGATGCGGAAGGCCGCGATGGCGTAGGGGATGCCTATGATGGTGATGGCGGCGATCACACCCGCCAGCCACCAGCCGAGCCCCATGATGAAGCCGCCGAAGACGAACCAGACGAGATTGCCGAGCAGGCGCATCGCTTCCCCCTGAAAGGCTCCGCCGCCGGATCGTCCGCCGGCCACTGGCTCTTGTTTGTAGTCCCTGTGAGGGCTCGAGTCAACGCCGGCGGTCTTGCGGCACGGCACGCACTGAGCGCACCCGGCAGGACGTGCGCGCCCCTTCAGCGCTCGATCACCACATCGGTCAGCGGGCGGCTGCAGCAGGTGAGGATGTAGCCGCGCTCGATGTGGCGCGGGAGGATGCCCCCCTGGTGCCGCATGTCGACCTGGCCCGCGAGGAGCCTCGCGCGGCATTTGCCGCAGGTGCCATCCCGGCAGTTGCTCGGCAGCGGCACACCGGCCGCTTCGCCCGCTTCGAGGAGGGTCTGGTCGGGGCGGCACGCGACGGTGTGGCCGCAGATGCTGAAGGTGACCGACTTGACGGAGGTCATCCCACACTGTGGTGCCCCCGGCGGCGCCCTGTCAATCCTCGCTGAGGGCGGGGGCCTGCGACCGGCCGTGCGGCGGTGGCGGCCGGGCCTCGCGGGGGCCGTGCAGGGAACCGACGCCTGCGGCTATGCTAGGAAGCATGGATGACATCATCGAGATTACCGGTGTCTCGAAGACGTACACTTCGGGCTTCACCGCGCTGAAGGGCATCGACCTCACCATCCGCCGCGGTGAGATCTTCGCCCTGCTCGGACCCAATGGAGCCGGCAAGACCACGCTGATCGGCATCATCTGCGGAATCGTCCGGGCGAGCTCGGGCCGGGTGATGGTGGACGGACACGACATCGTGCGTGACTGGCGCAGGGCGCGCTCGCTGATCGGCCTCGTGCCGCAGGAGCTCACGACCGATGCCTTCGAGTCGGTGTGGAACACGGTGTCATTCACCCGGGGCCTGTTCGGGTTGCCAGCCAATCCGACCCACCTGGAGAGCGTGCTCAGGGCGTTGTCGCTGTGGGATAAACGCGATAGCCGGATCATGACGCTCTCGGGCGGCATGAAACGCCGCCTGCTGATCGCCAAGGCACTCGCGCACGAGCCGCGCGTTCTGTTCCTGGATGAGCCGACAGCCGGCGTGGACGTCGATCTGCGGCACGACATGTGGCAGCTCATCAGCCGGCTGCGCGCCGGGGGCGCGACGGTGATCCTCACCACCCATTACATCGAGGAGGCCGAGGAGATGGCCGACCGGGTCGGAGTGATCAACAAGGGAGAGCTCGTGCTCGTGAGGGACAAGGCGGACCTGATGCGCGAGTTCGGCAGCAAGCGGCTGTCGCTGCGGCTGCGCCGGCCGCTTGCCCGGGTGCCCCCGGCGCTCGAGGGCTGGCGGCTCGAGCTCTCCGGCGACGGTGGCGAGCTGACGTACATCTATGACGCGAGGGATGTGTGTGAGGGGGTCGGCGACTTCCTCGACCGGGTGCGCGATGCGGGTATCGAGTTCACCGATCTCGGCATGACCGAGAGCTCGCTCGAGGACATTTTCGTCAGTCTGGTGAGGCCATCGAAATGAACCTGGAAGCGATCCGCGCGATCTACAAGTTTGAAATGGCCCGTGCGCGGCGCACGGTGACGCAGACCATCATTTCGCCGGTGATCTCCACCTCGCTTTACTTCGTGGTGTTCGGCGCAGCGATCGGGTCGCGCATCCAGAGCGTAGGGGGCGTGGGCTACGGCTCGTTCATCGTGCCGGGCCTGGTGATGCTCTCGCTGCTAGGCCAGAGCATCGCAAACGCCTCCTTCGGCATCTACTTCCCCCGCTTCACCGGTACGATCTACGAGGTGCTTTCCGCGCCCGTCTCGTCGGTGGAGATCGTGCTTGGATACGCCGGCGCCGCGGCAACGAAGTCGGTGATCCTGGGGGTGATCATCCTCATCACCGCGAGGCTGTTCGTGCCTCTTGAGCTGCTGCATCCGCTGTGGATGATCGCGTTTCTCGTGTTGACGGCGGCGACTTTCAGCCTGGTCGGTTTCATCATCGGCATCTGGGCCGATGGCTTCGAGAAGCTGCAGATCGTGCCGCTGCTCATCGTGACGCCGCTCACCTTTCTCGGCGGCAGCTTCTACTCGATCAACATGCTGCCGCATCCCTGGCGCACGGTGGCCCTGTTCGATCCGGTGGTCTATCTGGTCAGCGGCTTCCGCTGGAGCTTCTACGGTATCGCCGACGTCAATGTCGGAGTGAGCCTAGGCATGACCGCGGTATTTCTCGCGGCGTCCCTCGCCATCGTCTGGTGGATTTTCCGCACCGGCTACCGTCTGAAGACCTGATCCGCCCTCAGGGGGTGAGCTCGCGGGCGGCCAGCGCCAGGACCTTCGAGACGTAAGGGGCGAATGAGCGCCAGACCTCGAGGTGAAAGCTGCGCTCGGCGGTACGCCAGAGGACGATTTCCGCCTTGGCGAGCACCGTGCGGGTGCACATGCCCACCGGGAAGGCGGCCGGATCGAGGTCGAGCGGGCAGCCGCAGTTGAGCAGCGGCCCCGCCTGGGGACCGCTCACCTCGAGCGCGCACTGGCGGTGGCTGACATCGACGAGGGAATGCGCCCGGCCGGCGAGCGCTGCGCACAGCAACTCGAACACCTCGGAGTATTGTCCCTGCGGCGCGAGCAGCAGCCGCTCATCGGGTCCCAGCCACAGCGCCGAGCGCCCCGATGCCGAGGCGGCCCGGCAGGCTGTTTCCACAAACTCCAGGCCGAGCGCGCCCAGGGCGCTCGCCATGACTTCGGAGTTGCCCCGCAGCAGCAGACGCGTCGCGGGGGGCAGGGGGCGCACCAGAGGACTCGCCGCGATGTACGGTCCCTGGCGGACGGCGGATAGATCACGCATTGAGGCGACTCCCCTTCGGGTCGTAGAACACCGGCGAGGTGACTTGAACGGCCAGGTCTTCGCCGGGCATCGGCACGTACAGGGTCTGTCCCATGCGCGAGCGGCCGGCGCGCACGAGCGCGAGCGCGATGGATCGGCCCAGTGTCGCGCTGTAATACGAGGAGGTGACGTGGCCGATGGGGCGGGTGGGCGGGGTGGTCCGCGCGTCCAGCACGATCTGCGCGCCTTCCTCGAGCACGACATGAGGTTGCGCGGTGAGCAAGCCCACCAGCTGTTTGCGCTCCGGGGAGTGCATGGCCGGTCTCTCGAGCGCGCGCTTGCCGACGAAATCGGGCTTCTGTTTGCCGATCGCCCAGGTGAGTCCCGCGTCATCCGGGGTCACCGTGCCGTCGGTGTCCTGACCTACGATGACGAAACCCTTTTCGGCGCGCAGCACGTGCATGGTCTCGGTGCCATACGGGGTGATTCCATGCGGCTCGCCCGCGGCGTGGATCGCCTCCCAGACCGCCAGGCCATGGTCCGCCGGCACGTTGATCTCGAATCCGAGCTCACCCGTGAAGCTCACGCGGAAGAGCCGCATGGGAATGCCACAGATGCGGCCCGTGGCCGCACCCATGTGCGGCAGGGCGGCCGCAGACAGATCCACCTCCTGCACCAGAGCCTCGAGCACTTGCCGGGCGCGTGGTCCTTGCAGAGCGATGACCGACCACTGTTCCGAGGTCGAGGTCAGCCAGACGCTGAGATCCGTCCATTCGGTCTGCAGGTAGTCCTCCATCATGGCGAGCACACGAGCCGCGCCTCCGGTGGTGGTCGTCACGTGAAACCGGTCTTCGGCGATGCGAGCGACGACGCCGTCGTCGTAGATGAAGCCATCGTCGCGCAGCAGGATGCCGTAGCGGCAACGCCCGACCGCGAGGTTCGTCCAGCCGTTGACGTACAGCCGGTTCATGAATGTCACGGCGTCTTTGCCGACCACCTCGATCTTGCCGAGGGTCGAGGCGTCAAACAGGCCGCAGCCGGAGCGAACGGCCTGGCACTCGCGCGCCACGGCGGCGTGCATGCTCTCGCCGTTGCGGGGAAAGTACCGGGCGCGCTTCCACAGCCCGACGTCCTCGAACACCGCGCCCTGACGGGCCGCCCAGTCGTGGATGGGAGTCGTGCGGATGGGATCGAAAAGCTCACCGCGCGTGTACCCGGCGAAGCTGCCGAAGGTCACCGGCGTGTAGGGCATGCGGAAGGTGGTGAGACCCACCTCGGGAATCGACTTGCCCAACTGGCGCGCCACGATGGCGAGCGCGTTCAGGTTCGAGGTCTTGCCCTGATCGGTCGCCATGCCGGTGGTGGTGTAGCGCTTCACGTGTTCGATGGAGCGGAAGCCCTCGCGGGCGGCGAGCAGCAGATCGCGGGAGGTGACGTCGTTCTGCCAGTCGACGAAGGCCTTGGCGGGAGGAGCGCCTCCGGGCTGGGGCAGATCGCCCGCGGCGGCCGTGCCTGAGCTCTGCGCGGGCTGCGGTTCGCCGATCACGATGTCGACCGTGAGGCCCGCGTCGCGGGCGGCCCGGGCTCCGGCGCTCTCTCCGTCGCCCCGGGCCGCGGCGGCGGAAAACACACCGCGGCAGGCGCCCGCGCACCGGACTTTCTCCGGCGATTCTGCCGGCAAAAAGGCATGCAGCCCCTCGCTCCAGGCGAGCTTGCCGCGTGATTGCGAGAAAAGATGAACGCTGGGCGTGTAACCGCCTGACATCAGCACCAGATCGCAGTCGATTCGCTCGGTCGCGCCGCGCGCCTGGCCGTGCGCATCGAGTCGCTGGATACGGATGCTCCTGACGCGCAGCCTGCCGCGAGTGCCGATCACCGTGGTTGCGGTGTGAACGGCCAGGCCTTCCCGGCGGGCCGTCTCGGCCAGTTCGCCCGAGGCGCCGTTGCGTGCATCGACGATGGTCACTGTCGCGCCGGCGCGCTTCAGATCCAGTGCCGATCGGTACGCCTCATCGTGGGTGGTGATCAGCACCGCGCGTCTGCCGGCGAGGACGCCATAGCGGTTGAGATAGGTTCGCACAGCGCCGGCCAGCATCACGCCGGGCCGGTCGTTGCCCGGAAATACCAGTGGACGCTCGATCGCTCCCGTGGCGAGCACGACCTGTCTGGCGCGGACCTGCCACTGGCGCTCGCGCGGTTGCCTGCAGTCCGGTTGCGCGAGATGGTCGCTCAGGCGCTGCTCGAGTCCGATCAGGTTATGGGGGAAGTAGCCGAAGGCGGTGGTTCGCGTCAGCACCGTGACGCGCGGGTTGGCGAGCAGCCCGCGGATCGTGTCCGCGAGCCAGTCGCGACCGTTCTCACCGAGCGATGCGCCCGGATCCGCCTCCCCGAGCAGTGAGCCGCCGAGCTCGGGCTGCTCGTCACAGAGAATGACCCGCGCGCCGCGCGCCGCGGCACTCTGTGCGGCGGCGAGTCCCGCGGGCCCGGCGCCCACGACCAGCACATCGCAGTGGGCGAAGCGATTGGAGTAGCTGTCCGGGTCGGGATGCTCGGGCGCAAGGCCAAGGCCCGTTGCGGCGCGGATCCTCGGCTCATAGAGCCACTGCCACGCGCGCCGAGGCCACATGAAGGTCTTGTAGTAAAAACCCGCCGGTATGAACGGCGCGAGCAGGTTGTTGATCGCGCCCGTATCGAACCCGAGGCTCGGCCAGCGATTCTGGCTGTGGGCCTCGAGTCCCTCGTACAGCTCGACCTCGGTGGCGCGCAGATTGGGCGTGACCCGGGCGGCATCGCGCCGGATCGCCACGAGGGCATTGGGCTCCTCGGGTCCGGCGGTGAGCACACCGCGGGGACGGTGATACTTGAAGGAGCGCCCGACGAGGTGAACGCCGTTGGCGAGCAGCGCCGAGGCGAGGGTGTCGCCCTCGAGGCCGCTCAGCTCGCGCCCATCGAAGGTGAAGCGTACCGGTCGGGCACGATTGATGCGCCCGCCGGAGACGGTACGTAGCCCCTGGCTCATGCCTTGACCCCTTTCAACTGCGCCTGGGTCGGCGGTTGTTCGCCGACCTTATAGGTGGCCAGAAAGACATCGGACGTCGTGTCCCGCAGGGCGTTGAAGAAGCGGCCACAACCGTGCGTGTGGCGCCAGCGCTCGCCGTGAAGTCCTTTGATGTTGTCGCGCCGGTACAGGTACTCCGCCCATTGCTGGTCGGAGCACTCGGCGGGGTCGCCGGGGCGGGCGATGTGCGCCTGTCCACCGTGGACAAACTCGAGTTCCGGGCGCTCGCCGCAATAGGGACAGTTGATCAGCAGCATCGAAGGCTCCGTATCCGTTCAGTGCGCCACCGCGGCGGCGGCGGCTTCATCGATCAGGTTGCCGTCGCGGAAGCGCTCGATCGTGAAGGGCGCGTTGATCGGATGGGGCGCATCGTGGGCGATGGTCCAGGCGAGCAGGTGGGCCGCTCCCGGAGTGGCCTTGAACCCGCCCGTGCCCCAGCCGCAGTTGACGTACAGCCCCGGGACGGGGGTCTTGGCGATGATGGGGGAGCGATCCGGCGTCACATCGACGATGCCGCCCCAGTTGCGCAGCATCCGCAGCCGCCGGAACATGGGGAACAGCTCGCAGATCGCCTCGATCGCGTGCCGGCTGATGTGCAGCCCACCGCGCTGGGTGTACGAGGTGTACGCATCGGTTCCGGCGCCGATGACCATCTCGCCCTTGTCCGATTGACTGATGTACGCGTGGATGGTGTTGGACATCACCACACAGGGGAAGATCGGCTTGACGGGCTCGGAGACCAGCGCCTGGAGCGGGTAGCTCTCGATCGGCAGCTCGACGCCCGCCATCTTCATGATGACGCTGCTGTGGCCCGCCGCCGAGACCCCGATCCTTGGCGCGCTGATGAACCCACGGGTCGTCTCGATCCCGCAGGCGGCGCCGTGGGCGTCGCGGCGGATGCCGATGACCTCGCAGTTCTCGATGATGTCCACGCCGAGGGCATCGGCCGCCCGGGCAAAGCCCCAGGCCACCGCGTCGTGCCGGGCGGTCCCGCCACGCCGCTGGAACGCCGCGCCGAGCACCGGGTAGCGGATGTCATCGGTCTGCAACAGCGGGCAGACGGCGCGAGCCTCTTCGGGCGTGAGCCATTCGTTGTCGACGCCATTGGCGCGATTGGCGTGCACGTGCCGTTGGCACACCTGCACGTCGTGGACGGTGTGTGCCAGCATCAGCACGCCGCGCTGGGAAAACATCACGTTGTAGTTCAGCACCTGGGAGAGGCTCTCCCACAGCTGCACCGAGTGGTCGTAGAGCGCCGCGCTCTCATCGAACAGGTAGTTCGAGCGGATGATGGTGGTGTTGCGCCCGGTATTGCCGCCCCCGATCCAGCCCTTTTCCACCACCGCCACACGGGTAAGGCCATGCTCCTTCGCCAGGTAGAAGGCCGCGCCGAGACCGTGTCCGCCACCGCCGACGATGATGGCGTCGTAGGCCGCCTTGGGCTCGGCCTGGCGCCATTGAGGCTGCCAGCCGCGCTGACCGGTAAGACCCCGCCGGATGAGCGACAGGCCGGAGAAGCGTTGCATGGTCGGGTCCTTAGGGAGGGCGATGGGGACGAGTGCGGCGAATCATGCCGCCTGGATACGCCATTCACGAGCACGCGCGCGCCGGGGGGCTTGTACAGGAACGACATCGGGGCACAGCATGCCGCCCCGGACCATGCGGCCGGAAAGGAGCGCCAGGGACGGCGACTTGCGGAACGCGCGGCCCGGCCGTCCTCGGGTCGAGGTGGGGGCGGCGGGACGGATCTGGGCAAGTTGATGCCGCAAATCGGTCATCCCGCGCCGAGGGCCAGCGCTCATACTACCGGCAGCGCCCATACGGCCGTCATTCAACGTGGGAGTCCCCATGGACGAGCAGCAAGCTCAAGCCACCCGCTCGCGCCGCCCGAGCGGCCGCGATGCCAAGCGAGCCGCGCGCACTGCGCGCAGCCACGCCTCGGTACCTTATATCACCCGCAAGATTCCGTACTACGAGGTGCTTGGGGCCGACGGACTGGAACTGCTCGAGCACAATGCGGACACCATCCTGCAGGAGATCGGCATCGATTTCCGCGATGATCCCGAGACGCTCGAGATCCTGGGCGCTGCCGGGGCCGACGTGCAGGGTGAGCGGGTGCGCTTCCCGCGAGGGATGTGCCGCACCATCGTGCAGCGCTCGGCGCCGAGGGAATTCACCCAGCACGCGCGCAACGCGGCGCGCAGCGTGGTGATCGGTGGGGCGCGGACCGTGTTCGCGCCGGCTTATGGCTCGCCCTTCATCCGCAGCCTCGATGAGGGCCGCCGCTACGCGCGTATCGAGGATTTTTGCAATTTCGTGAAGCTCGCGTACGCCTCTCCGTGGCTCCATCACTCCGGTGGCACCATCTGCGAGCCCGTGGACCTGCCGGTCAACAAGCGGCACTTCGACATGGTCTACAGCCATATGAAGTACAGCGACAAGCCCTACATGGGCTCGGTCACCGCGGCGGAGCGGGCGCAGGATACGGTCGAGATGACCCGGATCCTCTTCGGCGACGAGTACATCGACCCGGCCACGGGCAGACCCAAGACCTGCGTCATCAGCCTGATCAACGCCAATTCCCCCATGACGTGGGATGCGACGATGCTCGGGGCGCTGAAGACCTATGCGCGGGCCAACCAGGCGACGATCCTCACCCCTTTCATCCTCGCGGGCGCCATGTCGCCGGTCACCGTGGCGGGCACTGTCGCCCAGACCCTCGCGGAGGCGCTTGCCGGGATGACGGTCGCGCAGCTCGTCAATCCGGGCGCGCCCGTGGTGCTCGGGAGCTTCGCTTCCTCCTTGTCGATGCAGTCTGGAGCGCCCACCTTCGGTACGCCGGAGCCGGCGCTGGTGCTGTACGTCATGGCGGCGCTGGCGCGCAGGCTCGGCGTGCCGTTCCGCTCGGGTGGGTCGCTCTGCGCCTCCAAGATCGCCGATGGCCAGGCGGCGTTCGAGTCGGCCAACACGCTCCTGCCGACCTGTCTCGGCGGGGTCAACTTCGTGCTGCATACCGCCGGCTGGCTCGAAGGCGGTCTCGCCATGGGGTACGAGAAGTTCGTCATGGACGCCGACCAGGCGGGCATGATGCACACCTTCCTCGAAGGCGTCGATCTCAGTGAGAACGGCCAGGCCATGAGCGCGCTGCGCGAGGTCGGTCCCGGCAGACACTTCCTCGGCTGCGCTCATACGCAGTCGAACTTCGAGACAGCCTTCTATCGCTCACCGCTCGCCGACAACAACAGCTTCGAGCAATGGGAGGCGGAGGGCGCCGCCGACATCGTCAAGCGCGCCAATGGGCTGTGGAAGAAACAGCTGACCGAATACGAGGCGCCGCCGCTCGACCCGGCGGTCGATGAGGCGCTGCTCGATTACATGAACCGCCGCAAGGCGTCCTTCCCGGACTCGAACGTTTAGGCTCCATCATGTCCACCATCACTGCTGAAGCACCCGTCACCCGCGCGCAACATGGCTCGGCCACCGCCGCCGGCGTGACAGAGGCGCCGCTTTACATCCTTACCACCTCCTGCCCCGATACGACGGGGATCGTGGCGGCGATCGCGGGATTTCTGGCCGAGCACAACGCCACGATCACCGAGGCGCAGCACCACAACGATGCGCACACGCGCACCTCGTTCATGCGCACGGTGTTTCACGACAACGGCAAGGGGCTGCCGGGGGTGGAGGCCCTCGATCGGGCTTTCGCCGAGCAGGTCGGCACACGCTTCAAGATGGACTGGCGCTTCCACGAGGTCGAGCGCCGCTGCCGGGTGCTGCTCGCGGTCTCCCGCCAGGGGCATTGCCTGAACAGCATCCTGCACCGCTGGAGCACCGGAACGTTGCCGGTGGAGGTGGTGGCGGTGGTCTCCAACCACCAGGACATGAGGAGTCTCGCCGAGTGGCACGGCCTGCCCTACCACTACCTGCCCATCATCGACGGGCGCAAGGCCGAGCAGGAGAAGCGCCTGAGCGAGCTGTTCGAGCGGGTGGATGCGGAGCTGCTGGTCCTCGCCCGCTACATGCAGATCCTCACCGCCGATGCCTGCCGGTACTTCGAGGGCAAGGCGATCAACATCCACCACTCCTTCCTCCCCGGCTTCAAGGGCGCCAAGGCGTACCACCAGGCGTACGAGCGGGGTGTGAAACTGATCGGAGCGACCGCGCACTACGTGACGACCGACCTCGATGAGGGTCCGATCATCGAGCAGGAGGTCGACCGGGTCGATCACACTCAGACGGCGCAGGATCTCACGGTGGTCGGCAGCGAGC
>DAHVQK010000041.1 GCA_027317845.1 Gammaproteobacteria bacterium
CAGCTCTGGACCCATGTGAAGGCGCTGAACCGCGAGGAGGGCGTGACGGTGTTCCTCACCACCCATTACCTGGACGAGGCCGACCGGGTCGCGCAGCGCATCGCGGTGATCGACCACGGCCGGATCGTGGCGCTCGGGTCGTCCCAGGAGTTGAAGAGCCGCACCGGCACGGCCTCGCTCGAAGAGGCGTTCCTCGCGCTCACCGGCACGGAGATCCGCGAAGAGAGCGCCGGTGCCACCGACCGCATGCGCACCATGGCGCGTGCCTGGCGCGGCCGATGAGGAGTTGACTCGTGGAAGCGATCTACGTCCTGTGGCTGCGCGAGCTGAAGCGCTATACGCGCTCCCGGGCCCAGATCGCCGCCTCGCTCGGCCAGCCCCTGCTGTACCTGCTCGCCCTGGGCTACGGCCTCTCGCCGGTGTTCCGCCGCAGCGGCGAAGGCAGTTACCTGCAGTTCATCGCGCCCGGTGTGATCGCGATGACGGTGCTGTTCTCCTCGCTGTTCTCCGGGATCCAGCTCATCTGGGACCGCCAGTTCGGATTCCTCAAGGAAACCCTGGTGGCGCCCGTGCCGCGGCTCTCCATCATGATCGGGCGGACCTGCGGGGCGGCGACCACCGCGCTCATTCAGGGGCTGCTGGTGGCGCTCGTGAGCGTGATCGCCGGCTTCCGCCCGGTGAGCGGGCTCGGCGTGCCGCTCGCCTTCGTATTCCTGGTCCTGATCGCCGTGACGTTCACCGCGGTCGGCACCACGGTCGGATCGACGCTGCGCGACATGCAGGGCTTTCAGATGGTGATGAACTTCCTGGTGTTGCCGATTTTCTTCCTCTCCGGGGCGTTGTATCCGCTCGATCACCTGCCGGTCTTCCTCACGGTCCTCACCGCCCTCGACCCACTGACCTACGGGGTCGACGGGCTGCGCGGCGCGCTGATCGCGCGGCTGCATTTCGGCTGGACGATCGACCTCGCCGTGATGGGTGGGCTCGCCGTCGCCGTCACCGTCGTGGGCGCCTGGCGGTTCTCGCGGATCGAGATCTGAGCGGGAGCGTCGCCGCGAGGCGGCGCGGCCTCCCGGCGGGAGCGGCGCATCGGATAGACTGCCCTTCCCGCCCGGATCGGCGCCACAAAACATGACCCGCAAACAGAGCGCAGGCCTGCTCCTCTACCGGGAAGCCGCCGGAGCACTCGAGGTGCTCCTGGTGCATCCCGGCGGGCCCCTGTGGGCGGGGCGCGACGCGGGCGCCTGGTCGATCCCGAAGGGGGAATTCACCGCTGCGGAGGCGCCACTGCAGGCCGCCCTGCGCGAGTTCGAGGAGGAAACCGGCGCCGCGCCGCCCGCGGGAGAGCCGCTGCCGCTCGAGCCGGTGCGCCAGCCGAGCGGCAAGATCGTGCACGCCTGGGCGCTGCGCGGCGAGTTTGAGGTCGCGGCCCTGAAGAGCAACCTGTTTTCCATGGAATGGCCGCCGAAGTCCGGTCGGCGCCAGGCCTTCCCGGAGGTCGACCGGGCGGCGTGGCTGACGCTCGATATCGCGCGGCGAAAGATCTTCGCCGGCCAGCTCCCGCTGCTCGATCAGCTCGAGGCGCGCCTCGCGCGATCGGCCGCCGCGAAAACCCCTTCGGGGGCCGCGGGGCGATGACGGGCCCGAACCGCTGATTTGAGGCGCCGCTGGGTGATGTCTGCACCGGAGGGCCGGCCGCAGTCTGTCCATCGTGCCGGGTGTTCACACCCCGCAACGTCGGACGTCATGCGCGGCGACCCGGGCGAAATCGCCGGCGCAAGCGCTCGGCTTGGGCTGCGGATCGCCCTGGCGAGGCTCGGGGCCGTAGAGCCGAGCGCAATGTGCAACACCCAAAAGGTTGTTCCGCGAAGTGCGCAACCCAGCGCGCCAGACCGAGCCGCTCGAATGAGCGTAGTACCCTTTAATCAGGGTACTGATAAGCGTATGGTTCACACGTGAAGACTTTGCTCACGCTTGCAGGCGGCCGGTCCGCGATCCCTGCCGCGACCGCATGGTATCTCGACTCCCTGGCTGAATTCCGCGGCAAACAGGCACTCTACACCCGGCAGTCACCGCAGACGCTCCGGGTACTGCGAGCCCACGCCCTCATCGAAAGCGCTGTCTCGTCCAACCGAATCGAGGGCGTGACCGTCGCGCCATCGCGGCTGCAGAGCGTGCTCGTTGCCTCAAAGCCTCTGTTCCAGGACCGAAACGAGGAAGAGGTCCGAGGCTACCAGAACGCACTGAAATGGATACACGAACATCCCACACAAATTCCGCTCAATGAGGCGACGCTGAAACACTTGCACGCCACGGCGCGCGGGCAGATCTGGGACGCAGGCGAGTACAAGGAGAAGGACGGCGACATCATCGAGCGCTCCGCAGAGGGTCAGGAGCGAGTCCGTTTCAGGCCAACCTCTGCCCGGGACACTCCAGCCGCCATGGAAAGATTGATTGCGGTATGGAACGAATGTCACGAGGAAAGGTGGGCCCCTCCGGCGCTTGCCCTGGCTGCATTTAACCTCGATTTCCTGTGCATTCATCCGTTCAGAGACGGCAACGGCCGCGTATCCCGGCTGGCGCTGCTGTTGCAAACCTACGGCGCCGGCATGGAAGTCGGCCGCTATATCAGTCTCGAGCGGCTCATCGAGGAGAACAAGGAGCGTTACTATCAAACGCTGGAGCAATGCTCGATCGGCTGGCACGAAGGCAAGCACGACCCCTGGCCATTCATCAACTACCTACTCTCCATCCTGAAACTTGCCTACCAGGAGTTTGTGGAGCGACTCGGTCAAGTGGCGCAGCCGAAGGGCGCCAAGGCGGAATTGATCCGCAACGCCGTCGATCGACGCCAGGGCGAATTCCGATTGAGCGACATCGAGCAGGATTGCCCAGCCGTCGGTCGCGAGTGGATTCGAGCGGTATTGGCTGATATGAAAAAAGCAGGCGAACTGCAATGCAGCGGTCGAGGCGTGGGTGCCCGCTGGAAGCGACTGCGCGAGCACTGATCGCCAAGCGTCACGCAGTTGGGTCTTCCCGAGACTCATTGCGCGATGGCCGGGAAACACATCCATGGCAGGAGTCTGATCGGCCACAGCTCCTCCATCCGTCAGGCGGGAATCAGAGCCGCTGATCGTATCCGCTCTGGGCATCCCGATCGCACGCGTCGACCCGTGATCAAGCATCCCGCCCCGAAGTACCCGCCGGGGTTGCGCCCCTCAATAAACGTAGCTACGATAAATCCTGTGCGAATCACCTTCGACCCTGCCAAGCGGGAGCGGGCCCTGCGCGAGCGAGGCCTCGATTTCCGGCAGGCGAAGAAGGTTTTCGACGGCCCTCACCCGGCCCGATGATCGGCTGGACTACGGAGAGTTGCGGTACATCAGCGCCGGGAAGCTAAACTGAAGTTGTTCCCCGGCGCGCGAGAAAATCCGTTGTCGTTCAGGCAGTTGAGGGAACACGAGCTGTGAGCTGAGTGGCTACACTGTGATCTGCTGCAGTAGCTGCAGCGCGCGATGTTGAGTATCGGTCGGTGTCGTGA
>DAHVQK010000062.1 GCA_027317845.1 Gammaproteobacteria bacterium
ATGTACCAGGACGAGACCTCGTCTGCGCTGCTGCTCGACCAGAATGCGGTTTACGGCAACCTGCCGGCCTACGCGCTGTTCAACTTCAAGCTGGGCGCCAACGCCGGCAACGGCATGCACGTGGACCTGTTCATCTCGAACCTCATGAACCGGCTCGCCGAGTACTCGCGCTTCACGGAGAGCAATCCAAGTATCGACAGCCAGGTCTACATCCTGCCGGCTCAGCCCCGCACCTTCGGGGTGGAGTTCGGTCAGGACTTCTAGTCGAGTGGCTGCAAGCGCTGCCGGCGCTTGCAGCCAGGCCCCGCACCGGGGTTGCGGGCTCGGCAAAGGACCTTCGCCCGCCGTGTCCGGATCTTCGAGGCGGCCCGCTTCGGCGGGCCGCCTCAGAGTTTGAACGTCGAGAGCAGCAGGCTCGTTTCGCTGCTCGAGACTCCGGGAGTGCGGCTGATTCTCGCGAGCACCCGGTCGAAAGAGGCGAGGCTGTCGGCGCGTAGCTCCGCCACCAGATCCCATCGCCCATTGGTGCTGTGCAGGCTTGCGACGGCCGGATCGCCGCGCAGCGTCTTCACCACGGCATCGACCTGATTCCCCTCCGCGGCGATCGTCATGAATGCGCGGATGCTTTGCTCCTGAACGTCAGGCTTCAGCCGCACCGTGTAGCCCACGATGGTCCCGTCGGCCTCGAGCTTGGCCATGCGGTTTTGGACCGTCCCGCGCGCTACCCCCAGCTTCTTGGCGAGCGACGCGACGGATGCGCGCGCATCGGCGCGCAGCAGCGCGATGAGCCGATGATCGAGGTCGTCCACGGGGTGACTCCCGAGATGTGGATTCTGGAGTGGCCAGCTTAGCAAATTGACAGGGATCATTGGCGTTCTGGTCACTCGATGGCGAGTTTTGATCATTGTTCTGGCTTTTTTCTGGCCTGAGGCCGCGGGATCATCCTCCCGACGTGGCGTATCCCTCGTGATGCGCCTGATTTCGGGAGAACGATCATGGTTGATTTCATCGGTATCCGGCGCGTCCAGGAACTCGTGGCAGACCTGGGCCCCGCGGCATTCATCGCGGGAATGGCGCGCGAGATCGAGGCGGACTACCGGCGGTGGTCCGAGTTCGAGAAATCTCCGCGTCATGCCACGCATTCCCCGGTGGGCGTCATCGAGCTGATGCCGACCTCCGATGGCCGCCAGTACGCTTTCAAGTACGTGAATGGCCATCCCAAGAACACCGCCAAGGGCCTGTTGACGGTCATGGCCTTCGGTGTGCTCGCGGATGTCGAGACAGGCTATCCGCTCTTGCTGTCTGAGATGACGCTGACAACCGCGTTGCGCACGGCGGCGACCTCCGCTGTCGCCGCCCGGTGGATGGCCCGTCGCGATGGGCGTGTCATGGCGCTGATCGGCAACGGCTCGCAGGCCGAATTCCAGGTCATCGCATTCCAGCACCTGCAGGGGATCCGTGAGGTGCGCCTGTACGATGTCGACGCGGATGCCACCGACAAGCTGGAGGACAATCTCGCGCGGCTGAGGCTCGAGGGGCTGAAGGTCGTGCGCTGCCGGTCCAGCGCGGAGGCCGTGCGCGGCGCGGATATCGTCACGACGGTGACCGCGGACAAGCGCAACGCGACCATCCTGACGCCCGAGATGATCGCGCCAGGCATGCATGTGAATGCGGTCGGGGGCGATTGTCCGGGCAAGACGGAGTTGCATGCGGACATCCTGCGGCGCGCCGATGCGCGCGTGGTGGTGGAATTCGAGCCCCAGTCGCGCATCGAAGGGGAGATCCAGCAGCTCCCGGCCGACTTTCCGGTGACGCAGCTCACCGAGGTGGTGAACGGTCGCAAACCGGGGCGTGTGAGCGACGCAGAGGTCACCATTTTCGATTCCGTCGGGTTCGCGCTGCAGGATTTCTCCGCCTTGCGCTATCTGTACCGGCTGCATCAACAGCGCCGCGGCACGCGCGCCACCATCGATCTGATTCCCGATCTCGAGGATCCGAAGGATCTCTTTTCGGTGCTCGCCACGCAGTTGGATGAGCGCAAACGGCCGGCGCCGGTCACGGAGAGGCTGAGCGCATGAGTGCGCCGCGGCGCATGGTCAGCCTGATCGGTGCACCGACGGATGTCGGCGCGGCGGAGCGCGGCGCCTCCATGGGGCCGGAAGCCATGCGGGTTGCGGGCATTCAACAGGCGCTCGAGGAGAGGGGACTGCGTGTGCTCGACCGCGGCAATCTGGCCGGGCCCGCCAACCCCCGCCGGCCACCGGTCGATGGCTACCGTAACCTCCAGGCTGTGTTCGAGTGGAATCGCCTGGTGCACGAGGCGGTGTACGAGGACCTCTGCGCCGATCGGCTGCCCATTGTGCTCGGCGGCGACCATTCCCTCGGCATCGGCTCGATCAGCGCCGTGTCGCGGCGCTGCCGCGAGAGCGGCCGTAAGCTGCGGGTGCTGTGGCTCGATGCGCACGCGGACTTCAATACCGGGGAGCTCTCCCCGAGCGGCAATCTGCACGGCATGCCGCTCGCGTGCCTCTGTGGTCATGGCCCGAAACCGTTGGCGGAGTTGGGTGGCGCCACGCCGGCGATTCACCCGCAGTGGATCCGGCAGATCGGGATACGCAGCGTCGATGAGGGCGAGAAGCGCTTCGTGCACGAGCTCGCGGTCGAAGTGTTCGACATGCGCTACATCGATGAAATGGGCATGCGCCAGACGATGGAGCAGGCGCTCGCCGGTCTCGACCGGGATACCCATCTGCACGTGAGTTTCGATGTCGATTTTCTGGACCCCGACATCGCTCCGGGAGTGGGCACGACGGTGCCGGGAGGTCCGACCTACCGCGAGGCCCAGCTGTGCATGGAGATGATCGCCGACACGCGCCTGGTGGGTTCGCTCGATGTGGTCGAGCTCAATCCCGCGCTCGATGTGCGCAATGAGACCGCGGTGCTCGCGGTGAGCCTGCTCGAATCCCTGTTCGGCAAGAGCACGCTGGTGCGGCGTCAGGGCTCACGTCCCGCGCTCGGAGTGGTCGGTGCGGGCTCGCGCGCGCCATCAACGCATCATCGTCCTTGATTGTCAACTCATGTTCGAGGTCATGCGCAACCTGAACTCCGATATCCTCGGAGCGCAGGATGGCTTCACCGAATGAGCCGCCTATGCCTTCGGTGATGCGCGTCGTCTCTCCCGTCACGTGGTTCTGGATGCTGGGCCTGCGGGCGGCGCCGGGGTCGATCAGCGTGACCGGCGCTTTCGGCCCGTGGGAGGGTGGCTCGGCCTGATTCCCCTTGCGATACTGCGCGGCAGCGGCAGCATAAAGCCAGCATGCGCCTCATCACATGATCGGCCTGGAAAGCACCGATGCGAGCCGTGCCGCGCGGTTTCGGCGCGCGCGATCGTACACGAGTTGAACCGGGTGGCCACAATGGCACAGGATGCGGGCCATGCAGAGGGATGCCGATAGTGATGACGCGCGCTGGGTGAGCGTCCGGCGGATCACTGCGCTCGGGGAGCCGTTGCTCGAGCTGCAGCCGGCCGGGGGTGAGATCCGTCTGGCGTTCGGCGGAGACGTCGCGAACTGCCTGGCGTGTCTCGCCCGGATACTTGGTGCGGGCGGCCCGGAGCTCTCGCTCGTCAGCGCACTCGGGGACAGCGGCTATTCCGAGTGGCTGCGGGAGCGCCTGCGCCGTGAGGGCATCCGGCTGAGTGAACCGCCGCTCACGGGCGAGCCCGGCCTCTACGGACTGCCGCTCGATCCTGTGCGCCGGCCCGGCTTCTCGTACTGGCGCGCCCGATCGGCGGCGAGCGAGTTCCTGCGCTCGGCCGACCCGCTCCAGCTCGAGGCGCTGCTCGGGGATCCGGATGTCCTCGTGGTGACCGGGATCACGCTCGCGCTGTGCTCGGCGGCGAGCTTCCGGCATCTGTGCCAATGGATCGATCGGCATCGCATCCGATGCCGCATCGTATTCGACGTCAACTACCGCGCCCGCCTGTGGCGGGACGAGGGCCTCGCCCGGGAGCGCATCGGCAGACTCGAGGCGCTCGCTGAGGTGATCGCCACGGGAACCGAGGACGAGAGGGCCCTCTGGGGCTGCGCGGATGAGGCGGCGGTCATGCGCCGCCTCGGCCGCCCCCGGGTCGAGTGTGTGATCCGGGGAGGCGCCGCGGGGAGTTGGGTGGGCACGGGAGAGCGCTGGCGGCACATTCCCACCGTGCCGGTGCGTGCGCTCGATACGGCCGGCGCCGGCGATTCACACCTCGCCGGCTATCTGGCCGCGCGGATCAGAGGGCGCGCGCGCGCCGAGTCCGCCGCCTACGCGAACCAGGTTGCCGCGCTCATCGTCGCGCAGCGAGGCGCCGCTCCCCGCGAGGGGCTGACGTTTCCGCCGCTTCCCGCTCAGATGAGCGGCTCGACTTCGTGAAACTTCGTGTAATCAATCCGGTCGATTCCGTCCTCGCCCGGTGTCAGGATGTCCGCGAACTTGTGCTGCCAGCGCAGCATCGAGATCGGATATTCCTGTTGCGCGATCAGCATCTGTTTGGTGGTTTCGTCGACGCCGCTCAATGTCAGCAGCAGCAACGCGTCAGAGGCTTCGAGCGAGCCGGCCGAGACACCCGCGAGAGGGCTCGTCTCATCGATGGTGTGCATCAGCGTCCAGCCGAACAGGAAGATGGGATGCTCGCTGCGGCGCAGGCGCAGATCGTGGATCCGGCGCAGGTGGTGGCCTTCGACGGTTTGCTCATCGCGGATCAGGCGCAGCTGCGCGCGAGCTTCCATGACCACGTTCTGCCGTTCGTTCGCGGCTCGCAAGACCAACGTGAGCTTGCCGTCGAGCGGACGGATGACCGCATGGCGGGCGAACAGGAACCGGGCGGTGGGCCTGGAGAAACGCGCGAACATCATGCCCGCGATCACACCGAGGCTCATCATGCCGGTGAAGATCTCGAGTGAGGCCACGATGTGCGCGTACACGGTCCGCGGGTGCATGTCGCCGTAGCCGACCGTGGCTAGCGTCTCGACGCTGAAGAAAAACCGCCCCCAGAAGCCCGGTGGATCGAGATGCGTGATGGCGTCGGGCTGCAGCGAGTAGGCCAGGCCGAACAGCAGGTTGCACAGCACGAAGAAGGCGGCGAAGCTGGCAAAGAGCCTCGGCCAGCTCGTGGTCATGAACACGTGATACAGATCCCGCCAGCGCCGACGCGGCAGACCATGGAGCTGTACCTTGCGGCCCGAGCGCAGGGTGCGGGTGAGGGGGGACTGCTTCGTCACGGTGAGCAGTGTAGCGCGGAGCCGCCAAACCTCGCCTCACCGACGCGATCGTCGAAGCGCCCGACCGATCCGCTGCCCAAGGATACGGCGCTGGTGCCCGCGGGTGGCCCGGCCACCTGGCGCTTCGTGGCCGCCTCGCCGCCGGGGCGGGGGAATTCCTCGAGTGGAGGGTGGAACGCCCGCATCGGGCTCAGGTCTTGATCCGGCGAGTCGTGCGAGAGCGCTGATCGTACGCTCTCCCTCCCGTTTCACCCGAGGAGGATCCCATGGATTACCGCATCACTGGATTATCGCCAGAGCTCTTCGAGCCGTTCTTCGGGCTTTCGGATGTTGAGCTCGCCTGGCATGGCGCGGCACGCGTTCTCGTCGATGAGAAGCCCGGATACCCCGATCGGATCGAGCTGCGAGATGCCGAGCCCGGGGAGAGCGTGCTGCTGGTGAACTTCACCCACCTGCCCGTGCAGGGTCCGTACCGCTCCTCTTACGCGGTGTACGTTCTCGAGGGCAGCCGAAGCCGTTACGACCGGGTCAACGAGATTCCCGAGGTGTTTCGTCCAAGGGTGCTCTCCCTCAGGGCGTTCGACCGCCGCGACATGCTCCGTGAGGCGGACCTCGTCCCGGGAACGGCGGCGGAAAGTCTGATCGAGCGGATGCTCGGACATGCGCACACCGCGTATATTCACGCGCACTATGCCAAGCCGGGTTGCTACGCCGCCCGGATCGAGCGGGCCTAGGTTGGAGCGTGAAATGACAGGGAGGGCCGGCCTTGCGGGACGCGGGCGCGGAAGTTGGCTCGGTGGATGACGGCTCAGGGGCGGCCACCGATCTCATCGATGTGGCGCAGCAGATCCGCCGGGTCCTCGTAGACGCGGATCGCGCCCGATCGCTCGAGCTCATCCTGGCCGTATCCGCCCGAGAGCAGGCCGACTCCCAGACCGTGCGCGCGGCGCGCCGCGAGCATGTCCCAGATGCTGTCGCCGACGATGGCGGCGGAATGGATGTCGACGCCGAGCCGGCTGGCGGCGGCGAGAAACAGGTCCGGGTCGGGTTTGGCGTGACGCACCTGGTCGCGAGTGACCACGACGGTCTGCGCGGGGTCGACTCCGAGGGCATCGAGATTGTATTTCGCAGAGTCCATCCAGCCGCTGGTCGCAATTGCCCAGGGAATGCGGGCCTTGGTGAGGTATGCCAGCAAAGACTTCGCACCGGGGAGCGGGCGCACCCATTGCACGAGTCGGGCGTAGGCTTCGGCATGGTGGCGCTTGAGCGTCTCGAGCAGCTCGCCCGTGATGTCCGCGGAGACCTCGCGCAGCAGCATTTCGGTGAACAAGCCGCCGCTCATGCCGATGCGCCGGTGGATGCGCCACACCGACAGCTCGATACCCGCGGCGTCAAGCGCCTGCTGCCACGCGAGCACATGCTGATACACACTGTCGACCAGCGTGCCGTCGAGATCGAACAGGAAGCTGACATCGGTGCGGCTCAT
The DNA here is from genome assembly GCA_027317845.1 of Gammaproteobacteria bacterium. Lineage (GTDB taxonomy): Bacteria > Pseudomonadota > Gammaproteobacteria > Steroidobacterales > Steroidobacteraceae > 13-2-20CM-66-19. The sequence goes on from DAHVQK010000062.1 coordinate 6,748, forward strand.
GGAATCCTCCCATCGCACGGGTGGCACGTGGCGGTCGATTATCCTCCGCCGTGCTTGCGAGGCTGGATTGACATCGATATCATGGTATCGATGTCAATCGCCTGCAAGGCATGCTGTGCCCGGAGCAGGGCGCAGCGGCCTGCTCGTGCGCGCTGCGCCGGGGCGGGAGCCAAGGGGGACGAGCTTGAGAATCTCGCATGCGCGGCTCGGTGTTGCGGCGTTGCTGGTCGCGGCGGGTGCGGCCCACGCAACCACCGCGATCACGGCGGGCAAGGCTCGCTTTGAACTGCTGACTCCGTCCCTGGTGCGCATGGAGTACTCGCCCGACGGGGTGTTCGTGAACGCGCCGACGGCGGTCGTGCGGCGGCGGGCCTGGCCGGCGGTGCGGGTGCGCTCGCGGCGCAAGGACGGCTGGTTGATCCTCGAGACGCGCAACCTGACACTCCGCTACCGGCCGGCCTCGGGCGCGTTCAGCGCGAGCGACCTGCGGGTGAGGTGGAAGGATTCGCGCGGCAAGGCGCACCTGTGGCATCCCGGAATGCGCGATCCGGACAATCTCGGCGGGCTGACCTACTCGCTCGACAACATCAGCGCCGCCAACCTGCCCCGTAACGATCGTGCCAGTCCGATCGATGACATCATCCCGGGCATTGAGGTGCGCCTGAGGCCGGCAACCCCGGGGCTGCTCAGCCGCGCGGGCTTCGCCTTCCTCGATGACAGCGCCACTCCGGTCTGGAATCGCCGGCACACCCGCATCGAGCCTCGCCCGGGGCCACCGGGCGAGGACGGCTACCTGTTCGTGTACGGCCACGATTACCGCAAGGCGCTCGAGGAGTACGCCGAGCTTTGCGGCCCCGTTCCGATGATTCCGCGGTACGCACTCGGACCCTGGATCACGGATTTCAACTTCGAGTATTTTCCCGGCAGCGCCCAATCGCGCTCGCGCGCCTTCCGCCGCTACGGTGAGCGGCATCTCGAGAGCGAAATCAGGCGTCTCGGGGCCGCCGGCATCCCGCTTTCCGGGCTGGTGCTCGATTTCGGCTGGCATGACTACGGCTGGCAGGGCGGGTATGACTGGAGTCCCCTCATCGCGCATCCGGGGAAGCTCATCGCCTGGCTGCGCGCACGGGGCATGCGCCTTGCGCTCAACGATCATCCTGGCTATGCCAACACCCGCGAAAGCATCCTGTCCTACCACGACAGCCACGCGGCGCAGGTGCTGAAGGCGCTCGGGCGTGCGCCGCCGGCGCGGCCCGCGCTCGATCTCGACCTCGCGCACTCGTTCCGATTCGCCCCGGATCCGCATGAGGTGGGAGTGACCCAACGATGGTACGCGGCCGGGTACGACGATCACCTCTGGAAACCCATACGCACCGACCAGCCGTGGGGGCAACAACGCCGCGGCGGCCATTCACGCATCGGTTGGTATCGCGCCACGATACGCCTGCCGGCGCCGCTCCCGCACACCCTTTATCTGTACCTCGGCGCGGTCGCTGATCACTATCAACTCTTCGTCAACGGGCGACGCGTGCCGCACAGCCACGTGCAGTGGCCGCGCCGCCTGACCTATGCTGACATCGCGTCGCAGGCGAGGCCCGGGCGGCGCAACGTGATCGCGCTGCGCGTCGCGGCCGGCCGGCGGGGCGGGGGCATCCTCGCCGGGCCCGTGGCGCTGCGCAATCTCGCGCCGCCGCACCGGATCGCATTCAACCTGGCCAATGCGCATCAGGCGGAAGTCTTCATGCGCCTGCTGCACGGGCCGCTGATGCGCCAGGGGGTGGATTTCTGGTGGGTGGACGGCGGGGGTGGCGCGGCGGGGATGCCGGGACTCGATCCGCAGCTCTGGACCAACAGAGTGTTCTACGACTACGAGCGCGCCGAGAGCGGGCGGCGCGCCTTCATCCTGAGCCGTTACGGCGGTTGGGGGAGCGAGCGCTATCCGGGATTTTTCACCGGCGACGCCTGGTCCGAGTGGCCAGTGCTCGCGTACGAGGTGGCATTCACCGCCCGCGGCGGCAATGTGCTCGTTCCCTACATCAGCAATGACATCGGGGGCTTCCATGGAGGCAGGATCCCCTTTGCCCTGTACGCGCGCTGGATCGAGTTCGGCGCCTTCAGCCCGATTCTGCGCATGCACAGCGCGCACGAGAATCCGCTCGAGGGAAATTCGCGCATGCCGTGGGTGTATGGCCCGCGGGGCGTGGCGCTCATGAGGCGCTACTTCCGGCTGCGCGCGCGGCTCATCCCCTACCTCTACACCTATGTCTGGCGGGCACACGAGCGGGCGATGCCGCTCATGCGCCCGCTGTACATCGAGTGGCCGCGCCTGCCCGAGGCGTACCGGCACGATCACGAGTATCTGTTTGGGTCGCAGATGCTCGTGGCGCCGGTGCTCGATCCCTCGGGCGTGCGCAGCGTCTATCTGCCGCCCGGCCGGTGGATCGATTTCTTCAGCGGCCGGCGGTACCGGGGCGGCGCCACCTTCACGGCTCGCTATGCGCCGGAGCGGATCCCGCTGTTCGTGCGCGAGGGGGCCATCATCCCGGAGGCGCGTCCCGCGGCCGGGCCGGATACGCTCGAGCTCGCTATCTACGGCGGCGGCAAGGGTCACTTCGATCTCTACCAGGACGACGGTCTTTCCTTCGCATTCCGCCGGGGCGCGTATGCCGAGACGCCCCTCGAGTGGTCGAGCACGGGCAACGGCGCGCACACCCTCATCATCGGGCCCACGCATGGAACGTTCGCCGGCGAGGCACGCCGCCGTGCCTACCTCATCCGCATCCACGCCATCGGGCGCCCCCGCAAGGTGATGCTCGAGGGCAAGCCGCTCGGGGCGTGGACATGGAAGAGGGCCCATAAGCGGCTCGACATCCGCGTGCCCGCGCAAGACATCCGCCGCAAGGTCACGCTGAGCATTCAATAGAGCCGTGGTGTCATCGAGCCGTCATGCCGTGTGGGCACTTGCTCTCCTTTGCCTCTCGGGGCGGGCGTGGCCAGCGCGACTCACGATCCGTACCCGGGCCCCGGGCGCGGGCCAGTTCCTGGTGCAGCCCGGAGAGCGTGCCATCGTGCAGGGGCATGCGCGCGGGGGGCTGGAGGTGTGGATCTACCCGTTTGAGATCGTGCGCGACTATCGCCTCGAGAAGATCGGGCGCGGCGGTAAGCGCACGCCGTTGTCCGCTCTTGCCCTGCGCACCGCGGTACATCCGGACAGCATCGACCGCATCTATTCGGGACGGGACTTCACGCTCACCGAACACTGGTTCGTTCCGCGCGATCGTCCCGGCGTGGTGCTGAGCTATCGCCTGCGTGGCACCCGCAGTCTCAACCTGCGGTTGAGATTCCATCCGGTGTTGAACCTCATGTGGCCGGGCGCCATCGGCGGTCAATCGAGCATCTGGGACCGCGCGCTGCATGCTTTCGTGATCCGCGAGCCGACCGGCAGATATCGTGGCTACGTCGGCTCGCCGCAAGCGCGGCTGCACAGCCCGGCTCTCGCGGGTTCCTCGCTTGGATTCACGCTTCATCTGACGCCGGGCCACCCGCGCGCCGATGTGGTCGTGAGCCTGGGCCTGCGTGGACATTATCGCGGCCGGGCCGTCTTGCGCCAATTGCTCCATGGATGGCCCGCCCTGCAGCGCCACGATGGCCGGGTGTTGCGTGGTCAGCTGCGCCGCCTGACCCGGCTGCACACCCCGGAACCGGCCGCGAACCGGGCGTTTCGCTGGGCGGAGATCGCCTTGCTCAAAGCCTGGGTGTGCAATCCCGAGCTCGGCTGCGCACTGGTGGCCGGTTACGGCCCGGCCCGCCCCGGGCGGCGGCCCCAGTACGACTGGTTCTTCGGCGGCGATGGCCTGGTCGCGGCTCGAGCGCTCGATGCCGTGGGCGATATGCCGCGGGTGAGTGCCGAGTTCGCATTTCTCAGACGCTACCAGAATGCCCGGACCGGCATGATGTGGCATGAGCTCTCGCAGAGCGCCGGGCTGATCGATTGGCGCCTCTATCCTTACGAATACCTGCATCCCGACATCAGCATGGACTATCTGGCCACCGCCGCCGAGGTCTGGCGCACGGGCGGCGAGCGCCGCTGGTTGCGGGCGGCCTGGCCATCGCTTGAAGCCGCTTATCGTTATATCGGCACGCTGCGAGAGCCGGTGACCGGCATACCGCTCATCCCGCGGGGTGAGCGGGGCCAGAACGAGCAGCTGCGCCTGCGCGAGGAACTCAGCCTGTCGCTCGCCATGCTCTCAGCCGAGAATGGCTATGCCGTGTTGGCAAAGGCCATGGGCCACGCCGAGGCGGCGCGCGACGCACTCGCTCGCGCGCATGCGCTGCAGGCGGTCATCGGCCCGCGCTACTGGAGCGCGAAGGACGGATTCGTCTTGCAGGGATTTCTGCGCGATGGCCGGCCCACCGCGCAGCAGCGCCCGCCGATCGGCGCGCTGCGGAGCCCGGCGTTCAGTCCGGCGCAACAGGATTCCTTGATCAGACGGCTGCTGCAGCCGGACTTCCTCGCTCCCTGGGGTCTGAGAAGCCTTCCCACGACGGATGCTGCATACGACCCCGATCGCTATGCGAGCGGCAGCGTCTGGCCAGTGGAAAACGCCGCATTCGCGACGGCGCTCTGGGCTCATCACCGTGATGCGCCCGCCCGGCACATCTGGAACGTCCTGGTTGCCGCCACCACGATGGGCACGCCCGGTCACATCGCCGAGGTTTTCTCCGGCAACGCGTTTCGGGCGCTCGATGTGGCGGTACCGGCGCAGACCTGGTCCTCCGCGGGCCTGCTGCTCGCCACGGTGCACGGTTTGTTCGGATACCGTCCCGATGCGCCCGCCAACTTGCTGCGGCTCGCGCCCCATCTGCCCGTCGGCTGGAGCCGCATGAGCGCCCGCCGCCTGCCATTCGGGGCGGATTCGGTGAATGTGGAGGTCGAACGCAGGTCGGGGCGTATGGAGTTGCGATTGTCGATGAAGCATCCGCGGCCTGGCGCCCGATGGATCGTTTCGATGCCCGCGGCCTGCACGGGGACCTCCCTGCACACCAGAGTCGATGGCCGCCCAGTGACCGCCGACATCACGACCACCGGCGGTCATATCGAGACGACCGTCCGGGGCATGATGAACGCAGAGCGGTCCGCGACGGTGGTCATGGCCTGCGGGACGGCACAATGAACGGATCCTTTGACGCTCAATCGCGCGCCAATTCCTTCTCGAGCGAGAGCACGTCGAGCGTCGTCCTGATGATGACATCCGGATTCAGGCTGATCGAGTCGATGCCGAGCCGCACGAGCTCCGCGGCGAGCTCGGGGTAATCGGACGGCGCCTGACCGCAGATGCCCGCGTGGCGGCCGTTTCGCCGGCTCCCCTCGATGGCGAGTTTCAACATGCGTCGTACGCCGGGGTCGCGTTCGTCGAATTCGAAGGCGACCAGGGCCGAATCGCGGTCCACTCCGAGGGTGAGCTGGGTGAGATCGTTCGAGCCGATCGAGAAGCCATCGAATATGCGGCTGAATTCGTCGATCAACAGAACGTTGCTCGGGATCTCGCACATCACGTAGATCTCGAGCCCCTCCTTGCCGCGCGCGCGGCCGAGCTCCTCCATGCGCGCCACCACCGCCTTGCCTTCCTCCAGGCGCCGGCAGAAGGGGATCATGAGCTTGATGTCGCGCAGGCCGAGGACTTCACGCGCGCGCTTCATCGCGGCGCATTCGAGAGCAAAACCCTCCGCATACGCAGGATGGGTGTAGCGCGAGGCGCCGCGAAAGCCGAGCATCGGGTTGTTTTCCTTCGGCTCGAACCATCGTCCCCCGAGCAGGCCCGCATACTCATTGGTCTTGAAGTCCGACATGCGGACGATGACGGGCTTGGGATGAAACGCCGCCGCGATCGTGCCGATGCCCTCGGCGAGGCGCTCTACGAAGAAATCCGCCGGCCGCGCGTAGCCGCGAGTGAGCTGTGCGAGCGCCCGGCGTTCGCTGTCCTCGCCGAGGCGCTCGGGGTGCAGCAGCGCCATCGGGTGCGCCTTGATGTACTCGGTGACGATGAACTCCATCCGTGCGAGCCCCACGTCGTCATTCGGCAGGAAGCTTTCCCTGAAGGCAAGCTCGGGATTGGCGAGGTTCAGCATGATTTTCGTTCGCGGCCGCTCGATCTGCGCCAGATCGGTGCGGCGCACCTCGAACGGCAGCGTGCCGGGATACACCCTGCCGGTCTCGCCCTCGGCGCATGAGACCGTGATGAGCGCTCCGCTCGTGAGCCGCTCGGGCGCATTCCCGGTCCCGACGATCGCGGGGATGCCGAACTCGCGCGCGACGATCGCGGCGTGGCAGGTGCGGCCACCCCGGTTGGTGACGATGGCCGTGGCCTGGCGCATGATGGGTTCCCAGTCGGGAGTCGCGCTGTCGGTCACGAGCACCTCCCCGGGTCGAAACTATCCGATCCGGGCGCTGTTGGCGATGATGCGCGCCGTGCCCGTGGCGATGCGATTGCCGACCGCGCGCCCGCAAGCGTCTCGCGCAGCCGTCCCCAGGCATTGGCCTCATCGAGCACGGCGCGGTAGGCATGCGCGGTGATGGCGAAGCCGTTGGGAATCAGAATGCCGCGGGGCCGCAGCGCCTGATACATCTCCCCGAGGGAGGCGGTCTTGCCCCCCACCAGTCCCACATCCGAAGCGCTGATCTCATCGAAGGAGCGGATGTAGCGTCTCTGAGCTCGCATCGTGGGCTCTCCTTACCGTGGCCCGGAGCGGGGCGCCTGTCACGCCAAGTGCATCTCGGGCGCGCGGGAGGTGATCACTTCGATGTGCAGCGTGCGCAGTCCGCGCAGCGAGTTGGCCACGGGGCAGTCACGCTCGGCCTTCTCGAGCAGTCGCCGCGCCCGCTCCTCGCTCGCCCCCGCCGGGATGGTGAGGCGTGCCATCGTCGCGAAACGGCTGAATTGCGTGATGCCGTCGATGCGATCGAGTTCACCCTCGGTGCGGCACTCGAGCGCGTTCCATCTGAAGTGCGAGGCGTCCGCCACCGCGCGGAAGGTAAGGACGATGCAGTCCGCGAGGGTCGCTGTGAGCAGCGCCTCCGGCCCCCACAGGTCGCCCGGCCCGGCGATGTCGGCTGGCGCCGCCGTCGGGAAGGATTCAAGGGCAGGGGCGGCCAGGGTCACCGCGCCCTCGGGCCGTCCCGAGGCGGCTGCCAGATAGCGATGGGGGTAGGGTTTCATGGATTGACGCTACCCGGATGGCCCCCATGGGAACATCAGGACTACTGCATACGGCGGGTAGGTAGATCTGCGGACGACGGCGCGAGCCCTGGAGTTCTAGGTTCGATGAGTGAACGCGCGGCGCTGCTCGCACAGGCCCAGCGCGTGGTCGCGGAGAGATACCGGTTGTACGAGGAGCTCGCCACCCGCGGCGGGGAGAGCTTCCACCCCGCACGGAGCGTGCCGTCTCAGGCCGCGGAGGATCATGGGCATTCATAATTCAGACGTTGCCGATACCTTCGATGAGATCGCGGACCTGCTCTCGATCGAGGGCGAGAATCCCTTGCGCATCCGCGCTTACCGGCGCGCGGCGGCTGCCTGGAGGTGAACGGACAGCCCGCCCGGCTCGACCTGACCGACAGCCTCATCAAGGCCGCGGTCGAGCGTGGCGTGTGCCTGTCGCTCGCAAGCGATGCGCACTCGGGCGAACAGCTGGCCAATCTCGATGGCGCGATCCGCCAGGCGCGCCGCGGCTGGGTGACACGGCGCAATGCCCTCAACACCCGTCCGGTGGCGGAGGTGCGCTCGGTGCTGCGGTCGTGAGTGCGCAGAACGCCGCAATGAGCCACCGCCGGGAGCGGCGCGGCCGCGGCACCGCCACTGTGAGCGTGCACGTGCACAACCTGGCGCAGATGTTCAACTCCCTAGATCCCTCCCCCTTCTGGGATCGCGACCTCGACCGCGAGGCGGCGGAGTTCATCGAAGAGGAGTTCAGCGACAAACGCGGCTCGAGGCACTGGCGGCTGACTGTGCACGCGAGCGAAGGCGCAGACCTGACAGAGGACCTGCGCAGCGCCGTAGGGCGCTACTATCAACGAATGGCGGGCTCCACGCGCCGGCTTCTGCGCGAGCAGATCAGACTGGGACAGCTGTCCCTGCTCGGTGGATCCGCGATTTTCCTGCTCAGCATGAGCGCCCGGCGAATTCTCTCCACTCTGCTCCCGCATGGCACGTCCCGCCTGCTCGATGAGGGCCTGATCATTCTGGCCTGGCTCGCGCTGTGGCGCCCCGCCGAATCGCTGGTGTACGGATGGGTGCCGTTGTGGCGCAAGTGGAAAATGTATCAGCGCCTTGCGGCCATGCGGGTCAGTGTCCGTGTTGGAAAGGCGGGCGTCGGGAGCGGGCGACTTCCCGGATCGAAACAAGAGGTGCCGGCGCCGCCATCCACCGCATCGTCGGAGCAGGACGAGCGGCCTTGGGCTTGAAGTGGGCGGACCGATCGCCACGCTCGCGATCACGGCGGTCTCGTGCACTCCTCGTGCGACGCGAAAAAAACTCGAGGAACCTCTGGCCAGCTTCGGGACGCGCTAGCTATTATTACGTACTGAAGCTCGCGCCAACGGGACGGTATGCTTGCTCCGTCTCGTTGGTTGATTTCCCACGCCAGAGCGCGGCGTCCCGTTCGCGGGCGCTGCGATAGGAAGGTGGCCGCATGAGCAAATCGAACGGTGTCTGGGCCATCGTACTCGCGGCCGGAGACGGCAGGCGGTTGAGAAGGCTCACCACGACGCGCAGCGGTCTTGCGATCCCCAAGCAGTTCTGCTCGCTCGAGCACGGCCCCTCGCTCCTGCAGGAGGCGATCGAACGCGCATCGCGCATCGCCGATCGCGAGCGCATCTGTACGATCGTCGCGGCGCAACACGAGCGGTGGTGGCGCGAACAGCTGCGCGGCCTGCCCCGGGACAACGTCATCGTGCAGCCGGACAATCGCGGTACCGCCAACGGGGTGCTGCTGCCGCTGCTCACGATTCTCGAGCGCGATCCGCAGGCGCGGGTCGTGCTGCTGCCTTCGGATCATCATGTGCGCGATGAGTGGCGTCTCGCGCGCTCGCTCAGCTTCGCGGCGGCACCGTCCGAGATCCCTCATCCGCAAATCGTGCTGCTCGGGCTCGAACCGCGCTGCGCGGATACGCAGCTTGGATACATCGTGTCCCGTCCCGAGGAGGGGCGAATCGATCACGGGGTGGAGCGATTCGTGGAGAAGCCGGACGCGGCGTGCGCGGCGGCGCTGGTGCAGCAGGGGGCGCTCTGGAACACCTTCATCATCGCGGCGGATGCGCCGGCGCTGCTCGCGCTCTTCGAGCGGCGCTGCCCGGATATCGTTGCCGCCATGCGCGCGGCCCTCCGTGCCACGCCGGCGGGGCGGGGGCCGGATGAGAATCTCGCGGCGCTCTATCAGCTGTTGCCGGAGCTCGACTTTTCGCGCGCGGTGCTGCAGGGACAGGAGGCCTGTCTGCGGGTGCTGAGCGTGCCGGAGTGCGGTTGGAGTGACCTCGGGACACCCGACCGGGTCGCCGAGGCGCTCGATGGGCTACGCCGGCGCGACGGCAGGCCCGCACACCCCGTTGACCGGGACGTGCTCTTGAGTCTCGCCGCCCAGCACCACCAGTTGAGCGCCGCTGCCGCGCGGCAGTAGTCAGCCCCGGCCCTCGTGGCCTGCCTGGGCGCCCATCAGGCTGGCGAGCGTCATCAGCTCGCTGGCGACCGCGGGCAGCAGATCATCGAAGGTCACGATGCCGAGCAGCGCTCCGGAGGCATCGACGACCGGGGCGCGGCGAACGCAACGGGCGGTCAGGGCCCCGATGGCTTCGGTCAACCCGAGATCGGTGCGCAGCACGAGCGGATCGGGCGTCATGATCTCGCCCACCGTGAGCAGATACAGGTCGGCCCCGCGGCGTATCTCCCCGCGCACGATGTCGCGGTCGGTGAGGATGCCGATCGGACGGCGCAGCGGATCGCCGCGGTTCACGATGATCAGGGCACCCACGTGCCGATCGCACAGGAGCCGAGCCGCATCGGCGAGAGGCTCGTCGCGGAAGGCGGTCTGGGGCTGGGGCGAGTATAGATCGCGTATCTTCACGCCCGTCACCATAATCACCCCCGGTGGCGGTGCGCCATCCGCATTGATACGCATTGGCGGACCCGCCCCGCTGTGTCGAACTTGCGGTGAACCAACAGCGCCGGGGAGGGGATCATGAACGTCGGCAGTCTCTGCAGCCGCCCGCCGGTCGCGGCGCCCACCGGGGCACCTCTCTCGGATGTCGCAAGGCTGATGCGGGAGCGGCACGTGGGGGCGGTCGTGATCACCGAGGGCGATCCGCAGCGACCGCATGTGGCGGGCATCATCACGGACCGGGACATCGTGTGCGCGCGGGTCACGCGGACGGAGGATCTCTCGAGTATCAATGCCGGCGAGATCATGACACCGCATCCCCTCGTCATCGCGGAACAGGACTCGGTCGGTGCGGCAGTGGCGCATCTGCGCGCACGCGGTGTCCGCCGCGCGCCGGTGGTTGCCTCGGACGGTGCGCTCGTCGGGCTCGTCTCGGCCGACGATCTGCTCGCCCATCTGGCGAGGCAGATCGCGGCCATGGCCGGCATCGTCGCCCGGCAGATCCGCAAGGAAAACGCCTGAGGGGCCGGTCGCGGGCCGATTAAGGCGCCAGCTCGCGCAACTTGCCCGACTCCGCGACCCGGCGCGATAGCGCCAGAATGGTGGCGTAGAGCGCGAACAGGCCCGCGAGCAACGGGATGTGGCGCACGTGGGCGCCGGTGCGCGTCGAGACGACAAGCAGCGCCACGGAGCAGACGAATGCGAGCACCAGCGAGAACAGTCCGCCGCCGGCGAGACCGGTGAGAAACCCGCGCACGGTGCCATCGGAATCCAGAAGCGCGATGAGCACCAGGACACCGAAGATGTCGGACACGGAGCTCTCGTAGACCACGAATTCCCGGGTGCGCTCCGCGAGAAAGTGGCTGCTCGCTATCGCGATGATGCTGCTCATCACCGCGAACGGGGTGGCGAGGAGCACCCCTTGGAGGTCAGTCATGCCGAGCGTGTGGACCGCAATGAGCGCGAATGCCGCGCTGCACAGGAGGAACGCCGCCACCGCCTCGGCGAAGGCGGTCGCGGCGAGCTTGATGCGCTCGCGCCGCAGCTCGATATCGAGCGCGCCCTCGAGCACGACCAGCACGAGGCCGATGGCCCCGGCGACCGGCACCATGCTCTTCAGTTCCTGGTCCACCACCCCCACGGGGCGCAGCAGCGGCTCGGCCACGAGGCCGAGTGCGATCATCACGATCACCGAGGGTACGCCGGAGCGGCGGTCGAGGTGTTCCACCGCAAACGCGGCGAGCAGCAACCCCGAGGCGATCAGGATCGCGAGGTAAATCACCCGGGTGCTCCTGTGGCCGGCGCACACCGGCCGGTCGTGTGCCCGGGTTCACTCTGGCAATCGGCCCGGGACGATGACAGCGCGCGGCGCCCCTGCGCGCTGCCCGGCGATCAGCGTGTCCGGTCGCCGATTTTCAAGCGCAGCAGGGCCGTACGGTCGCGGCTCAAGTCCGCTCCAGAGCGGACCGTGGGATAGGGGACTCCGGGGTTCAGGCCCCGCCAGTAGATTTTCTCGATGTAAGGGGCAGGGTTGTCGTCTTCGCGGGAATAGTTCATGCCCCGCGTCACCCGTGCCCAGTAGGCGGCCGTGTGCTTGAATCGGTACGCAGCCCTGTCCGGAGCGCGCGGGCCTCCCGTGAAGGCGGCCGCGAACGGCGCCGGCTCGATCGCCTCGTAGCGCCAGTGCTTCTGCTTCAGATCGAATACGGCCGACATCGGCCGTTGGTAGGCATCGTAGATGGACAGATGTCCGATGCCGAGGATGTCTTCTATCGTCGTCAGCACATTGACGGTCGAGTAGCGCTCGCTGACCACCGCGTGATGTCTGACATACGGACCGACGAAATAGCAGACGCTGCGGTGCGCGTCGACATGATCCGGGCCGTCCTGCGCATCGTCCTCGATGACGATGATCAGCGTGTCGTCGGCGTATGGGCTGTCAGCCACCGCCTGAACGAGGCGGCCGACCGCATAATCGTTGTCCGCGACCTGGGCTTCCGGCGTGTCGAGGCCATCGATCGACTGGGCGAAGTCCCCGAGGTGATCGCGCATGAGCCGCACCAGGCTGAGCGCCGGCAGGTGTCCGTGGGCGACGTACCGCTTGAATTCCCGGTCCCATTCCGCTTCGCGGTAGTAATCGGGAAAGCGCGTGTCGAAGCCGCGGAAGTAGGGGTCCGTCACGGGGGCAAGCTGCGGGTTCGCCGCGAAGGCGACCCGCGTGCGGGTCTTGTAGGGCATCGGCAGGAGCGGCACGGGATGAGTCCGGTTGAAGTACGGGTTCAGATCGAGCATGAACCCGTAATTGCGCACGGTGAGACCGGCGCGCATGGCCGCATCCCAGAGGTATCCCCGTTGGCGCTCGCCCTGGGGGCCGTCCGGCGCCGCCACGTTGGTCGTCCCGGGCAGGAGGTTGGGATTGTCCGGGTAGCCCGGTTCCTCCTTGCGGCGCGCCACGAGCGAGCCGATGGCGACGTCGACGTTGCGATTGTCCCCTTCCCAGTCGTAGGAAAGCCCACGGTGGGCGTAATTGATCGCGAGCTCCTTGGCGCCCAGGTCCGACTCCATCGCCGAGGTGCTCCAGGGCCAGCCGTTGCCGCTCACCTCGCCCGTGTCGTAGAAGTTGTCGAGCGTCACGAACTGCAGCGCAAGCGCATGGGCGTTCGGTGTCACCGCGCGCCCGAACTCCGCGAGGCGCGGATCTCCGTTGCCGACCTTGAGATCGCCGAGTTCCTGGTCGTAAGTGCGGTTTTCGCGCACGATGTAGATGATGTGCCTGATGCGCCGGTGCAGCGCCTGCATGAGAGTACGGTCCGCGGCATCTTCCCGGACATACAGGTGGTCGTTGGCCGCGACGGTGCGGGTGAGCTCGGAGAGGTCGTGGCCGCGGGGAGTGGGCAGACTCAGGAAACCGGCCGTGGAGATCTGCAGGATGTACTGGTTGGAGGAGCGGCAGCGCGCCCGCTGCGCGCTGCCGTGCTGGCTGGTGTCGCAAAATCCCGGGTTCGGTCCCGGGACGCTCTTGCCGTTGACCACGTAGAGCATTTTACCGTCGGCGCTGACACTTACGGAGTTCGGCCAGTAGCCGGTCGGGAAGAGGCCAATGACGTGAGGGTTCCCGGACTGCAAAGAGATGATCGCCACGGCGTTCTCGCCGCCATTGGTGACATAGAGCCGGCTGCCGTCGGGCGAGAGAGCGAGGCTGTTGGGGTCGACGCCGTGATAATAGGCGCCGGGGCGCACCAGGGCGGGGGGCGCAATCGTGCGGATCACGTGCACGACACGATCGTCGGCCGTGTCGATGACGGAAACCACATCGTCGTTGTCGCTGACCACGTAGAGGCGCGATCCGCGGCGATTGAGCGCCATGCGATTCGGGTTGCCCTTGACGGGAATGCGCGCGGTCACCACGGGCCGGGTGCGCGAGAGGTCGATGACATCGACCTGCCGATCGCGCATGCTGGACACGTAGGCGGTACGGTTTCCCTCGATCGTCACCCAATAGGGGTAGGTTCCGCCGGGACGCCCCCCGCCCGGCTGCAGGGACAGCCCGACCGGCGCGCCGCGCGGAAGGCCGTGCGAGAGCGGCACGATCGAGACCGAGTCATCGTAAAAATTGGCTACCACCAGCTTCGAGCCGTCGGCCGACACGGCGATGCCGGCCGCCTCGGGTTTCACATCGAGGCCCTTGCCTCTGCGATGAGCGAGCTTGATGAGCGCCGCGGCATCTTCGGACCACCGGCCGCGCCGGCGCACGAAAACATGAACATCGTCATCCACGCCACCGGAGACGTAGAACCGCCGGCCGTCCGGTGAGAATGCGATGCCCATGTAGGTATTCGGGACGCGCAACACCTGCTCGGGCCTGGGCCGGTCCCGGCTGATGTCGTAGACGAACACGTACTCTTCGGAGTCGGACGGGATCATCCGCCCCAGCCGGTCGAACAGCCGGTTGTAACCGCTGGTCAGAACGAGCAGGGTCTTGCCGTCGGGGCTCGCGAGCGTGGTGACGGCCTGACCGGCGAGGTGGCCGGGGAATCGACGCAGGTGGGGATCCAGGTGAGAGAACTGTGCGCCGGCGGCGGCAGTCGGGGTGATTCTCAGGCCGGAAGGGGCGACCGGGGGGCGCTCGGGACCTGGTGTCGCCAGCGTGTCGCGCGGTGCGGCCGCCAGCAATGCCAACCCGGTGACGAGAAAGAGGGCGGATGTTCTCCGGAATCGCATGCGCATCGCTCCCCGCAAGACTGATCGGGCGAGATAGCTTACAGCGCGCACCCGGTGCGCGGAACAGCCCGCCGCGCGCCGTCACGGCCTTGTCATCGAGTTGTCCTGAGCGTGCGACGCGCTGTGCCCGGTGATGTACCGTGACCGGCAACCCCGTGGCCCGTCTTCGCGCGATTCGGCGCACCCGATATGGCGCGAGGGCGCGGACGGCGTAGACTCATTGGCATCGCGTGCCGTTCGGGAGATGCTCATGCCCAAGATGCGAGCCGTTCAGGTCCCCAGGGCCAATGCGCCTTTCGAGCTCATCGAACGCGAGGTTCCGCAGCCCGGCCGCGGTCAGGTGCGCATCCGCGTGCAGGCGTGCGGTATCTGTCACAGCGATTCCTTCACCAAGGAGGGAATCTTCCCCGGCCTGCACTATCCACGCGTGCCAGGACACGAAGTCGTGGGACTGATCGACGCGGTGGGCCCGGAGGTCCCGGACTGGAAGCCAGGCGTGCGCGTCGGTGTCGGTTGGCAAGGTGGATACTGCGGCCATTGCGCGTCCTGCCGGCGCGGGGATTTCATTACCTGTCAGCGAGGTCAGATTCCCGGAATCACCTACGATGGCGGCTACGCGGACTACATGCTGGCGCCCTTCGAGGCTCTCGCCTCGATTCCGCAGGAGCTCTCCTCCGCCGACGCCGCGCCGCTCATGTGTGCCGGCATCACGACTTACAATGCACTGCGGCACTGCGGAGCCCAGCCGGGCGAGCTGGTCGCCATCCTCGGCATCGGCGGGCTGGGGCATCTTGGGGTGCAGTTCGCCGCCAGGATGGGCTTTCGCACCGTTGCCATCGCTCGCGGCGCTGACAAGGGCGCGCTCGCGAAGAAGCTCGGTGCCCGGCACTATATCGATACCACCGCGCAGGATATGGCCGCCGAACTCACCCAGCTGGGCGGGGCGCGCGCCATTCTCGCCACCGTCACCGATGCCAGGACCATGTCCGCGGCCGTCAACGGACTCGGTGTCGATGGCAGGTTGATGATCGTCGGCGCCTCCGCCGAGCCGATCGAGGTGTCCCCACTGGCCCTCATCGCGGCAAGACGCTCTCTGCAGGGATGGCCGTCCGGCACTTCGAGCGATTCCGAGGACACGCTCGCCTTCAGCGTCCTCGCGCAGATCCGGCCAATGATCGAGCAATACCCTCTCGAGCGGGCCGCCGAGGCCTACGATCACATGATGAGCGGCAAAGCGCGGTTCCGCGTCGTGCTCACCACGTCCTGAGATCGCGGCTCGGCCTGGCCGCGGGGCCGGGCTCAGGAGCTCGTGCGCCGCTCCTCCGGATTCCCCTCCGGTGGGGTCATTTGCATCTGCACGCGCGTGACGGGCAGCGCCAGCTGCCCGCCATGCTCACCGATGATTCGCGCGGCGTTGAGCAGCACATCCTCCTGAATGGCCAGCGATTCGGCCCACCAGACCGTGTGGGCGAAGCAATAGATCAGGATGTCGAGCGAATGGACGCCGTAATTGGTGAAGTGGACGAATTCGCCCTGCACCTTGCCCTGGACATGATCGATGCGCGGATGATTCGCGATGTAGGCGCGCAGGTCCGCCAGGATCGCCGGCAACCGTTCCACGTCCGAGTAACGCAGCGGCAAGGTCTGCTGAATGCGTCTGGCCTGCATTCGCGGCGGTGTCTCGACCACACTCGTGTTGAATACATGGTTCGGAACGTAATACGGGTACGTATCGAACCCTCGCAGTCTCGTCGAGCGCCAGCCGATGTGCTCCACGGTTCCGGAGATGTTCAGCGAGGGCAGCACGATCCATTCGCCGATCTTGAACGGCTGGTCGAGGTAGATCACTACCGCGCCAAACAGATTGGACACAACCCCTTGGGCGGCGAACCCGACGGCGATCCCTGCAACGCCGCCGATGGTGAGGAGGCTGGCGATCGGGACGTGCACGGTCCGCAGGATCATCAATCCGATGAGCGTCAGCACTCCGAGGCGGGCGAATTTCCCGGCGAGGTCATAGAACATCGGGTCGAGCGGACGGCCACGCGGGTGCCGCACGAGTGGATAGATCTCGATCAGGTTCCAGCCCGCCCAGCCGACCACCGCGAGAATCCCGACGCGCAGCGACGGGTCGAGGATGTGAGAGAGCACCGGGGCATGAATGCGCTCGTTGATCTGGGTGCCGATCAGATACGCCGCGCACAGCATGATCAGCGCGAGGGCCGGGGAGTGCGCGGCGCGATAAGTCGCTTCCCGAAGCGCGCCGATGCGGCCTGCCGACTGATGGATGAGCCTCAGACCCGTCAGACGCAGCAACACGACCAGGACGGCGGCCACCACCGCGATGATGGTCGCGTGAACGATGAGGTCTCGATGCAGGTCGAACCATTTCGCTGCAAGCATAGGCGGGCCTCGGCGAAAGGAGGATGGTCCAGGTGTTGGCGTGCCGCGACACTCGTGCCGCGGCATGCCCCTCCATCAGCATACACGCGCCAGCCGCCGCGCGGCAGGCCGGATCCGGTAGTGTGCCGGCCGATGGCCTCGTGCCTCGAATTTCATGATGGACGCCGGGAGCCCCGGAAACCGCTCGTTCGGCGCCTCCCAGCGCACGCAATCCAGGCTCTCGGTGCTACAGATCCACCACCAGCCTTCCGCCCCCGGCGCTCGAGCCGCAGTGTCGCCGCGATGCATCGGTGTATCGGCGGATCCTGGCGGGCGCGGCGCCGCTTGCCGGGCAGGCTCACCGCTCCGGCGGCGGACTCAGGAATCCACCACCGGGTCGAAGTGCTCGACGTGGGGCGGCTGCTCGAAGAACGGTCCGATGATGGCGCGCCACTCGGCGAACGCCGGCGATTGACGGAATCCCACCGTGTGCGCCTCGAGGGAGTCCCACTCGACGATGAGGACGAAACGTCCCGCGGACTCCTGACAGGCGAGGATCTGGTGGCGACGGTAGCCGCCCGCCTTGGCGAGCACAGTGTTGGCCGCTCGCGTGATGGCTTCGCAGAAGGCTTCCCGCGCCTCGGGGCGCACTTTGATATCGGCAATCTCGATGGTCATTCGGAACGAACAGGCATGTGAGTGACCCCGCCAGTCTGAACTATTGTGCAACGTCCGCGCGCGCGAGTCATCCTCGACGGTGCGCGCGCAGTGCGGCGGCACGTCCATTGTTCTGCGTTACGTTGCGCTCGATCCACATGATGAGCGCACCGGTGCCGAGGTGACGGGCACCGGGCCCCTCGGTCCGCGTGTCTCAGATCCGCGTCGTGCAACCTCGGTTTTCGGCACATGGGGTCGAAGGAGGCGCGGGGCCGTCCTCGCCGCCGAGCGCTTTGAGGATCGGGCAGTCGGCCGGCTCGCCGTGCCCGGGGCAGGTGTTGACCAAAGTGGAGAGAGCGTCCCGCATCCGCACCAGGGCGGCGATTCGTTCCTCGACGTCTGCGAGCTTCATCTGGGTCGCACGCTTGACTCGCGCAATGTCGCGCGCCTTCGAGAGCGCGAGCAGCTCGCCGATCTCCTTGAGGGAGAAGCCCAGCACCTGAGCGCGCCGTATGAAACGCAGCCGCGTCAGCTCGGCTTCGCCGTAGCGGCGGTAGCCGGACTCGAGCCGACTCTTGGGCGCGAGCAGGCCGCTGCGCTCGTAGTAGCGCACGGTGTCGATGCGGACGCCCGCCCGTTGGGCGAGAGCCCCGATGCCGAGGGATGTCATGGAGTACTCCGGTGAGGGTCTCAGAACGCAGTCTGCGCCCTGGACCAGGGTCCAGGGTCAAGCCTATCGCCTCCGGCGGATCATGGCCAGGTGAATGATCCGTAGGCGCGTCTGCCGCGCCCGCGCCTGAGTGCGGCGATGGCGTGCTGGATCCCCGTTCGCCAGGCGGCGGGCTTGACAGCGAAGGTGCGGGGCATCGTCGCTCCCGAGTGAGGATCCGCACAATGCGCAATTGACTCTGGAGCCTGCTCCAGGGATTAGGGTGGTCGCTGTGAAACGCACGATCCTCATTGGCGTTCTCGTGGCGCTTGCCGCGGGCGCGGGCTTTCTTGCAGGCGTCGAGCTTGCCTCGAGCGGCGGGGCGCGCAGGCAGGGCATCCCGGAAAGTACGGCCGCCTCGGCCGCCCGGGCGGCGCGAGGAGAGCGCAGGATTCTTTACTGGTGGGATCCGATGATCGGACCGTCCTCGATTTCGCCGCAGCCTGGCCTGAGCGCCATGGGCATGCCGCTCGTGCCGGTCTATGCCCCGACAGGAGCTTCGGGCCGGGGAGAAGTGACCATCGATCCGGCCATCCAACAGAGTCTCGCGATCGAAACGAGTCGTGTGCGGATCGGCTCGTTGCACAAGAACGTGCGCACCGTGGGCTACGTCCGTCAGGCAACTCCCGCCAGCTACGCGGTGACGTTGCGTGTGAGTGGCTGGATCGGAACCCTCTACGCCGCCACCGATGGCGCGGCGATCCGCAAGGGAGATCCGCTGTTTACGCTGTACAGCCCGCAGCTTCTTGCCGCGCAGGGGGAACTGCTCGCCGCGGCGCAAAATCGCGCCCTGGCGAGCCGCGCGCGCGATCCGGAATCGGCCGCCGAAGCGCGGCGTCTGTACCGGTCCATCGGGCGGCGTCTGCTCTATCTTGGGGTGAGCGCGGCTCAGCTTAAGCACATCGTCGCCCGGCGCAAGGCGCTGCAGTACCTGACTTTTCTCAGCCCGGCATCGGGGTACCTGGCGCGGGTGTCGGTCCGCCAGCACTCCTACATCCAGAGCGGCCGGCCGGTCATGCGGATCGGGCAGCTCGGCACCGTCTGGCTCGATGCGCAGGTCTATGACAACCAATTGCCGTGGGTGAGGCTCGGGGAGAGGATGCGGGCCCACATCGCCTCGGATCCCGGTCGGGTCCTGACGGGCAGGATTTCGTTCATCGATCCCGATGAGGATCCGCGAACGCACACCGTCACGGTCCGGGCGCAACTCGCCAATCCCGGTGGACTGCTGCGCCCGGGAATGTATGCCCTCATCGACATTGCGGCCGCACCGCTCGCCAATGTCCTGTTGGCTCCCGCATCGGCGATCATCCACACGGGCACCGGCGAGGTGGCTCTGCTCGCGCAAGGTCACGGCCGGTTCATGCCGCGCACGGTGACCACGGGCCTCACGGGGAGCGATGGGACGGTGCAGGTGCTGTCGGGTCTGAAGGCGGGTGAACGCGTGGTGACCAGTGGGCAGTTCCTGATCGACGTCGAATCGAACATGAGCGAGCTCACCAGCAAGTTCGCGCCGAGAGAGAGGTCGATCCAGCGTGCCGCACCCTCGGGCGCGATGGGTGGGTCCCTGCCGGGCATGCAGATGTCTCCCGCCGGGCATCAGCAATCGAGTGCCGCAAAAACCGCCACGCGAGGCGGTGCTGGCACGCACCCGGCGGCCCGGTCGGGCGGCTGACCGGTCGCGCGGAAACACCATGATCCGCAAGCTCATCGAGCTCTCGATCAAGAATCGCGGGCTCGTCCTTCTGCTATCACTGACGGTGATTGTCGTATCGGCCTGGATGGCCTTCCACAGCAAGCTCGACGCCGTACCGGATCTGTCCGATACACAGGTTCTCGTCCTCACCAATGACATGGGTGAACCGCCCGATGTGGTGCAGAACCAGGTGACCTATCCACTCGAGACCGCGCTTCTCGGGGTGCCCAAGGTCGAATCCATCCGCGGCGAGAGCATGTTCGATTACTCGCTCATCCACGTGACCTTTCAGCCGGGAACCAACCTGTACTGGGCGCGAAGCCGGGTGCTGGAGTACCTCAACTACGCGAGCGCCGAGCTGCCCCGGGGCCTCAAGCCGCAGCTCGGCCCCGATGCCACGGGCGTCGGCTGGGCGTACCAATATGCGCTGCTCGCCGGGTGGTATTGCGGCCACTATCCGCAGGGGATCTGGCGTGATGCGGTCAGCGGCAAGTGGTACGGCTCCCGCGGCGGTGCGCCGCCCGCGGTGCGCGCCCGCCTGACCGAGGTGCGGGGCTTCACCCACGGTGGCGCCTGTCCGCTCGATGGCAGTCCATTGAGGAAAGCCGACATCGGCCTGGCCGGTCTTCGCAGTCTGCAGGACTGGTTCGTGCGCTTTGAGCTCGAGGCGGTGCCCGGGGTGGCGGAGGTGGCGCCTCTGGGGGGGGTCGTCCGCGAATACCAGGTGATCATCGACCCCAACCGGATGCGCGCCTACCACCTGTCCGTGGCGCAGATCCGCAGCGCCATCCGCGACTCGAACGACGATGTCGGTGGCTCGGTCGTCGAGCAAAGCGAACTCAGCTACATGGTGCGCAGCCGCGGTTATCTGCAGAACCTGCGCCAGCTCGGCGAAGTGCCGGTCGGAGGGGAGCGCAACGGCACGCCGATTCTCCTCCACGATGTCGCGACGTTGCAGCTCGGCGGGGCGCAGCGCCAAGGGATCTGTGATTGGGACGGCAAGGGCGAGGCGGCCTGCGGCATCGCAGTGGTGCGCTTTCACGGCGACACCTACCGGGTCGTCGAGGCCGTCAAGCGCACGCTCGCGCGGATTGAGCCCAGCCTGCCCCCCGGGGTGCTCATCCGTACCGGTTATGATCGGACGCTCCTCATCAACCGCGCCATCTCGACACTGTCCGACACGCTCACGGAAGAGATGATCGTGGTCGCCCTGGTGTGCATCTTCTTCCTGCTCCACGGCCGCAGCGCGCTGGTCGCGATCATCGTCATTCCCACCAGCATGCTGATCAGTCTCGCGATTCTCTATCTCATGGGCGTGAGCGCCAACATCATGAGCCTGAGCGGTATCGCGATCGCCATCGGCGTCGTGGTCGATTCGGCCATCGTCACCGTGGAGAACGCTCACCAGCACCTCAATGGCGAGGACATCCGGGTGCGAAGCGGCGAGAGCCCCCGCGAGCGCTGGCGGATCATCCTGCAGGCGGCCGTCGAGGTGGCACCGAGTCTTTTCTTCAGCCTGCTCATCCTCACGGTGAGCTTCCTGCCCATCTTCATCCTCCCGGGTGAGAGCGGCAGGATGTTCACGCCGCTCGCCCTGACGGGCACTTTCGCCATGGCCGCCGCGGCCATCGTATCGATCACGCTGATTCCGGTGCTGATGGTGTATTTCATCAGGCCGACCCTGTTTCCCGAGCGGTGGCCAGCGCGCCTGCAGATTGCGATCGCGATCGCGCTCGCCGCGGTCGCCGGCACGGCGGCGTTCATCCTGGCCGCGCACTCCCCGCTGCTCGCCCGGCACCGCTGGACCGTGGCGCTCGCGATCGTGGCGCTGCTGCTGCTGCTCACCGTTCCGCAGCGCATCATTCACGAGCAGCGCAATCCCATCAGCCGGGCGCTGCAGGGCGGATTCGCGCCGGTGTTCCGGATGGGGATTCGATATCGCTGGGTGCTGATCCCGGTCGTGGCGGCACTGGTGCTGTCCACGCTTTGGCCGCTCTCGCACCTCGGCACGCAGTTCACGCCGCCCCTCTGGGAAGGCGACCTCGAGTACATGCCGACGACCTATCCGGGACTCGGGATCACCGAGGCACGCGCCATCCTGCAGCAGACCGACAAGATCATCATGCGCTTCCCGGAGGTCGCGAGCGTATTCGGCCAGTCGGGGCGGGCGGACACCGCCACGGACGATGCGCCGCTCGGGATGCTCGACACCATCGTGCATCTGAAGCCGCGGGACGAGTGGCCCTACGCGGCGGTCACGAGGTTCTACGCCCGCTGGCCGCACTGGCTGCAGTGGCCGTTCCGTCACACCTTCTGGCCCGACAGACGCCGGGTGTCGCTCGGGCAGCTCGAGAACGGCTATGCGGATCCGGCGGGCACGTTTCACGAGGGCCTCGACCAGGCGCTCGACATCCCGGGCCTGCCGGCGTATTGGACCATGCCGGTCGCCAATCGCACCAACATGGTGAACAGCGGCAGCAAGACCCTGATCGGCATCCGGGTGAGCGGCCCGGATCTCGGAGAGCTGGGCCGGCTCTCGAACGGGATCGCGCGCGCGATCACACCGGTGCGGGGCACACTGAGCGCCATCGCCGATCAGCCCCTCGGCGGCTACTACCTCGATATCAAGGTGAGACGCGACGTCGCGGCGCGCTACGGGCTGACCGTCGGCGCCGTCCAGCGCGTCATCCGCCTGGCGATCGGGGGCGAGAAGATCGGCACCATGGTGCTCGGTGTCGAGCGCTATCCGATCAACCTGCGCTATCCCGTCAATCTGCGCGATCGGCCCGATGCGCTGCGCGAGCTGCCGATCATGCTGCCCGGCGGCGGCAGCATTGCGCTCGGAATGGTCGCAACGATCCGCTACGATGCCGGACCGCCCTCCATCGACAGTTACGACACTCGCACCGTCAACTACATCAATGTGAACACCCGGGTGTCGGATGTCCTCGGCTATGTCCATCGCGCCGATGCCGCCATCGCCCGCGCAGTGACACTGCCGCCGGGGTACACCTACGAGTGGATCGGGCAGTTTCAGCAGATCCGAGCCGCCGATGCGAGACTCAGGCTCGTCGTGCCGCTCACCCTGCTGGCGATCATCGTGCTGCTGTTGCTCGCCACGGGAGACTTCCTGCGCGTGCTCGGTGTGCTGCTCGCGGTTCCCTTCGGGCTCGTCGGGGCATTCTGGGGCCTGTGGCTCATGCACTATCAACTGTCTGTGGCGGTCTGGGTGGGCATCATCGCCCTCGCCGGGCTCGCGGCGGAGATGGGCCTGGTGCTGCTGGTGTATCTCGATGTGAGCGTGCGGGAATTCCGGGAGAGCGGCCGGCTGCGCGGTGGCGCCGATCTGCTCGAGGCGGTTTACACGGCGACGGTGCGCCGCATCCGGCCGAAGACGATGACCGTGTCGGCGGCGCTGGTGGGGCTCGCGCCGCTGCTTTGGGCCCAGGGCGCGGGAGCGGACATCATGCGTCACCTCGCGGTGCCCATGATCTTCGGTCTCGTCACGAGCTTCGTACTGGAGCTGCTGGTGTTGCCGACGCTCTATTACATGGTGATGCGTCATGCGCTCGCGCATGAATTCGAGCCCCATGCGCCTCGGGACGGCGGGGAGGGGCGCCCGCGGCTGACTCCCGGGGAGGGCGTATGAGTCGCGGGCTCCAAAGCGGCCCATCGGCGCATCGGTGCGCGCTGCTCGCTTTCGCATTGGCCGCCCTGTTCACGGGATGCACGTTCATCCCTCGCGGAACGGCTGCGCTGCGGCGCGAGGCGGTGCGGGCGGGGCGGCCATTCCTCGAGCCCCCGCCGCAGCGGCATCTCCCGCCGCTGTCGGCAGTGCCAACGGCACGGGAACTCGTCCATCGGGCATTGCTCGACAGCCCGGATGCCGAGGCCGCTTATTGGCAGTGGCGCGCGGCCATCGAGGCCGTGCCCCGGCGGGGAACCCAGGCGACGGTTCCCATGTTCGGCGGCACCGGGTCGCTGAAAAACGGAGCGGCGAGCGCGGGCGGCGCCATGCTCGAGCTCGCCAACATGAGCAGCGCGCCGATCGAATGGCCGGGCAAGCCGCGTGCCGAGGCGCGGGCCGCGCTGCAGAGGGCGTATGCCGCCGGCTGGAAATTCCGCCGGGCGCAATTCGCGGTGCGCCGACGGACCCTCGATGCCTGGCACGCGCTGGTGGCGGACTCCGAGATGCTCGCGCTTTTACGCCGGGACGCGGCGCTGCTCGGGGAGCTCGATGCCTTTGCCCGGGCGCGCATCGAGACCGGCGCGGCATCGCCCACGACGGCTCTTGCGATCGAGAACGAGCTGACCCGCGTACGCGCGGAGATCGCCGCCACCTCGGCGAAACTGCCAGCCGACCGCGCGGCGGTCAATCGCGTCCTCGGCCGCCCGGTCCGGCGGCCGCTCGGTGTGCCGAGGGAGCTTCCGCGCCAGGGGTTCACTCTGGACAGCATGACGCGCATGTTGACGCTGGCGGTGCGCCGTAATCCGGATCTGGCCGCATTGCGCCGCGACATCCGCGCCGGTCGCATCGACATCGAGCGCGCCAGGATGAATTACATTCCCGACTTCACGCTGTCGGCGGCGAGCAGCCTCGATGGCATCACGCAGAACCTCGGCGGCGCGCTCATGTTGCCCTTCGTCCGCTACCGGGCGATCAATGCCGCCATCCGGCAAAGCCGCGACCGGCTGCGCGAGACCGAGGCGCGGCTGCGGAGCCGGCGGCTCGGCATCACCGCGCGGCTTCTCACGGATCTGGTGATGATCCAGGGGGACACCCGGCAGATCGACCTGTACGAGGCCGATTTCCTGCCGCGCCTCGCGCGCATGGCCGCCTTCGCCCGCACGGATGTCGAGCAGAGCCAGGCGGCGATCGATGAGCCGATCCGGATCGAGCGCACGCGGGTGCGGGTGCGGGAGGCCATGCTCGAGCTGCGGCTCGATGAGTCCGATCGTCTCGCTGACATGGAAGACCTCGCCGCCGTGCGGCTCGCCGGCGCGGCGAAGGGGTAGGATGAGAGGTCGGTTGGTGACACCTATTGGATGAAGCAGATGAACAGTTCAGCCCCTTCGGCGAGCGTTACGCCGCGGACCACGAGCGAGATCACGTGCCCGAAGTGCGGGGCGCGCCACTTGGAGGTCATGCCCACGGATGCCTGCATCTACTATTACGAATGCGCCGCGTGCGGCGCCGTGTTGAGGCCAAAGGCGGGCGATTGCTGCGTGTTCTGCTCCTACGGATCGGTGCCGTGCCCTCCCGTGCAGCTCGCGGGCCGGTGTTGTGGTGATGCCGAGGGCAGCAGGGGGCATTGAGGGCTGGTGCGCAGGCCGGGACGGTGAGCCCCGATCGCGCGTGGATTCCAGCCGAGGACGGGTCCACTCAGTCTGCGGGCGCGCTGCTCGGGTGGCGCCGAGGCGTGTCCCCCGTCACCGCTTTATCGTACGGTTTCCGTACGAAGCCGGCGATGCGCTCGTAAGTCTTTGATAAGATGGCGCTCCCTACGGGATTCGAACCCGTGTTACAGCCTTGAGAGGGCTATGTCCTGGGCCTCTAGACGAAGGGAGCGCTGACCGAGGGCCGGCTTCAGGAGCGCGGTATTATAGGGATCCCAGTTCATTGCTCAAGCAGAAAGCGCAGAATTGAATTCTCCACAAGAGCGCCTGATGGCGCCTCCCACTCCACCGCGGGTCATTCCTCGGGCGGAGCATATCGTCTCCCGCTCCCATATCTCTCCGAACGCCCTGCGGGTGCTGTACCGCCTGCGCGATGCCGGTTTCCAGGCCTTTCTGGTCGGCGGCTGCGTGCGGGACCTGCTGCTCGGCCTCGATCCCAAGGACTTCGATGTCGCGACCGATGCGCTGCCGGAGCAGGTCAAGCGCCTGTTCCGCAACTGCCGCCTGGTGGGCAGGCGGTTCCGCCTGGCACACGTCTTCTTCGGCCAGGAGACCATCGAAGTCGCCACCTTCCGCGCCGCCACCGCCCCCTCCCAGGGCGAGGAGCCGGAGAGCGAAGGGGAGGAGGCCGGGGAGGCCGAGGGGGAAGAGGGCGAGATTCTCGACCTCGGCGGGCCGGTGACCGAGCCCCGGGCGGCCCGGTATGAGGCCACGCACGCCCCCGTGGGCGCGATCCAGGAGGGCGACCTCGATCCGGACGCGGTGCGGATGTTCGATGAGACCGGCCGCATCCTGAGGGACAACGTCTACGGCACCATCAACGACGATGTATGGCGGCGGGATTTCACGGCCAATTCGCTTTATTACAACGTCGCCGACTTCTCTATCTGGGACTACGTGGGTGGGGTGGAGGACATCGCCGCCCGGCGGCTGCGCCTCATCGGGGATCCCGAGACGCGCTACCGCGAGGATCCGGTGCGGATGCTGCGGGCGGCGCGATTCGAGGCCAAGCTCGGCTTTGAGATCGACCCGGCGACGGCCGAGCCGATCGCGCGGCTGAGGGAGCTTTTGGGCGGAGTGCCGCCGGCGCGCCTCTTCGATGAGACCCTGAAGCTGTTCCTGACGGGACACGGCGCCCGCAGCCTCGAGGTGTTGCGGCGCCGCGGCCTGCTCACGGCGCTGATGCCCAACGTGGAAGCGTATCTCGCCCGGCATCCGCGGAGCCTCGTCGAGAAGTTGCTGCTCAAGGGGCTGGCCAATACCGATGCGCGGGTGGGGGCGGGCCGGCCCGTGGCGCCCACTTTTCTTCTCTCCGTGCTGCTCTACGGCCCCATCGCCCAGATCATCGAGGCCATGCCGCCGAGCCGCTGGCACGAGCTCTCGGCCATCCTCGATGCCTGTGACCAGGCGGTGCACGAGGCCCAGACGCACATCGCCATTCCGAAGCGCCTGGCGCTCGGTGTGCGCGAGATGTTCGCGATGCAGCCGCGCCTGGAGTATCCGCGGGGACGCAGGGCGCTGCGCCTTCTGGCTCACCCGAAGTTTCGCGCCGGGTACGACCTGTTGCTGCTGCGCGCGGAATTTGGCATGGCCTCAGCCGATGTCGCCCGATGGTGGACGCAACTGCAGGAAGCCTCCGGCGAGGAGCGGGAGCGCATGGCTGACGCGCAGGGTCAGGGCGGCGACCGGCCGGCGGGCCAGAAATCCCGTCGCCGACGCCGTCCGCGGCGGCGCGCCCCAGGCCCTAAATGACCGCTCTGCCGGTCTGGCGGCCGGCGTACATCGGCATCGGCAGCAATCTCGAGGAGCCGCGCTCGCAGGTGCTGCGAGCCTGGGAGCGCCTGCAGCGCCTGCCCGACACCCGGGCGGTGCGGCGGTCACCGCTCTACCGGTCGCGGCCCTTCGGTCCCCTCGCGCAGCCGGACTTCATCAATGCCGTGGCGGGGCTTCTCACGCGGCTCGACGCCCGTGCCCTGTTCGGGGAGCTCAAGGCGATCGAGGCCGCCTTCGGCCGCCAACCCGGGCCGCGCTGGGGGCCGCGCGTCATCGACCTCGACCTGCTGGTCCATGGGCACGAGCGCCGCACCGAGCCTGATCTCATCGTCCCTCACCCCGGGATAGTGGAGCGCAATTTCGTTCTGTATCCTCTTGCGGATATCGCCCCGGATCTCGATGTGCCCGGGCTCGGCCCCGTGAGCGAGCTCAAAGCCCGGCTCACACCCGAGGGACTTGGGCGTCTCGAACAATCAGAACGTGAATGACGGCCGAGCGCCGTACGGGAGACCATGGCAGCTGAGCACCAGTTCATCGTGGTGGAAGGGCCGATTGGGGTCGGCAAGAGCAGCCTCGCGCGACTGCTCGCCGGGAGTCTCTCGGCGCAGGCCGTGCTGGAGGATGCCGCCCAGAACCCCTTCCTCGATCGCTTCTACAGGAGCCCGCGGGCGGGGGCGCTGCCGGCGCAGCTGTACTTCCTGTTCCAGCGCTGCCAGCAGCTCGCCGCGCTCAACCAGAAGGACCTGTTCGCCCCGGTGCGCGTGGCGGACTACCTGTGGGAGAAGGACCGCCTCTTCGCGCGCGTCACCCTCGATGATGCGGAATTCGCGTTGTATGAGCAGGTGAGCGGCCGCCTCGATGTGCACCCGCCGAAGCCCGATCTCGTGGTGTACCTGCAGGCGCCGGTGGATGTGCTGCTAGAGCGCATTGCGCGGCGCGCCATCGGCTACGAGCAGTACATCGACCGGGACTACCTGGTGCGCCTGAACGAGGCCTACGCGCGCTTCTTCCATGAGTACGAGTCGGCGCCGCTGCTCATCGTGAACGCGGCGGCGATCGATCCGGTCAACAACCCGGCCGATTACGAGGAGTTGCTCGGGGCGATCCGGCGCATGAAGCGCGGGCGCCTCTACTACAACCCCATGGGCAGCCCCATGGGGGCCCGCGCCGTCTAGGCCCCGCACCCTGGTACACTTCGAGGCATGTACACGCACCTGCAGCTTCGCGACACGGAGCGCCAGCCGGTCTCACTGAGCACGCTGGCGCGCATGAAGGAGGAGGGGAGCAAGATCGCGAGCCTCACCTGCTATGACGCGAGCTTCGCTGTCCTGCTCGATGCGGCGGACGTCGATGTGGTGCTGGTGGGTGATTCGCTCGGCATGGTGATCCAGGGCCGTGACACCACGGTGCCGGTCACGATGGATCACATGGTGTATCACTGCAGCATCGTGGCACGGGGACTGCATAGGCCCCTGCTCATGGCCGATCTGCCGTTCATGAGCTATCCGTCGAAGGAGCGGGCGCTCGAGAACTCCGTGCGCCTGATGCAGGACGGCGGCGCGCAGATGATCAAGCTCGAAAGCGGCGCCGGCCAGTGCGATATCGTCGAGTTCCTGGCGAGCCACGACATCGCCGTGTGCGCGCACCTCGGCCTTCGGCCCCAGTCGGTGCACAAGACCGGCGGCTTTCGCGTGCAGGGGCGGCAGGAGGAGGGCGCCGCGCGCATGATCACGGAGGCCAAGCGGCTCGAGTCCGCCGGTGCCGACATCGTGCTGCTCGAGTGCATCCCGGCGGAGCTCGGCCAGACGATCTCCGCGGCGCTCGGCGTTCCGGTCATCGGCATCGGCGCAGGCCCCCACACGGATGGACAGATCCTGGTGCTGTACGACATTCTCGACATCACCACGGGACGCAAGCCCCGCTTCGTGCGCAACTTCGTGACCGGGGCGGCCGACAATCTCGATGCCATCAAGCGCTACGTCGAGGCCGTGCGGTCCGGCGCCTATCCCGCTCCCGAACATTGCTTCTGAGGCGATGCGAACCCTTACCGCCATCGCGGAAGTCCGCGCTCAGGTGCGCCTCTGGCGACACTCCGGCAAGCGCGTCATCTTCGTCCCGACCATGGGCAACCTGCACGCCGGGCATCTCAGCCTGATCGAGGCCGCGCGCGCGCACGGCGATCACTTCGTCGCGAGCATTTTCGTCAACCCGATGCAGTTCGGACCCAACGAGGACTTCGCGCACTATCCGCGCACGCCCGAGCGCGATGCGCGGATGTTGCGCGAGGCCGGCTGCGATCTGATGTTCATGCCGGATGTGGCCGAGATGTATCCCCACGGCGAGCAGCGCGCCACGCGGGTGGAAGTGCCGGGCTTGTCCTCCATCCTGTGCGGGGAGTTCCGCCCGGGGCATTTCGAAGGGGTCACCACCGTGGTGGCCAAGCTCTTTCACATCGTCGAGCCCGATGCGGCGGTGTTCGGCGAGAAGGATTTTCAACAGCTGACCATCATCCGCCGGATGGCGAGCGAGCTGTGCATGCCGGTGCGGATCATCGCCGCGCCCACGGTGCGCGATGCGGACGGACTCGCCATGAGTTCGCGCAACCAGTACCTCACGGACGAGGAACGGGCCCGCGCGCCCGTCATCTACCGCACGCTGCAGGTGGCCGCGCGACGCCTGAGCGCCGGCGACCAGGATCACGCCGGGATCGAGCGCGCGGGGATCCGGGCGCTCGAAAGCGAGGGTCTGCGGCCGGATTACTTCTCGGTGCGCTGCGCGGACGATCTGGCGCCCGCCCAGGCCGACGCCCGGCGGCTCGTCGTGTTGAGCGCGGCCCGCCTCGGCAAGGCGCGGCTCATCGACAACATACAGGTCACGCGTTAGGGGCGGCGCCGCGCGTGGCGCCTTGACGCTGGCGCGCGAGCGCCCACTCGATATGTTCCCGCACCAGCGCCGAAGCGCCGTTGCGGCGCCCCTCGAGCGCGGCGGTCGCGGCGGCGCTCGAGGGCGCATTGCCGAGCGCCACCGCGATGTTGCGTGACCAGCGCTCGTAGCCGATACGGTAGATGGCCGAGCCGCGCATGCGCTCATCGAACTCGGCCGCGCTCCACCTGAACAGTTCCGTCAGCCGCGGCGCATCGAGGCCCCGACGCACCTTGAAGTCCGGGTGTGCCGCGGCGCGCGCAAACTTGTTCCACGGGCAGACCAACTGACAGTCGTCGCAGCCGTAGATACGATTGCCGAGGGCGGGACGCAGCTCCCCCGGTATGGCGCCGCCGTACTCGATGGTCAGATACGAGATGCAGCGGCGCGCATCGAGCCGATACGGCGCGACGATGGCCGCGGTGGGGCAGGCCGGGAGGCAGGCCGCGCAGCTGCCGCAGTGGGCGCTCGCGGGCTCATCGGCCGGCAGCGGCAGGTCGGTGAGGATCTCACCGAGGAAGAACCAGGAGCCCGCATCGCGGGCGATGAGGTTGGTGTGCTTGCCGATCCAACCGAGGCCGGCGTTGCGCGCCAGCGCCTTCTCGAGCACCGGCGCGCTGTCGACGCAGACGCGGTAACCGAAGGGGCCGATCCGTCCGGTGAGCTCCTCGGCGAGTCGCGCGAGCGCCTTGCGCAGCACCTTGTGGTAGTCGCGCCCGAGCGCGTAACGGGAGATGTATCCGGCATCCGGATCGGCGAGCGCCTGCGCCGCCGGGCGCGCCTCGGCGGGCCAGTAATCCATGCGGGCGCTGATCACGCGTACGGTGCCGGGAACGAGCTCCTGGGGGCGGCTGCGCCTGCGGCCGTGCCGCTCCATGTAGCCCATGTCGCCATGAAAGCCTGCCTCCAGCCAGCGCAGCAGGTGGCGCTCGTCCTCGGGGATCTCGATGCTGGCGACGCCGATCGCGCCGAAGCCGAGCTCGCGGGCGCGCGAGGCGAGCTCACGCTTGAGCGCGGCGAGATCCAGCGTCGGTGTCATGAAACCCTCATGGTGCCAGTATAATCAAGCGCATGTCGTTGCCCATTGCGCTCTATTCCACCCGGCAGGTGCGTGCGCTCGATGCCTGCGCGATCGAGTCACGGGGCATTGCGGGCTACACGCTCATGCAGCGCGCCGCAGAAGCGGCGCTGCAGTGTCTGCGCACCCGCTGGCCGGGGACGCAGACACTGGCCATCGTGTGCGGGCCCGGTAACAACGGCGGCGACGGCTACGTGCTCGCCCGCCTGGCGCGGGCGGCAGGGCTTCTCGTCACGGTGCTCGCCGCGAGCCCCACCGATCGGCTGCGGGGGGATGCGCGACAGGCTGCCGAGGACTGGCTCGCCGCCGGAGGAGAGGCAGTGCCGTTTGCGGCGGAGCGGCTCGCCAACACCGAGATCCTCGTCGATGCGCTGCTCGGGACCGGCCTGCAGGGCGCGCTTCGCGAGGACGCCGCGATGGTCATCCGCGAGATCAACGCCTCGGGACGCCCGGTGCTCGCACTCGATGTGCCCTCCGGCCTCGACGGTGACACCGGCGCACCGCTCGGGGAGGCGGTTCGCGCCGACTGCACCATCACCTTCGTCGGACTGAAGACCGGACTGTTCGTCGGCGACGGTCCGCAGTTCGCCGGCGTGGTGTGTTTCGACGATCTCGCCATCGGGTTCACGGCGCAGGACCTGCCTCCGGCGCGCATCGAGCGCATGGTCGATGCCGAGATCGAAAGGGCTCTGCCGCGCAGGAGGCGCTCGGCGCACAAGGGGGATTTCGGGCGCGTGCTCATCGTGGGGGGAGGAGGAGGGATGGCGGGGGCGGCGCGCCTGGCGGGCGAGGCGTGTCTGCGCGTCGGGGCGGGGTTGGTGACCGTCGCGGTGGCGCCGCAGAACGTGGCGGCCGTTTCGGCCGGGCGGCCCGAGCTGATCTGTCTGCCGTTGGCCGATCCCGCCGAGTTGCGCGAGGCGGCCGCGCACGCCGAGATCATCGCGATCGGGCCGGGCTTGGGACGCAGCGAGTGGGCCCGAGGCGCGCTCGAGGCCGCACTCGGTGCCGGCAAGCCGCTGGTGCTCGATGCGGATGCGCTCAATCTCATCGCCGAATCCGGTGCGCGATCACGGCAAGAGTGGATCCTGACACCGCATCCGGGGGAGGCCGGGAGACTGCTCGGCGTGGCGACTTCCGAGGTGCAGCGTGACCGCCTGGAGGCGCTCGAGCGTCTGACGGCGAAGTATGGAGGGGTCGTGGTCCTCAAAGGCGCCGGCACCCTGGTTGGTGCCGCGGGGCGCACGGCGGCGCTGTGCGGGCGCGGCAATCCCGGTATGGCCAGTCCCGGCATGGGAGATGTGCTCACGGGGGTCATCGCGGGCCTTTTCGGCCAGTGCCGGGATGCCTGGCGTGCCGCCCGGGCCGGCGTGCTGGCGCATGCGATGGCCGGCGATGTGGCGGCGCGCTCCGGGGAGCGAGGGCTGCTGGCGGGCGATGTCATCGAGGAGCTGCGCGTCTGCGTCAACTATTGAGGACCGCGGAGGACACCGAGGCGTTGGGGCGGCGGCTTGCGGGGGCTCGTCCCGCGGCGGGTGAGCCGCTCGCGGTGATCTACCTGCAAGGCGATCTCGGGGCCGGCAAGACCACATTCGCGCGAGGCTTCCTGCGCGGCTGCGGCATCTCGGGCGCGGTGCGCAGCCCCACCTACACTCTGGCGCAGCTCTATGAGAGCGGCTCGCAACTGCTCGTGCATGTGGATCTGTATCGTCTCCGGGACGTCTCGGAGCTCGAGCACCTGGGGCTCGCGGAGTGGGCGCGACCGGGGTGTCTGTGGCTCATCGAATGGCCGCAGCGCGGCGGCCCGCTCCTGCCAGCGGCCGACCTCCTCGTGGCGCTCGAAGCGGGTTCGCAGGGCCATGAGGCGCAGCTCACCGCGAGAACGGCGGCCGGCGCGGCATGGGTGAACCGCCTGACCCCGGGCGCCTTCGAGGGTCCGCAAACGCCCCGGAGTTGAAAATCAACCGCATAACTCGTAGATTACACATCAACGAGTGCTGCGAAGCCTATGATCAAAAAGGCCTTTTATCTCGCTCTCATGCTCCTGCTGGGAGTGGGGGCCGTGCGGCCCGAGCCGGCAGCCGCCGCCACTGCGCGCTTGAGCAAAGTGCTTCTGTTCGAGGCCGGCGGGAGCACCTGGGCGCGGCTTTCGCTCTCGCGGGTGACCGCCACGAGATACTTCACACTCGATCACCCCGCTCGTGTCGTGATCGACCTCGAACGGACTCGACTCGGCCCTGGGGTGCGATTGCCGCGGGACTGGGGACTGGTGCGTGAAACACGCGTCGGTCGCCGGCCGAACGGGGCGCTGCGGGTGGTGTTTGTCCTCAAGTCGGGCGCGGCGCCGCATCTTGTCTTGCGGCGCGGCGAGCGCGGCGGTCAGCGCCTGGTGATCGAGTTGGCCGGCGCGGCGAGGCCTGCGGCCCGCTCGCGCGGCGCCATCCTGGCCGACGCTCCGGCGCCGATCTCCGTGGCTCACGCCCCGGGAAACACCCGTCGTGACATCATCGTCGCGGTCGATCCGGGCCACGGCGGCGTGGATCCGGGCACCATCGGCC
Source organism: Gammaproteobacteria bacterium (assembly GCA_027317845.1). Lineage (GTDB taxonomy): Bacteria > Pseudomonadota > Gammaproteobacteria > Steroidobacterales > Steroidobacteraceae > 13-2-20CM-66-19. The sequence goes on from DAHVQK010000062.1 coordinate 40,287, forward strand.
CGCACGGGACGGAAGAGAAGAACGTGACGCTGGCCATCGGCCGGTTGCTGGCAAGGCGCATCGATGTGCAGCGCGGCATGCGGGCGGTCCTCACCCGCAGCCGCGATGTGTTCGTGCCGTTGCGGCAGCGGATGGTGATCGCGCGCGAGGCGCACGCGGATCTGTTTGTCTCGATCCACTGCAACGCGGTGTCGGATCGTTACATCAAGGGCGCCCAAGTGTACATTCTCTCGCTCCACGGGGCCTCGAGCGAGGCGGCCCGGATCCTCGCCCGTCAGGAGAACGCCGCGGACTTGAAGGGCGGCATCCCGCTCGAGGGCGAATCGCGCACCCTCGCCTCGGTGCTGCTCAATCTTTCGCAGTCGGCCGCCATCAGCGAGAGCATGACGGCCGCGCGGGATGTGGTGCAGGCGATGGGCCGCTCGATGCCGATCCGCAGCGAGCAGGTGCAGCAGGCGGCCTTCGTGGTGCTGAAGTCCCCCGACATTCCCTCCATGCTGGTCGAGACCGATTACCTGTCCGATCCGGTCGAGGAGCTCAAGTTGCGCAATCCCGCCTACCAAAGGCAGATGGCCGCGGCCATCTTCCGGGGCATACTCGGCTACTTCCGCGCTCATCCCCCCGCCGGCACGCTCTTCGCCGAGGAGCGTCAGGCGCGCACGGACCGACTCCTCGCCCGCACCGCGAGATAGGCTCGCCGCGGTGCCTGCGGGGGATATCCCCCTCGAGCGCACTGCGAGCGCAGAACCGCGTCGCGTTCGCGCATAATTCGCGCAGCGCCCCCCATCACCCCCTCACTCATGCCCATCCGCATCCTTCCCAATGAGCTCATCGACCAGATCGCCGCCGGCGAGGTGATCGAGCGGCCCGCCTCCGTCGTCAAGGAACTGGTCGAGAACAGTCTGGATGCGCGCGCCCGGCGCATCGATGTCGAGGTGGAGCAGGGCGGGGTGGGCCTGATCCGCGTGCGCGATGACGGTTGCGGAATCGACGCCGAGGAGCTTGCGGTGGCGATCTGCCGCCACGCCACCAGCAAGCTCGCCGAGCTCGCGGACCTCGAGTCAATCGCCACCCTCGGCTTTCGCGGCGAGGCGCTTCCCTCCATTGGTTCGGTGTCGAGGCTGCGGCTCATCTCACACCCCGCGCACGCGCCGCACGCCGCAGAGATCGCAGTGGAGGGCGGTGGCGTCTCGGCGCCGCGTCCGGCCGCTCACCCCCCGGGCACGACCATCGAGGTGCGCGATCTGTTTTACAATGTGCCGGCGCGGCGCAAGTTCGTGCGCGGCGCGACCACCGAGCTCGGCCACATAGCGCGTCTGCTCGAGCGCTTGGCCTTGTCTCGTCCCGACGTGTCGTTTCGTCTGCGCAGCGGCGAGCGTGTTTTGCTCGATGCGCCCGCCGCCCCGGGGGCCGTGGCCGAGGATCCCGCCGCCACTGAAAGCCGCGTGGCGCAGGTGCTCGGCCGGGAGTTCATCGACAACGCGCTTACCGTGAGCCACGCCGCGGGGCCGGTGCGCCTCGCCGGCTGGATCGGCCTGCCGACCGCCTCGCGCGCCCAGCCCGACCGGCAGTTCTGGTTCGTCAACGACCGCAATGTGCGCGACAAGCTGCTCATGAGCGCGGTGCGCCTGGGTTACCGCGATGTGTTGTATCACGGCCGTCATCCGGCCTATGTGTTGCACCTGTGGCTGGACCCGCGTCTGGTCGATGTCAACGCCCATCCCGCCAAGCTCGAAGTGCGCTTCCGTGACAGCCGGCAGATCCACGAGTTCATCCTGCGCGCGATCGAGCGCGCGCTCGCCGCCACCCGGCCCGGGGGCGATTCGGCTCCTGCGGCGAGCGCCGCCGTGCTGCTGCCAGGGCGCTCCGCCGCGGCCGCCACGCACTTCGGGCCCGGCGTGTTGCCGCTGCGTGAGGCGGATCATCCGAGCGCCGCGCGCAGCCCGTGGGCTCTGGCGGCCACCGTGCGCGAGCCAGACGAATCCCGCGACGGGGAGCGAGGTCATCCCGGTGCGCGAGCCGCGGTGCCGCCGGGGGATGAGGGGCGCGCGGCCGCCGGTGAGGGCGTGCCCGCCAGGGGCGATCTGCCACTCGGTGTGGCACTCGCGCAGCTGCATGGCATCTACATCCTGGCGCAAAGCCGTGACGGACTGATTCTGGTTGACATGCATGCCGCGCACGAGCGTGTGCTTTACGAGAAGCTCAAGGCGGACCGTGCCGAGGCGGTCCCGGCATCACAGCACCTGCTCGAGCCGCTGGTGGTGGAGCTGAAACCGTACGAGCTCGAATCGGTCCTCGATCAGCACGTGTCGTGGGAGAGGGCGGGATTCGAACTCGATGCCCTCGGTCCGACGCGCCTCGCCCTGCGCCGGGTGCCGGCGCTGCTCGCAGGGGGACAGGTGGTGGATATTGTCAAATCCGTCGCTGAGGATCTCGGCCGGGACGGGGAGCCGCATCATCTCGATGAGGCGGCCGATCGATTCCTCGGCACACTCGCCTGTCGGACCGCGATCCACGCGCGGCGCCGGCTCACCTTGCCGGAAATGGACGCGCTGCTGCGGCAAATGGAGGTGACCGAGCGCGCCAACCAATGCAACCACGGCCGTCCCACGTGGACGCGCCTCACGCTCCGGGAGCTCGATCAGCTCTTTCTGCGCGGACGATGAGGGTGGCGGAGTCCTTCACTGCGGGCGCCGAATCGCGACTGCCCGTCTATCTCCTCACGGGCCCGACCGGCACCGGCAAGAGCGACTGGGCGCTGCACCTCGCCGAGCAGGCTCCGGTGGAGATCGTCAGCGTCGATTCCGCCCAGGTGTATCGCGGACTCGACATCGGCACCGCCAAGCCCGATCCGTCGGTGCGCGAGCGCATCGTGCACCATCTGGTCGATGTCTGCGACCCGAGGGAGAGCTATTCGGCGGGACGCTTCGTCGGGGAGGCGATCGAGCACATCACGGCCATCCATGCGCGCGGGCGCGTACCGCTGCTCGTCGGGGGCACCATGCTGTACTTTCGCGCGTTGCTGCAGGGCCTGGCGCCGCTTCCGCAGGCCTCGCCGGAGCTTCGGCGCATCCTCGATGAGCGTGCCGCACGCCTCGGCTGGCCGGCACTGCATACCGAGCTCGCCCGGCTCGATCCCATCGCCGCGCAACGCATCCAGCCGCAGGATCGGCAGCGGATCCAGCGGGCGTTGGAGGTGTGCCTGGTCAGCGGAGAGCGACTCTCCGAGCTGCAGCGGCGCAGCCGCAGTCCACTCGCCGGAATGAGGCTCTCGGTCTGGGCGCTGGCGCCCCGTGAGCGCGACTGGCTGCACCGGCGTCTCGCCGGGCGCTTCCACGCCATGATGACCGCCGGTTTTCTGGAAGAGGTGCGCGGCCTGCATGCCCGCGGGGATCTGTCCACGCACCACGCCTCGATGCGGGCGGTGGGTTACCGGCAGCTCTGGGCCCACCTCGAGGGCGAGTGCGGGCTCGCCGAGGCGGTCGAGCGGGGCATCTTCGCCACCCGGCAGCTGGCCAAGCGCCAGTTGACCTGGATGCGCTCCGAAAACCTCGCCCGATGTCTCGATCCCGAGACGGATGAACTGTCGTGGAATCGCGACGTGCGGCGGGAACTGCGGGAGCTTGGTCTTTGATTCTGGCCGCATGTTAATATCGTACGGTCGCTGTTTTCGCCCGCCGTGGAGGCGGACGCTTGCATGACCCCCCAGGGATTCCGGTTCGCTTGCCGGCTCCCGAACAACTACAAGTCGTGAGAATAAGGAGAACCCGATGGCCAAAGGCCAGTCGCTCCAAGATCCATTCCTGAACGCGCTCCGCAAGGAGCGGGTGCCCGTGTCCATCTACCTCGTCAACGGAATCAAGTTGCAAGGTCAGATCGACTCGTTCGACCAGTTCGTCGTACTGCTGAAGAACAGTGTCAGCCAGATGGTGTACAAGCACGCCATCTCCACCGTCGTGCCGGCGCGCAACGTCCGTCTGGCCTCCGACGAGGAGGGCGCGCCGGAGACATCGGCCGAGTGATTCTTCTGTTGCTGAGGCTTTGCCGGGAAGCGCCAGGTGTTCGAGCGCCCGCGTTCAGGTGAGCGCGCGCTGCTCGTGCGCATCGGCTTCGGCGCCCAGGTCGATCCGGAGGATCTGCAGGAATTCCAGCAGCTCGCCGTTTCAGCAGGCGCCGAGCCCGTTGCCACGGTGACCGGCCGGCGCGAGCGGCCGGATCCGCGCTATTTCGTCGGCAGCGGCAAAGCCGAGGAGATCAAGGCGAGCGCCGAAGCCCATGAAGCGCAGGTGATCCTGGTCGATCATGCACTCTCGCCGAGCCAGGAGCGCAACCTCGAGCAGCTCACCGGACGACGGGTGCTCGATCGCAACGGTCTGATCCTCGACATCTTTGCCCAACGGGCGCGCAGCTTCGAGGGCAAGCTCGAGGTCGAGCTTGCGCAGCTGCGTCATATCGGCAGCCGCCTGGTGCGTGGATGGAGTCACCTCGAGCGCCAGAAGGGCGGTATCGGCATGCGTGGCCCGGGCGAGACGCAGCTCGAGACCGATCGGCGCCTCATCGCCCAACGGGTGCGCCTGCTCAGCCGGCGCCTCGAGAAGATCCGCCAACAGCGCGAGACGGGGCGGCAGATGCGCGCCGAGATTCCCGTGCCCTCGCTCGCCCTGGTGGGCTACACCAACGCGGGCAAGTCGACACTGTTTCGGGCACTGACGGGCGCGGATGCCTACATCGCCGACCAGCTGTTCGCCACCCTCGACCCGACGGTGCGCCGGATCACCCTTCCAGGCGGCACACTCGTGGTCGCCGCGGATACTGTCGGATTCATACGGGAACTGCCACACGAGCTGGTGGCCGCGTTTCAATCTACGCTGACTGAGGCGCGCGAGGCGACGATGTTGTTGCACGTCGTCGATGCGAGCGATCCGCGGCGTGATGAGCACATTGCGCAGGTGAACGAAGTGCTCGCGCAGATCGGGGCACAGGCGATTCCGCAGATCCTCGTGTACAACAAGATCGATCGGCTCGATCGGGCGCCCGGCGTGGAGCGTGGGCCTGAGGGCAACGTGACCGCCGTGTGGATTTCCGCGGGGCGGCGGCAGGGCCTTGACGTGCTGAACGGCGCGATCGCCGAGCGGCTCTCGCGGCTGGCGCGCAGCGCCAGGGTGCGCCTGCCGCCGAGCGCCGGAGCGCTGCGCTCGCGGCTCTACGCCGCCAGGGTGGTGCGCGAGGAGCGCTCGGGGGAGGACGGTTCGATCGAGCTTGCGGTGGAGCTGCCGGATGAGGAGATCCTGGCGCTTGCGCGCACCCCGGGTGTGCAGATCCTCGAGCCGCAGCGGCGCGCACCCCGGGTGGAATTCGAAGATACCCTGACTTGACATTGAGGAGCGCAATCGAAGTGGGCAGATTCGTCGTGGTGATCGGCACGCAGTGGGGCGATGAGGGCAAGGGCAAGGTCGTCGACCTGCTCACCGAGCGCGCCGCCGCGGTGGTGCGCTTCCAGGGGGGCCACAATGCCGGTCATACGCTGGTGATCGGTGGCCGCAAGACCATCCTCTCGCTCATTCCCTCGGGGATCCTGCGCGAGGACGTGCGTTGCTTCATCGGCAACGGTGTCGTGCTCTCGCTCGAGGCGCTGTTGAAGGAAAGCCGCACCCTGATCGATCAGGGGGTCCCGGTATTCGATCGTCTGAGCATCTCACCCCTGTGTCCGCTCATTCTGCCCTCGCACATCCAGCTCGATCGCGCGCGCGAGCAGGCGCGCGGTGCCAACGCCATCGGCACCACGGGCCGGGGCATTGGTCCGGCGTATGAGGACAAGGTGGCTCGCCGGGCGGTGCGCGTGGCGGATCTCTTCCAGCGCGACCGGTTCGCCGCCAAGCTCGGCGAGGTACTCGATTTCCACAACTTCGTGCTGCAGCACTATTTCCGCCAGAGCCCGCTCGACTTTCAGAAGACCCTCGATGAGCAGCTCACCTATGCCGAGACCATCGCGCCGCTGGTGACCGATGTGACCTCCGCACTGCATAAGCTGCGCCACGAGGGCGCCAATGCGCTGTTCGAAGGGGCGCAGGGCGCGATGTTGGATGTCGATCTGGGCACCTATCCCTACGTCACCTCTTCGAATACGACCGCGGGCTTCGCGGGAACCGGCTCGGGGCTCGGGCCACGGGCCTTCGATTACGTGCTCGGCATCGTCAAGGCCTATACGACGCGCGTCGGCGCGGGCCCGTTCCCCACGGAGCTGTTCGATGGCTATGGCGAGCACCTCTCGCGAGTGGGCCACGAGTTCGGCTCAGTCACGGGCCGGGCGCGCCGCTGCGGGTGGTTCGACTCGGTGGCGCTCAGGCGCTCGATCATCCACTCGAGTGTCTCGGGCCTGTGCATCACCAAGCTCGATGTCCTCGATGGACTCGACATCATCCGCGTATGCGTGGGCTACCGGATCGCCGGCCAGAGGGTCGCCGAGCCGCCGCTCAGCATAGAGGGCTATGCGTCCATCGAGCCGGTGTACGAGGAGCTGCCGGGCTGGAGGGAATCAACGGTCGGCATCACCGATTACAACGACCTGCCGGCGAACGCTCGCAAGTACCTCGAGCGTCTCGAGACGCTGGTCGAGGTTCCGATCGACATCATCTCCACCGGCCCGGATCGCGATCAGACCATCGTGCTGCGGCATCCCTTCGGTTGATCGGGACGCCGCCGGTCACAGGCTCTCGAGTCTGCCGATGCGCTCGATCGCCGGCGGGTGGGAGTAGTGAAACGCCACGTACAGGCGATCGGGGGTCAGCGTGCTCGCGTTGCTGCGATAGAGCTTGACGAGGGCCGATGCAAGATCCGCCGCGCTCGCGTGGCGGGCGGCGAAGCGGTCGGCCTCGAACTCGTGGCGGCGCGACCAGAGCGAGGAGATCGGGGTGATGAAGAAGAGCGCGGCTGGCGCCGCGAACGCGAACAACAGCAGCGCCGCATGCGCCGACGGGCGGGGTACGCCGAGGACGTGATAGAAGCGGGCTGAGGCCGCCAGAGAGCCAAGCAGCGCAAAGCCGGCAAACATGCCGGCCATCGAGGCGAGGAGGCGGGAGCGCACGTGCCTCAGGCGGAAGTGGCCGAGCTCGTGCGCGAGCACCGCCTCGATCTCCGGCGGATCGAGCTCACCGAGCAGGGTGTCGAAGAACACGATGCGCTTGTTGCGGCCGATGCCGCTGAAGTAGGCGTTACCGTGTGCGGAGCGGCGCGAGCCGTCGATGACGAACACGCCGCTCGATTTGAAGCCGCAGCGCGCGAGCAGCGCCTCGATGCGCTCTTTGAGCGCCGTGTCCTTCAGGGGCGAGAAGCGGTTGAACAGCGGCGCGATGAACGCCGGCCAGGCCCACGTGAGCACGAGGGTCGCCGCCAGCCAGCAGGCGAACACCCACAGCCACCACCGGGGGCCGGCGCGCATCATGAGCCACAGCGATGCGAGCACCAGGGGGCCCCCGAGGAGTACGGCGATCGCGGTGGTTTTGGCGAGATCGGCGAGGAAGATGCCCGGTGTCGTGCGGTTGAAGCCGAATCGGGCCTCCAGCGCGAAGGTGCGCCACAGCGACAGGGGAAGTCCGACGAGCAGGGAAATGACGGCGACCGTGCCGATGACCGCGGCGCCGAGCCAGGGCTGCCCCCAGCCGCTTCGTCGCCACAGGGCATCGACGGTGGCGATGCCACCACCGACCGTGAGGGCGAGTGTGAGCGCCGCATCGACCACGGCCCCGAGGCGCGCCAGCGTGACTTTGGCGAGGGTGTAATCGGCCGCTTTGCGGTGCTCTTCGGCGGAGACCTGTCCGGCAAACGCGCCGGGGACGCGATCGCGATGCGCCCGCACGGCCTCGATCTGGCGGGCGGAGAGCCACCACTCCACGGCCAGACCCGCGATGACGAGCGCGATGAACAGCAGAGTGAGTGAGGACATGGGTCCCCAGTATGGCAGATCGCTATCGCTCCGGTGAGCGCCCCGCGTCCCTATGCGGCGCCATGGCCGACGGGCGGGAGCGCGGCTTCCTCCTCGGGGGTGTACAGGCGTGAGCGGGTGAGGAAGCGCATCCCGAGCGGTCCTTCGAGGGAGAACATGCCGCCGCGGCCGGGCACGACGTCGATGATGAGATGCGTGTGCCGCCAGTACTCGAACTGCGCCGCGCTCATGTAGAAGGGTTGCCCGCCGATCTCCCCGAGCAGCGCGTCCTGGTCTCCGACCATGAGCTCCCCGCGCGCGTAGCACATGGGGGAGCTGCCGTCGCAGCATCCCCCCGACTGGTGGAACATGAGCGGGCCGTGTCGCGCCACGAGCTGGCGGATCAACTGCAGGGCCGCCTCCGTGGCGCTGACACGGCTCGCATCCATCCTAGAAGAACCCGAGCGCCTTGGGCGAGTAGCTCACCAGCAGATTCTTGGTCTGCTGGTAGTGATCGAGCATCATCCTGTGGGTCTCACGCCCGATGCCCGACTGCTTGTAGCCGCCGAACGCCGCATGCGCCGGATACGCGTGGTAGCAGTTGGTCCACACGCGTCCCGCCTGTATGCCGCGCCCCATGCGGTAGCATGTGTTGGCATCCCGCGACCACACGCCGGCGCCCAGGCCGTAGAGCGTGTCGTTGGCGAGCGCGAGCGCCTCGTCCATGTCCTTGAACGTGGTCACCGCGACCACCGGGCCGAAGATCTCCTCCTGGAAGATGCGCATCTTGTTGTCACCCTTGAACACCGTGGGCAGGATGTAATAGCCGTCCTTGAAGTCCCCGCCCAGGCGGTTGCGCTCGCCGCCGATCAGGCATTGAGCCCCCTCCTGGCGGCCGAGATCGAGGTAGGTGAGGATCTTCTCGAGCTGCTCCTGTGAGGCCTGTGCGCCGATCATGGTCGAGGGGTCGAGCGGGTCGCCCTGCTTGACGTTCGCGACGCGCTTGAGCGCGCGCTCCATGAAGCGCTCGTACACGGACTCCTGGATGAGCGCGCGTGAAGGACAGGTGCACACCTCGCCCTGGTTCAGCGCGAACATGGTGAAGCCCTCGAGGGCCTTGTCGAAGAACGCGTCGTCCTGATTGCAGACATCGGCGAAGAACACGTTCGGTGACTTGCCGCCGAGCTCCAGTGTCACGGGGATGAGGTTCTGCGCCGCATACTGCATGATGAGCCGGCCGGTGGTCGTCTCGCCGGTGAAGGCGATCTTGGCGATGCGCTTGTTCGAGGCGAGTGGTTTGCCGGCCTCCACTCCAAAGCCGTTCACGATGTTGAGCACGCCAGGGGGAAGCAGATCCCCGGCGACCTCGATGAAGGCGAGGATCGACAGTGGCGTCTGTTCGGCCGGTTTCAACACGACGCAGTTGCCCGCGGCGAGCGCCGGCGCCATCTTCCAGGCCGCCATCAACAGCGGAAAGTTCCACGGGATGATCTGGCCGACGACGCCGAGCGGCTCGTGGAAGTGGTAGGCGACGGTGTCGCGATCGAGCTCGCAGGCAGTGCCTTCCTGGGCGCGGATGCAGCCCGCGAAATAGCGGAAGTGATCGATGGCGAGCGGCAGGTCGGCGGCCATGGTCTCGCGGATGGGCTTGCCGTTGTCCCAGGTCTCCACCGTGGCGAGGTACTCGAGTTTCTCCTGTATCCGATCGGCGATCCTGTTGAGAATCACCGCCCGCTCGGCCACCGAGGTCGCGCCCCAGGCGCCCTTGGCGGCATGGGCGGCATCGAGCGCGAGCTCGATGTCCTCGGCCGTGGAGCGCGGCACCTCGCACAGTGCCCCCCCGGTGACCGGCGTGAGGTTGGTGAAATACTCGCCGCGGACGGGCGGCACCCACTTCCCGCCGATGTAGTTGCCGTACTGTTTCTTCAGCTGGACTTTGACCCGGCCGTGAGTGCTCGGATTGATGGACATGGAAGTGGCCTCGCAGTTGAACCGTTGTGCCCCTCACACTGCAAGGGACATGCCACGGCCACGGATGCCTCCATCGACGTGGCTGCGGGCATCCTTGCGAGGGGCTGCTGAGACTGCAATGATGCGCCATTGCAGCGCCAAGCGTGATGTTCCGCGGCGAAACGGATGTGCGTCGCCGGAAGTGTGGCGCAACGGAACAGTGCTCAGCGCAGAGCGACCGTGAAGCCCGCGAATACGTTGAACCCGGGTGCGGGCTCGAAGTACGCCCCGTTGGCCTGGTCGACGATCACCGCGCTCACGTAGCGGCGATCGAGCACATTGTTCAGCCTCAGGAAAAGCTCGAGACGTTGCGCTGCGATGCGCATCCGATAGCCACCGCTTACGTTGAAGACAGGGTAGGCGCCAGCGTGCTCACTGTTCGTCGCATCGACCGGGATGGCGCCGAGGTACTGTCCGCTCACGCTCGCATGCCAGCCGAGGTCGCCGCCCCAGGTCAACTGCGCATAGGCGTCATTGCGCGCAACGCCGGGCAGGCGGTTGCCGGAAGCTACCAGCACCGTCGGAGTGCGGCACGGTGCCGCCGTACAGGTGCGATAGGCGTCGATGAAGACGGCATCGACATAAGTGTAAGCGACCCGCAGCCGCCACTCCGGCGCGAAGACGTAGTCCGCTGACGCCTGCGCTCCGCTGCGGCGGGTGCGCCCCGCGTTGACGTAGGTCGAGCGGCCGCCGGCGCTCGTCAGGACGACGATCTCGTCGTTCGTATGGGTGTCGAAGGCGGCGACATCCGCCGAGAGATGGCGGCCCAGGCGCATCTTGGCACCAATCTCACCGTCGTTGCTGCGCGAGGGACGCAGCGCGAGATTCAATCCCGGCTGGCCGTCGGGCCGATACGCGAGCTCGGAGGCGAGGGGAGTGCGGAATCCCTGGCCGAATGAGGCGTAAAGGTGCAGCCACGGGCGCGCCGCGTAGAGGACCCCGAGCACCGGGGTGGTGGCCGTGTAGGTGATCACGCCGCTGCCGTTGCCGCCGGCGAAGAAGTGATCTTCCGTGATGAAACGCACCTCGCTGTGACGCACCCCGGCCGTAAGCGTCCAGGTCCGAGTGAGAGCGAGGCTCGCCTGCGTGTATTCATCGATATTGCGCGCGATGTCGTTCTCATCGCGCCGCAGCGCGCCCTCGACACCCAACGTGCCGCCGACGAAATTGTCGAAGCCTCTGCGACGCTCGTTCTGCGTGTCGTAGCTTACCCCGGCCACCGAGGAAAGCGCGTGGCCCGCGAGCGCTCCCTGCCAGCTCCAGCGCGCATCGCCGCCGCCAAAGGTCCGATGGAGGTCCACGACGCCGCCGGAGCTGGTCGGGGGTTGCTGCGCGCCGACCGGGATCGAGAGGTACTGCAGCACCGTCCGGTGGCCGTAATAGCCCATCAGGCGCAGCGACTGGTGGGCGGTGAGCTCGAGGTGGTAGATGAGACCGCCTTGCTGCTGCTCGAGGCTCTTGCGGGTGTCGAACGCCAGCGCCGTGGCGGAGGTCTGATCGGGGTTCGAGGCGACCTGGGCTGCGGTGAGGCCCTGGGGATCGTTCGAATCGGGACGGGAAAGCACGTTGGCGACGAGCGTGAGGCTGCTGTGCCGGCTCAAGGCGTAGTCGACCTTGCCGTTGAAGGACTCGCTGCGGGCGCTCTGGTGGGGCCGGAAGCCCCGCCAGGAGAAGTGGGTGAAATCGAGGTTGTAATCGAGTCCCCCGATCGCATCGCTCGCATCGATGCCGGCCCGCACGGCGCCGAAGCCGCCGAAACCGATGTCCGTGCGCACGGTGCCCGGGGAGGTTCCCCGGGCTGTGAACAGTTGGATGACGCCCCCCGAGGAGTTGCCGTAGAGCGCGGAAAACGGCCCCTCGAGCACCTCCACGCGCTCGGCAGAGCCGAGATTGAACTGCGAGATCTGCCCCTGGCCGTCCGGACCACTCTGCGGGATGCCGTCCTGGTAGATGCGCACCCCGCGCACTCCGAAGGCCGATTCCGCGCCGATGCCGCGGATCGAGATCTGCTGATCCTGGGCGTAGTTGTACTGATTGCGCGCGAGCAGCCCCGGAACCGACTGCGCGCCGTCGGCGAAGTTCACCCCGGGGGCGTCGGTGCGCAATTGCGCGCCCGAGAGACTCGCGATGCTCGCGGCAACGTCGAAGGCGGGTGTGGCGATGCGCGTCGCCGTGACCACGATGTCCGAGAGCGCACCCTGAGCGGCTGCGCGGGTCGGCGCCGGGGCGCCCACGGCCATCGCGACCGCGATGAGGGCGCCGGTGACACGTGAAGATACCGCCGCTCGAGACCGGGACATCGTTTTCATTCTGATCGGGACAACCGGATGGACTGCGCCGGCGCCATCTTACGGGCAGTGCGCGCCGGCGGGCATCATGAAAATCATGAATTGCCCCGGGCGGCGGCGCGGGAAAAAATGTGCCGGTGAGCCCACGCAGGGGTCACCGGCACCGGAGACGCCGCGCCGTGTCAGAAGCTCAGAAACAGGCCGGCGTTGATGTTCCAGCTGGAGTTGCGCTGATTCAGATCGTTGGTCGCGTGAATCTGGCTGAACTCCCCGACCAGCAGCAGATCGTGGGTCAGGTGGTGATAGATGCCGGCGGTCCACTTGTCGTTCTTCTCGACGAGCGTCGGCAGGGTGAGCATGTCATTGCCCGTGGGGTCGAGCTTGCTCTGGCCGTAATTCACCCCGAACTTCGTCTTGCCTACCGTGTAGGTGAGCTGCGCGAGGAAGCCCTCGGAATCGCGCGGCCGGCCGAGCGTGTCGTTCGAGAGGACGAACAGTCCCGTGGTGCCGACCCCCTTCGCCCGGTAGTACCAGCCCGCGGCCTGGAAGGGGCCCGCGGTGTACATGCCGCCGAGATCGAAGCCGGCGCTGCTGTAGGCGAGCTCACCCGCGGCGCCGGCCAGCACGCACGCATTCGCCTGCAGTGCCGTGTCGGTGCAGGCGATTCGCTGCTTCTGATACAGACCGCTCGCCGAGAGATACACCGGCCCCATCTTGTAGGCGATCTTCGCCTGCAGGCCGGGGCTCGAGTGGTTGACGGGGATCTGCCCGAGCGTGTTGAGCGGATCGAATATGCCGACGGTGATCTTCGTTCCACCGAAGCTCGGGGTCGTATAGTCGATCTGCGACAGCCAGTCGGTGTAGATGTAGCCAAGACCGATCGAGCCCAGGGACGTGTTCGCCGGCGCGGCATAGTCGCCGTTGCCCGCGCCGACGCCAAGCAGCGTCATGTCGTTGAGGATGGCGTCGGACTGGAACAGTCCGATGTTACGGCCCGCCATGATGGTGCCCATTCTCTTGTTGCCCACCGTGAGGAACACCTGGCGGATGTCGAGGCCGGCGGTGCCGAGGGCGGTGTGGCCGAGGTTCCCCGCTCCGGTCTGCAGGTTCGGACTGCCGCTGTCATTCGTGCTGATGCCCGGATACAGGCCGAACGTGAAACCGATGTCGTAGCCGTCCTGGGTCGTCAGGCCGCTGATGGTGAGCGCCGCCGGCAGCAGGCCGTTCGATACCGACGAGGAGCTGTTCGTCGCCACGCAAGCGAGACCTCCTGCCACGTTGGCCGAGCTCGATGGGGCCTGGCAATGCGAATAGATGTAGTGCGCGTTGACGTTGCCGTCGAAATTCAAGGTCCATTTGCCGGCTTTGACGCCGATCGCATGGGCCGGCGGGATGCCGGTGAGGAAGCCGGCGAGCGCGCCGGCGACGAGGATGACCAGAGTGTTGGTCATGGCCGGTGGAGAGATGCTGTGCAGTCTCATCGAATTAACCCCCTGGTTGTGCACTTGACGGGCGGGTCGCTGCAAACGCCGTGCCACTCTGTCGGCGCGGCGCTGTTGCGCCCGGCACACGATGCGACGTAAGGCCGTATCCGTGCCGTCCTGGTGGCGAGTGGCGCGGCGTCGGTGTCGGATCGCGGTTTACTGCGCGACCACACGGATGCAGGCCCGGCACGCCGATAGCTTGCCGGGATTTGCGGAAGGATGAGCCTTGGACTCGATGGAACCGGCGGGTAGTGTCGCAAGGTGTGCCGGATGGGTGACAGGGTTGTGTCGTTTCTTGTCATCGCGATACAGCGCGCCTCGCGGCGTTGCAGAAAAATGACACGACGCCGCGGCGGGCGGCGTGGAGCGGACGGGCCCGGGGAAAGCCGTCAGTGCCGGATGGCGAGCGAGATGCTGAGGCGCCGCATCTTGCGGTAGAGCGTATTGCGGCCCATGCCGAGCTGACGGGCCACCCGGCTGATATTGCCGTGGTGCAGTTCGATCTCGTGCATGAGGGCGTTGCGCTCGGCCTTCTCGAGCGGATTGAGCCCGATCGCCTCCTGCGGGAGCTCGGCTTCGGAATCCGGCTCGCCGGCGCCATAGTCGGCAGGCAGGCTGCCCGCATCCAGCTGATCGTTCGCGCGCATCGCGATCATGCCGCGCAGCACGTTGCGCAGCTGGCGGATGTTGCCGGGCCAGCTGTAGGCCTTGAGCGCCCCGACCAGCTCCTCGCCCATGCACACCGAGGGCGTCGCGGCGCTCTCCTGTGTGAACAGATGACGGATGAGCGCGGCCTTGTCGCGGCGCTCGCGCAGCGGCGGCAGCGTGAGCGCGAGGCCCTGCAGGCGGTAGAAGAGATCCTCGCGGAACTCACCGCACCGCACCTTCTCGTGCAGCGCCTCGCGCGATGAGCTGATCAGGCGGATGTCGATCGGCGCGGGCGCTCCCGCGGCGGGCCGCGACAACTCGCGCTCCTCGATCATGCGCAGCAGCTGCCCCTGAAGCGGCAGCGGCAGCTCCCCGACGTCATCGAGAAACAAAGTCCCGCCGTCGGCCTGCAGGATGCGCCCCTGCGCCGGGTCCGAGCCACTCGCGGAGCTTGCTCCGAAGAGCTCCTCGGCGAGCTCACCCTCGCCGAGGGAGCCGCAGTGCACCGCGACGAAGGGCCGCTCGGAGCGCTC
>DAHVQK010000078.1 GCA_027317845.1 Gammaproteobacteria bacterium
CGATGAAATCCGAGACGGCTGCCGGAAGGTTGGTGGGCGGCGCGCACACGCCCACCTCGGAGGTGGATGCGCCTTCGCTACCGTTCACCACTCGCACCTCGCCGGTGAAGCGATAGCCGCGCAGCGGTACGGTGACGATGAGCGTGCGATCCGCGCCGAGCGCCTTGCGCAAGGCCGAGATCTGCACCTGGATGTTGCTCTCCTCGACGACGATCCCGGGCCAGGCGCGGGCGAGGAGCTCCTCCTTGCTGACCAGCTCGCCGCCGGCCTCGATCAGGACCAGCAGGACGTCAAAAGCGCGAGATCCCAGCGGAACGGGCGTGTCATCGACACGCAGCTCTCGCTGGCGGGTGAGAAGTCGATAGCGTCCGAACTCGAGGCAATCCGAGCCCCGCGCAATGCCATGCATGATCTGCGAGTATAGCGCCCATGCGCCCCACGCTGATGATCTTCGACCTGGATGGCACCCTGATCGACAGCGCCGCGGACCTGGCGCACGCCATCAACGCCATGCTCGCCGAGCTCGGCTGCGAACCTCTGCCGCTGCTCGAGGTGCGCGCCATGGTGGGCGATGGCATCCAGAAACTCGTCACCCGCGCCCTCGCCGCCCGGCGCTGCGACCGGGTCGACCCCGCCGCGGCGCAACGCTCGTTCCTGCGGCATTACGAATCGGAGCCGGTGCGCGCGACCGCGCCCTTCCCCGGTGCGCGCGCCGCGCTCGAGCGGCTGCGTGAGAGCGGTATCGCCCTCGCGGTATGCACCAACAAGCCGGCGGGTCTCGCCGAAGTGATCCTCTATCGGCTCGACCTGGCGAGGTATTTCACCCGAGTCGTCGGCGGGGACTCGCTGCCGTATCGAAAGCCAGACCCCAGAGTGCTCGAAGCCATGCTGCTCGATTTCGGTGTGGCGCCGGCATGCGCCCTGATGGTGGGGGACAGCGAGGTCGATGCCCTTGCCGCCCAGGGAGCGGGGATTGGGCTCATGCTCATGACGCACGGTTACCGGCGCGGCCCGGTGAAGGACATCCCCTGCCTGGCTGCGCTCGATGAGTTCGCGCAACTGCCCGCCGCGGCGGGCGTCACTCAAGGCTGACCGAAGAAGACGAGCGTCCGGTACGGGAACAGGACCTCGCCGTTGCGCTGATGGCGCTCGAACAGCTGGCGCAACCCGGCGATCATCGGCTCATGCTGCGGGTTGCCGGGCTCGGGAGCGTAGGAAGAGGACATCAGCCGGCCCTTGAGACCCTCGAAATCGAAGATCTGCCGGTTGGCGAACAGCGCGCGCTCGGGCGCGGCGCCGAAGAACTCGTGGATGCCCTCTTCCCGGGCCCGCATGCCGCGCACCGTCTCGTACTCCGGCGCGTGGCGCCGCACCAGATCATCATAGTCCGCGAGAAACGGCGTGGGCTCCTCGGGCGCTTCATTCCAGATGAGCGCCGCCCATCCCCCCGGCCGCAGTATGCGAAGCGCCTCGCTGCGCGCGCGGCCGGGATCGAACCAATGGAAGGCCTGACCCGACACCACCAGGCGGACACTGTGGGCATCGAGCGTGGTCGCCTCTGCCGTGCCCGCCACGCTCACGAAGCCGCGCCGTGCGCCGAGGAGTCTCTCCGCGGCGGCGCGCATCCCGGGATTGGGCTCGACCGCGAACACCTCGGCGCCCGCATCGAGCAGCAGGGCTGTCAGGATGCCGGTGCCGGAGCCGAGATCGGCAACCTTCGCCTGCGCCAGCAGATCGCAGCGGTCCCGCAACAGACCGATCGCCTCGGAAGGATAACCGGGCCGGTATTTGACGTAGTCATCGACGCGGCTCGAGAAGCGCAGGGTCGAGTCAAGGGCCATTGGGAGCCTCGGATGAGCGACTGCGCGCCCGCGCCGGATGCTGACTCATCCGGGACCAGGCGCGACGGGCGAAGTGTACTCGATTACACTGCCGCGGAAGGCTCCGGAGGCTCACTCGATGGATGATTGCGACCGCGCGCTCGAATTCCCAGCGCTGCTCAACGCCCGAGATCTCGGCGGCCATGTCACCGTGGACGGCGGACTCACCCGCCACGGCTCGCTGCTGCGCTCGGATGACCTCGCGCAGCTGACACCGGCGGGGCTGGCCGCGCTGGCCGATTACGGGGTGCAGACGGTGCTCGACCTGCGCTGGCCGGAGGAGATCGAGCTCTGGCCAAGCCCGGTGTCGCGGATTCCCGGACTGCGCTACGAATCGGTGTCGCTTCTGGCCGAAAGCCCCTCGAGATGGCGTGAGCTCGGTGGCGGGTGCGCCAAGGAACAGTGGAAGTGCGCCGTCCTCGAGCACTTGAGGCCGCAACTGCGCCAGGCGCTCGGCATCATCGCCGCGGCCCCTCCAGGGCCGCTGCTCTTTCATTGTGTCGCCGGAAAGGACCGTACGGGACTCATCGCGGCGGTACTGTTGGCATTGGCCGACGCCGTGCCGGACGCCATTGCCGCCGATTACGCGGCCAGCACCGAGTGCCTGCGCGAGGCCTATCTCGGCCGCTATGCCGACAGCGACCCCGAGGCCATCATCGAGGCGGTGCGTTGTCCGCAGGAGGGGGTGTACAACATGCTGGCCTACCTCGAGACCCAAGGCGGCGTGCGCACCTATCTGCGGGCCATCGGACTCGGCGCAGCCGAGATCGAGCAACTGCGCGCCCGATTGCGCGCCGGCTGAAAAAAATCCGCCGCGGAGCCCGTTCCGTCCGGCCGGTTCACAGTAGGTTCAGCGCGGCGGGGCGATACTCTCCCCACACCGGTTGAGAGCGGTCCCCGGACGGCGCAATTTCCCCCGTGCGCATCAATTTGGACTCGTCCAGGATTAGGCCGTCTCAGCCGGTGTATTATTTTGAGGCCGAGGCGCGGCGCGCGACTGGCCGGGCTCGCGAGTGAGCCCGGTGCGTGAAACCCGCCCCTCGGGCCGCAACGGAAGCCACCTTCCGAAGGCGGGCGTGCCGGGGAGGCCCCTCCCCGGCACCGCATCAACTCTCCCGATTACTCCGTCGGCTGCGGCTGGAAAAACACCTTCGTCGTCCACTGCGACATGCCCGGCATGTCGGTGGTGATCACCAGATTCGCCTGCGCCTTGCGGTCCTTCGATGCCAGCACGACCGGAGTCTTCACATTGCAAGACGCATCGATCGGGAAGGTGCTCACGATATGGATCATCTTCGCGGACTCCACATCGGCCTTGCTCTGACTGACAGGCTCGATCTTCGCGCCGGTGATCTGCGTGTCCGCCGCCGTGACGAACTTGTAGGGCACGTTCCCCTGCCACAGCCCCTTCAGCGGCTTGCCCGAGGTGTCGATGGTCGCCTGCTCGGTCAGCGGCGGCGGGGTCAACTGAACCATGATGGGCTGTGCCGGGAACAGCTTCTGCCGGGTGGCCACGCCCTGCAGCCTCCAGATCGCCAGGTACTGCAGCGGGAAGCTGGCCGTGCAGCTCACCGGAAGCATGGTATGGAAATTCGCGCCCGAGGCGTCGGGCTTCAGCTGGACCTTCTTGCCCCCGGCCACATCGAACAGATAGATCGGCGTGCTCACCATGGCCCCCGAGGTCACGGACGCCTTGATCGGGTACATGCCGATATCGGGATTGGCCTGAAAGTGATCCGGGGTATTGTTCTGCACCTGCACGCTGCAGCCCGCCAGGACCAGCGTCGCCACCCCACACGTCAGCCTGAATGCTTGCCGCATGTCTCCCCCTTGATAAATCGCAACCGCATGAATGGATAAAGATTAGTTTGGCAACTTATGCCACGTGTGACAAGTCTCGCCGCAACCCGGACGCCCGATGCGCCACCGGCACGAATAAAGGCCGGGAGTCCCCGCGGACTTCGCGGGACTCCCGGCCCTGATACGGCGCCTCGAGCTTACTTCTTCTTGGCGGTCTTGCGCGCGCCGGCCCGCTTGGCGGCACGGAAGGAAATTCCGGCTCGCATGGCCTTCTGCTGAACCGCCGCCGGGGTGCGCCCGAGCTTCTTCGCGACCTCGGTGGTCGGCGTGCCCGCCTTCGCGAGCGCCTTCAAGGTCTTCAGCTCACTGGCGCTCCAGGAGGAGCCGTCGTTCGGAGGACGTTTCGCCATTACAAGATACTCCAAAATACACCCAACTACAGGGTTGCCGTCGGATCATACACGTTTTTCGAGGTCAGTCCAACTTGTAATTGATATGTTGTAGTGAGTGTTCCGCGATGGGCCATCGCGGATGTTGCCGGTCAGACGTCAGGCGGAAGTCGGGCGACGGCCCCGCCCGCGGCGCGGGGCCGTCGCCGAAGATGCCGTGTCAGTAACGGTACTGATCGGACTTGTAGGGACCGGCGCGGTCCACACCGATGTAGCGGGCCTGCTCCTCGGTGAGCTCGGTCAGCTCGGCGTTGAATTTCGTCAACTGAAGCCGGGCGACCTTCTCATCGAGATGCTTGGGCAGCACATACACCCCCACGGGGTACCTGCCGGGGTTGGCGTAGAGCTCGATCTGGGCCAGGGTCTGGTTGGCGAAGCTCGAGCTCATCACGTAGCTCGGATGCCCCGTGGCGCACCCCAGGTTGACCAGCCGCCCCTCGGCGAGCAGGATCAGGCGCCTGCCATCGGGGAATATCACGTGATCGACCTGGGGCTTGATGTTCTCCCAGGAATAGCGCTTGAGGCTCGCCACGTCGATCTCGTTGTCGAAATGCCCGATGTTGCACACGATGGCGTTGTGCTTCATGCGCCGCATGTGCTCGTGAGTGATCACATGGAAGTTCCCCGTGGCGGTCACGAAAAGATCGGCCTTGTCGGCCGCGTACTCCAGGGTCACCACCCGGAAACCCTCCATCGCCGCCTGCAGGGCGCAGATCGGATCGACCTCGGTCACCCAGACCTGGGCGGCGAGCGCCCGCAACGCCTGGGCACAACCCTTGCCCACGTCCCCGTAGCCGCACACCACGGCGATCTTGCCGGCCACCATCACGTCGGTGGCGCGCTTGATGCCATCCACCAGCGACTCCCGGCATCCGTACAGGTTGTCGAACTTGCTCTTTGTCACCGAATCGTTGACGTTGATGGCGGGGAAGGCGAGGCTGCCCTCCTTGGCCATCTGATACAGGCGCTTGACGCCCGTGGTGGTCTCCTCGGTGACGCCCTTGATGTGGCCGATGCGGGCGGAATACCACTTCGGGTCGGCCTTCAACTTGGCCCGGATGGCCGCAAACAGCGCCTGCTCCTCATCGCTCGCGGGCTTGGCGATGACGCCCGGATCGGTCTCGGCGCGCACCCCGAGGTGCATCAGCAGCGTCGCATCCCCGCCGTCATCGAGGATCATGTTGGTGAAAAGGCCCTGCGGCCACTCGAAGATGCGGTGGGTGTAGTCCCAGTAATCCTCGAGCGACTCGCCCTTCCACGCGAACACCGGGGTGCCGGAGGCGGCGATCGCGGCCGCCGCATGGTCCTGGGTGGAGAAGATGTTGCAGGAGGCCCAGCGCACCCGCGCCCCGAGCGCCTGCAGAGTCTCGATGAGCACCGCGGTCTGGATGGTCATATGGAGCGAGCCGCTGATCAAGGCTCCGGCGAGCGGCTGCCTGGGCGCATATTCCTCGCGAATGGCCATCAGCCCCGGCATCTCGGTCTCGGCGATCCGGATCTCCTTGCGACCCCAGTCCGCGAGCGCGAGATCGGCGACCTTGCAATCGGTGGGACCGGCGGCCGGTTTCAGTGTGGCGTTCATGGTTTGATGACTCCGATGGGTTCAGTGAGCGCCGTATGGACAGTACGCGCGTGCCGTCCGAGCCTGGCAGGTGGCGGGCGTTGAAAACCCGGCCGGCCTGTCGCAACGCTCCTCGGAGGGCGCGATTTCACCGCACCGCTGCGGTGTGTGCTATTGGGCGCGGCGGGCGACCCGATCGCCCGCCGCGCCGGATTCCTAGGGCGGCCCCGGCGGGGCCGCCTCGTGATCAGGCTGCCTTGAGGCCCTTGGCGGCCGCCGCCAGCGCCTCGGCCCGATCGGTCCGCTCCCAGGTGAATTCGGGCTCGGTGCGCCCGAAATGCCCGTAGGCCGCGGTCTTCTGGTAGATCGGGCGCGCGAGGTCGAGCATCCGGCGCAGACCATAGGGCGTGAGGTCGAAATGCTTGCGCACCAACTGCGTGAGCTGCTCGCGCGAAAAGCGGCTCGTGCCGAAGGCCTCCACCATGATGGAAGTCGGCTCGGCCACCCCGATGGCATAGGACACCTGCACCTCGCAGCGCTGCGCCAGTCCCGCCGCCACGATGTTCTTGGCCACATAGCGCGCCGCGTACGCCGCGGAACGGTCCACCTTCGAGGGGTCCTTGCCGGAGAAGGCGCCGCCGCCATGGCGGGCATAGCCGCCGTAGGTGTCGACGATGATCTTTCGCCCGGTGAGACCGCAATCGCCCACGGGCCCGCCGATGACGAATCGGCCGGTGGGGTTGATGTGGAACCGGGTCTCCTTGCCCACCCATTCCTCGGGCAGCACGGGCTTCAAGATCTCCTCCATCACCGCCTCGCGCAGCGTCGCGGTGGCGACATCCGGGCTGTGCTGGGTGGACAGCACCACGGCCTCGAGCCCCACAGGCTTGTCGTCCTCGTAGCGCAGCGTCACTTGGCTCTTGGCGTCGGGGCGCAGCCAGGGAAGCCGCCCGGACTTTCTGACCTCGGCCTGGCGCTTGACCAGCCGGTGCGCGAGCGTGATGGGGGCCGGCATCAGCACGTCGGTCTCGTTGGTCGCGTAGCCGAACATCAGGCCCTGATCGCCCGCGCCCTGCGCGCGCTCGTCCTGGCGATCCACGCCCTGCGCGATATCGGGGGACTGCTTGCCGATGATGTTCAACACACCGCAACTCGCCCCGTCGAAGCCCATCTCGGAGGAGTTGTAGCCGATGTCGAGGACGGTCTTGCGCACCAGGGTCTCCACGTCAACCCAGGTGGAGGTGGTCACCTCGCCGCCGAGGATGACGACACCGGTCTTCACCATCGTCTCGCACGCGACACGTCCTCTGGGGTCTTCGGCGAGGATCGCATCCAGCACCGCATCCGATATCTGGTCGGCCACCTTGTCCGGATGGCCCTCGGAGACGGATTCGGAGGTAAAGAGATAACGATTGGTCATCGGTCGGTTCCCGTGGCTTGAGCGTGAGACAAATCCTGTGAGGCCGCGGCGCCAAAGGCGGCGCGGGCCGCGGCCTCGCCGAAGCTCCCGGCCAGCCGCCGCGCAATCTCTTCACGAGACACGCGATGATTCTGCGTGCCCCGAGACTCGATCTTGATGGCGCCCATGACGGCGGCGATGTGCCCCGTGGACTGCCAGTCGAGGCCGCGCAGCAAACCGTAGAGGAGTCCCGCGCGGTACGCATCGCCGCAGCCCGTCGGATCCACCACGGCATCCACCCTGGCGCAGGGGATGTCCATGCGGCCTTCTTTGGTGTGGATGCTCGAGCCCTTGGCGCCGCGTGTCACGATGAGCGCGGCCACGCGCTCGCAGACCTCGCGCTCGCTCCAACCGGTCTTCTGCTCGAGGAGCCGCCATTCGTAATCGTTCACCGCGACCCAGCTCGCCTGCTCCACGAAACGCTTGAGATCGGCCCCGTCGAACATCGGCAGCCCCTGTCCCGGATCGAAGAGAAACGGGATACCGGCGGCGGCGAACTGCGCCGCGTGGGACACCATGCCGTCCCGCCCGTCGGGGGCGACCACCCCGAGCGCGATCGCGCCGGCATCGCTCACCCGGTTCAGGTGCGAGTGTTGCATCGCACCCGGATGAAACGCGGTGATCTGATTGTCATCGAGGTCGGTGGTGATGAATGCCTGGGCGGTGAGCTCGGAGTCGACGACCCGCACGTGATCGAGGGGCACGCCGACCCCGGTCAACCACTCGCGGTAGGGATCGAAATCCCGGCCCACGGTCGCCATCGGGCAACCGGCATCGCCGAGGAGGCGCATGTTGTAGGCGATGTTGCCCGCGCAACCGCCGAACTCCCGGCGCAACTGCGGCACCAGGAATGCGACGTTGAGGATGTGGATCTGCTCGGGCAGGATATGGTCGCGGAAACGGCCGTCGAACCGCATGATGGCATCGAATGCCACCGAGCCGCAGATCAGGGTCTTGCCGGGGCCGTCACTCGCGCGTGACACCCCTCCGGCCGGGAAATTCTGTGTCATGCCAGATCGTACGCAAGGATTGAATAGCGAATATTAGCGCATGCCGCCTCCAAACTCCAGGCGTCGCGCGGCCAAGCCCCGGATTCGCCACGGGATATCGCTACTGTCGGGAATCGGCGGCGAGCAGTGCAATGGCCCGTCGCGCCAGATCGGTGAGTCCCTCGCCGTGCTCCGTCTCGCAGTAGGTGACGATCTGGTGCCGCATGCGCGGCTCCCAGAAGCGCCTCAAGTGCGTGGCGACGTCGTTCGCGGCCTGCGGCGGCGCCGACTCGGTCGCGAAGAACAGGCTGATCTCGTTGGCCATCTTGACGAGCAGTTCGATGTTCATAACTTCAGGTTATATGGGGATGGAGTGCAGAGATTCAGGCGCCTTCGCTCACTCGCCGCGGGTGCGCGTACACCACGTGCTGACGCTCCCTCGCGAACGCCACCAGTGTCATGCCCGCGCGCTCGGCGAGACGCACCGCGAGGGCAGTCGGCGCAGAGAGCGCCACGAGGAAGGTGATGCCCACCGCGGCGCTCTTCTGGATCATCTCGTAGCTCGCACGGCTGGTCAGCAGCAGCAAGCCGCTCGAGAAGTCAGCGCCCGATCGCACCCGCGCGCCGATGAGTTTGTCGAGCGCGTTGTGCCTGCCGACATCCTCGCGGACGATCTCGATCCCGCGGCCCGGTGAAACCCAGGCCGCCGCGTGCACACTACCGGTGCGCGCGTTGAGCGGCTGCAGCTGCGCGAGCTGCAAGATGGCCGAGTGCAGTTCGCCGGCTGTCGCCGTCGGGCCATGCCCCACCGGCTTCACCGCCCGGATGGCCTGCTCGGCGGTTTCCACGCCGCACAGGCCGCAGCCCGTGCGGCCGGTGAGCCGCCGCCGCCGCTCGAGGAGCGCCGAGAAGCGCTCCCAGGCGACGCTGATGCGCACCTCCGCGGTCTCGGCCCCAAAGCGGACCTCCACCTCGTGGATCTCGCGCGCATCCTCCACCAGACCCTCGCTCAGCGTGAATCCGACGCCGAAGTCCTCGAGATCGGCCGGGGTGGCGAGCATCACACCATGCGGCACGCCGTGATAGACGAGGGCCACCGGCAGCTCCTCGGCCACCTGGTCGCGCTCCTGTCTGAATTCCCCCGAGCTCCAGCGCACGACATCGACTTCGGCGGACGCCGGCGGCGCGTCCGCTCCGGTGGCGCCCGGTCCCATGGCAGCGCGCTGCGTCCCCGGTGCGGGCTCAGGCATGCGCCGGATCGCGGGCGTGCGCCGCAGCCCCATGCTGCGCACGCTCCTGCGAAGCCCGCTCCCGCCAGGCGTCCGCCTGGCTCACCCGCACCACCTGCACTGCGGTCACCTTGTACTCCGGGCAGTTGGTCGCCCAGTCGGAGTTCTCCGTGGTGACGATGTTCGCCTGGGTCTGGGGGAAATGGAACGTCGTATAGACGACCCCGGGGGCGATGCGCTCGCTGATCCTCGCGCGCAGCACCGTCTCCCCCGAGCGGCTGGTCATTCCCACCCAATCGCCATCGGCGATTCCGCGCACTTCGGCATCGTGCGGATGGATCTCGAGCAGGTCCTCCGCATGCCACCGCACGTTCTCCGTGCGGCGGGTCTGCGCCCCGACGTTGTACTGCGAAAGGATGCGCCCGGTGGCGAGGATCAGCGGGAACCGGCTGGTCACCCGCTCGCTGGTTGGCACGTACTCGGTGACGTAGAAGCGGCCTTTGCCCCGCACGAACTGCTGCACGTGCATCGTCGGAGTGCCCTCGGGCGCCACCTCGTTGCAGGGCCACTGGATACTGCCGAGCCGGTCGAGCTTCTCGTACGAGACGCCGGCGAAGGTCGGGGTCAAGCGGGCGATCTCGTCCATGATTTGCGAGGGATGCCGGTACTGCATCGGATAGCCCAGCGCGTTCGAGAGGAGCATGGTCACCTGCCAGTCCTCGTAGCCGGCGCGAGGCGGCATCACCTTGCGGACCCGGGAGATGCGCCGCTCGGCATTGGTGAAGGTGCCGTCCTTCTCGAGAAACGACGATCCCGGCAGGAATATGTGGGCGAACTTCGCGGTCTCGTTGAGGAAGAGATCCTGGACGATCACGCACTCCATCGCCTCAAGCGCGCTCGTGACATGGTGAGTGTTCGGATCGGACTGCAGGATGTCCTCACCCTGCACGTACAGCGCACGGAACGTGCCATCGAGCGCCGCCTCGAACATGTTCGGGATGCGCAGGCCCGGCTCCGCCTCGAGCTTCACGCCCCAGGCCTGCTCGAACTCGCCCCGCACCACCGGGTCCGACACGTGCCGATAGCCGGTGAACTCGTGCGGGAACGAGCCCATGTCGCACGATCCCTGGACATTGTTCTGGCCCCGCAGGGGGTTGACCCCGACGCCCTCGCGCCCGAGGTTTCCCGTGGCCATCGCGAGATTGGCGAGCGCCATGACCGCCGTCGATCCCTGGCTGTGCTCGGTCACACCAAGACCGTAGTAGATCGCGCCGTTGCCGCCCGTGGCATACAGGCGCGCCGCGCGACGTACCAACTCCGCGGGCACCCCGGTCACTTCGGCCATGGCCTCGGGCGAGTGGCGCTCATCGGCGACGAAGGCCTTCCATCGCTGATAGGACGGGGCCTCGCAGCGCTCGGCCACGTAGTCTTCCTTGGTCAGCCCCTCGGTCACGATCACGTGCGCGAGCGCGTCGAGCATCGCGACGTTGGTACCGGGCTTGGGCTGCAGGTGGATATCCGCAGCGACGTGCGGAGTGCGCACCAGGCTGATGGCGCGCGGATCGATGACGATGAGTTTCGCGCCTTGGCGAATGCGCTGCTTCAGCTGCGAGCCGAACACCGGATGGGCATCGGTCCGATTGGCGCCGATCACCAGGATGACATCAGCCTCGCTCACCGAGGTGAACGCCTGCGTGCCGGCGGACTCTCCCAAGGTGCTCTTCAAGCCATATCCGGTCGGGGAGTGGCATACGCGCGCGCAGGTATCGACATTGTTGGTGCCGAACGCGGCGCGCACCAGTTTCTGCACCAGGAACGTCTCCTCGTTCGAGCACCGGGAGGAGGTGATGCCGCCCACCGAATCGCGGCCGTATTTCCCCTGCACGCGGCGGATCTCGCTCGCCGCGTGGCCGATCGCCTCCTCCCAGGACACCACGCGCCACTCATCGTGGATGCTCTTGCGCAGCATCGGTTTCAACTGCCGCTCCGCATGGGTGGCATAGCCGTAGGCGAAGCGCCCCTTGACACAGGCATGTCCGTGGTTGGCGTCACCGTCGCGGTTCGGCACCATGCGCACCACTTCGGTCGCCGCGCCGCTGCCGCGCACTTCCGCCTTGAAGCTGCAGCCCACGCCGCAGTAGGCGCAGGTGGTGGTAATGGCGCGCTCGGCCCGACCAAGCCCCATCAGCGACTTTTCCGTCAACGCAGCCGTCGGACACGCCTCT
Source organism: Gammaproteobacteria bacterium (assembly GCA_027317845.1). GTDB lineage: Bacteria > Pseudomonadota > Gammaproteobacteria > Steroidobacterales > Steroidobacteraceae > 13-2-20CM-66-19. The sequence continues at coordinate 11,593 of DAHVQK010000078.1, forward strand.
ACGCAGGCGCCGCACGAGACGCATTCCGACTCGAGGAACGGCTCGTCCTGGCTCGCTGAGATCTTGGAGTCGAAGCCGCGGCCCTGCACCGTGAGGGCGAAGGTGCCCTGGATCTCGTCGCAGGCGCGCACGCAGCGCGAGCAGACGATGCAGTACTGCGAATCGAACACGAAGTACGGATTGCTGTCATCGGCCTGCGGCGGTCGCTGCCGGCCGGGCTCGTAGGTCGTGTGCGGCAGGCCCACCCGGGCCGCGACGCTCTCGAGCTCGCAGTGCCCCTTGGCCGGGGAATCGGCCCAGTCGGAGGGCTGATCCGAGAGATACAGGTCGAGAACGCCCCGGCGCAGCGCCTTGAGCTTCTCCGATTCCGTGCGGATCTTCATGCCCGCGGCGACGGTGGTGGTGCAGGATGCGGGATAGCCCTTGCGCCCCTCGATTTCGACCAGGCACATGCGGCATGAGCCGAACGCCTTCAAGGAGTCGGTGGCACAGAGCTTGGGAACCTCGGCCCCGGCGAGGGAGGCAGCCCGCATGATGGAGGTGCCCTCGGGCACCGTCACGCTGCGGCCGTCGATCTCCACCGTGACGGGCGCCGCCCCATCGGGGGGCGCGGGAGTGCCTGAATCCCGGTAGTCAATCGCAAACATGTCTATCGCCTCCGGCGAAAGGTTCTACGGGGTTTGCGCAAGACCGCAAACCCCGTACATGCAGCGGCGCGAAGCGCCGGTAAGATTGCCCTTCGTCAACTCGATACCCTCGCGAGGAAATCCCCGCGGAAGTGCTTGAGCGCGCTCTGCACCGGGAACGGCGCCATGCCGCCAAGGCCGCACAGCGACCCTTGCACCATCACCTCGCACAACTCCTCGAGCCTCGCGACCTGCCGTTGCGGATCCTCGCCCGCGAGAATCCGCTCGACGATCTCCACGCCGCGTGTCGAGCCGATCCGGCACGGCGTGCACTTGCCGCAAGACTCGATCGCGCAGAACTCCATCGCATAGCGCGCCATACGGGCCATGTCGACAGTATCGTCGAAGGCGACGATCCCGCCGTGACCGAGCATAGCGCCGATGCCGGCCAGGGCTTCATAGTCGATCAGCGTGTCGAATTGCGAGGCCGGCACGTACGCCCCGAGCGGCCCACCGATCTGCACCGCGCGGATCGGGCGGCCCGATGCCGAACCCCCGCCGTACTCGTAGAGGAGCTCGCGCAGGCTGAGGCCGAATGCCCGTTCGACGAGTCCGCCGCGCTTGATGTTGCCGGCAAGTTGGATCGGCAGGGTGCCACGCGATCTGCCGGCGCCGTAGCCGGCATAGAAGTCCGCGCCCTGATGCACGATGACCGGCACCGTCGCGAGCGTGATGACGTTGTTGACGATGGTCGGGCGGCCGAACAGTCCCTTGATGGCCGGCAGCGGCGGACGCACGCGCACCTCGCCTCGCCGGCCCTCCAGGCTCTCGAGCATCGAGGTCTCTTCCCCGCAGATGTACGCCCCCGCGCCCAGGCGCACCTCGAGATCGAAGCGCTTGCCGCTGCCCATGACATCCGCGCCAAGGTAGCGGGCCTCGTACGCGCGCGCGATGGCCTGCCTCAGGATCCGGTGCGCGTGAGGATACTCGGCGCGCAGATAGATGTAGCCCTGGGTGGCGCCGGTGGCGATGCCGGCGATCGTCATGCCCTCGATGAGGCTAAGCGGATCACCCTCCATCAGCATCCGGTCGGCGAAGGTGCCCGAATCCCCCTCGTCGGCGTTGCAGGTCACGTATTTTTGGCCGACAGGCTGCTCGAGCACCGTCTTCCACTTGATGCCGGTCGGGAAAGCCGCTCCACCGCGCCCGCGCAGGCCCGATCGGGTGACCGTCTCGACGAGCTCCCGGGAACTCAGGGACAACGCGCGCCGCAGGCCCTGATAGCCGCCGTGCTCCGTGTAGTCGGACACGCTGAGCGGATCGATGAGTCCGACCCGTGCGAAGGTCAGCCGTTGCTGGCTGGCGAACCAGGGCATGGCCTGCGCCTCGCCCTGTCGCAGCCGGTGGGCAGCCCCCTCGAGCCAGCCGGCCTCGAACAGGCCGGGCACATCGGCCGCGCTCACCGGGCCATAGGCGACCCGGCCGCGCGCGGTGGCCACTTCCACCAGCGGCTCGAGCCAGTAGGCCCCGCGCGAGCCATTGCGCACGATCCGCACGTCGACCTTCCGGCGCGCGGCCTCAGCAGCGATCGCGCGGCAGACCGCCTCGGCGCCAAGCGACAGCGCCCCGGCATCGGCGGGGACGTACACCAGTGTCTGCGCGGCCGTCACGGGCCCTCCGGGGAATGCTCCAGGATGTGACCGGTCTCGGCGATGAGCGTATCGAAGCGCTCGGGCGTGACTCGGCCGTGCAGCTGCCCGTCGATCATCACCGCGGGTGAACAGGCGCAATTGCCCAGGCAGTACACCGGCTCGAGCGAGAACCGCCCATCGGGAGTGCTTTCATGAAATTCCACACCCAGCCGCTTTCGCGCATGGTCGGCGAGCGCCTCGCCGCCCAAGGCCTGGCACGACTCGGCTCGGCACACCTGCACCACGTGCCTGCCCGGCTCGGCGCTGCGGAAGTGATGATAGAACGTGACCACGCCATGGACGTCGGCGCGGGAGAGATTCAAGCCCTCGGCCACCAGGGGAGTCGCCTCCCGCGGCACGTACCCGAGAGCCGCCTGGATGGCGTGCAGCACCTCGAGCAACGGCCCCGGGTGGTCTTTGAACTCCGCCACGATGCGACTGACGACATCACGCTGTTCCGAAGATAGCGTCTGCATACGGCTGCCAGTATACGGCTTGCCGGTGGCCGGCTCGCGGCGCGGACGGCCGGTGGTCGCAAATGCTCAGGTACTGTTCGATTTTTGGCACGTGCGCCACCTCCGAAGGCCGGTGCCTGCAGCCCGGCCGAGACCCGCACGCGGCGCATCACGCACCGCCGGCACTACCCCTTCAGTAGACCCGCGTGATGCCGAAGGTGTTCCTCGATGAAGCTCGAGATGCAGTAATAGCCGTGATCGTAACCCTCGTGAGAGCGCAGCGTCAGCCGCAGCCCCGACTTGCGGCATGCCTCCTCCAACAGGTGCGGATGCAGCTGCATCGGCAGGAACTGATCGGCGAGTCCCTGGTCCACCAGGATCGGCGGGCGGCTGGCCGCATCCGTCACGGCGGCCGCGAGCTCGGTGGCATCGTAAGCGGCCCATTTGCCGAGGTCGGGGCCGAGATAGCCGGTGAAGGCCTTCCGGCCCCAGGGACACTGGCTCGGGGCGCAGATCGGCGCGAATGCCGACACCGAGCGATAGCGATCCGGATTGCGCAGGGCGATCACGAGCGCGCCGTGACCGCCCATGGAATGGCCCAGGATGCCGGTACGATCCGGGTCCGCCGGGAAATGCCCCTCGATGATCGAGCGCAGCTCCTGAGTGACATAGGTGTACATGCGATAGTGGCGCGACCAGGGCTCCCGCGTGGCATCGACGTAGAATCCGGCACCCACGCCGAAATCCCACGAATCGCTCTCGCCGGGCAGGTTGAGCCCGCGCGGGCTGGTGTCAGGGGTGACCAGCATCAATCCGAGTTCGGCCGCCACGCGCTGCGCGCCGGCCTTGATCATGAAGGTCTCCTCGGTGCAGGTCAGGCCCGCGAGGCAGTACAGCACGGGCACCCGGCCGCTCGTGGCGCGGGGCGGCGTGAATACCGCGAACCGCATGGGGCAGGCGGTGCTGACCGCCTCGTGGCGGTAGAAGCCCACCGAGCCGCCGAAGCAACGATGCTGACTGATGACCTCGAAGGGCTGGGCGGCCATGATGTTTCCTCTGCGTGCCTCACGCGCGGAATCGACTTATACCGCGCGGTCAACCGGCAGTCATTGCCTCGCTCGGGTCTGTGCGGCAAGGCCGGGATTGTGCGCCGAGCGCGGCACAGGCGCGCTCAATCGCCCGCGGCGGCACCGCTGGCGGGGTTGGCGCGGGCGGTGGCCTCCCAGCCGCCCCCGAGCGCCTGATAGAGATGCACCAGATCGGTCGACACGGCGGTGCTGGCATCCGCGAGCGAGAGCTCCGACCGCTGCTCGGTCCGCTCCGCATCGAGCACCGCGATGAAGCTGGCCACGCCGCTCTGATAGCGCTGGCGCGCGAGACTCAAGGCACTGCGGCTCGCCTTCACGGCGGCCTGCAGGGACACCTGCCTCGCCTGGTCGGCGCCGTAGGCGGCCAGGGCGTCCTCGACCTGGGTCAGCGCCGTAACGACGGTGCGTGCGTAGATGACCGCCGCCTCCTTGGCCTGCAACCGCCTGAGGTGGACCGTCGCGCGGATCCGCCCTCCCTCGAAGATCGGCAGGTTGATCTGCGGTCCGATGGAGGCGAAGTGACTGGCCGCCTGGATGAGCGAGCCGAAGCTCTCCGCCTGAAACCCTCCCCCGGCCGTGAGCGTCACGCTCGGGAAGTACTCGGAGATCGCGATACCGATCTGCTCGGTGGCGGCATGCAGTTGCGCCTCCGCTTCGCGGATGTCCGGACGGCGGCGCAGCAGTTGCGAGGGGAGCCCGATCGGCACCACCGGCGGCACCGGCGGCACCGGCGGCACCGGGCGCGACTCGGCAAGCTCATGCCGCAAGGCTTCCGGGGGCTTGTCCATGAGCTCCCCCAATTGATTGATGTCGAGGGTGATCGCCTGCCTGACGAGCGGCAGCTGCGCGCGGGTCGTATCGAGCTCCGCCGAGGCGTTCTGGACGTCGAGGTCGGAGGTCAGCCCCGCCTTGTACCTCTCCTGCGTCAGCTCGAGGATGCCTCGCTCCGTGGCAAGACTGCGCTGCAGGATGGACAGGCTCAACTGCTCGCCGCGCAGGCTGATGTAGGTCTGCGCGACGGTGCTCACCATGGTCAACAGTACCTCGCGCGCGCTGTCCACCGCCGCCTGTGTGCGCGCGTTGGCCGCCGCGATCCCACGCCGCGTGGCGCCAAATAGATCGAGTTCCCAGGAGGCCCCGAGACCGAGCTGGGCCTGGTTGTATGGGTTGGTGATGAGCGCGCCAAGAGCCGGATCGCCGCGCAGCGCGCCGGAGAAGGCGCCGCTGAACAGGACACCGTTCGGCGTGTTGGTGCTGATCCGTTGGCGCGCCCACGACGCGTTGGCCGCGAGGCTCGGCCAGAGTCCCCCGAACAGCACTTGCGCCTGGGCCTGCGCCTCCTCGATGCGCAGCGCCGCCTGGCGCACATCGAGGTTCTGCGCGGCCGACTCGTTGACGAGGGCGGTGAGCTGCGGATCCTTGAAGTCCGACCACCAGGCGAGCGGTTGTGGCTCGCTCGCACTCACGCGTGAGCCACCCTCATGGCCATTGCGCTCGGCGGTCGCCGACCAGCGCGCGGGCATATTGGGACTGGGCTTCACGAAATTCGGGCCCACGGCGCAGCTCGAGACCAGCAGGGCGAGGGGAACGGCCGCCAGGGGCAGGGCCGATATCGAAAAAGCGCGAGGCATACGGGGTTCCCTATTGGGTATCGATCACTGCAAACGACGGCGGCACATCCGGGAGGCTGCGCTCCGGCCGCGCCCGACGGTCACCACGAGCGGCCGGTTGTCCGGCACCGAGAGCGCAGGGGCCACGCCCTGCAGACGAACCCGCTCCGCGATCGGCATAGCGTAACGCAGCGGATTGACCAGCGTGAAGTATCGCAGGGGTGGGGCGCACGCCTCGTCTCTCTGAAGACAGATCCCGGCGGCGCATCATGACGAACCCCGGGCAGACTCTGCCGGGGGGCCCGCCCTCGATGACAGCCGGCCGCGGACCGGGGTACGATCAGCGCACTTCAGTCAATGGACCGTCAGCCGTGCCGCGCCCCAAAGGGTCGCCGAAGCGCCCCGCCGCGTCCAACGCATCACGCATCGCCCCGCTCGCCGATCCCGGCAACGGCTTGTTTCGTGCCGGTGATCCGGACTTCATGACTTCCCTCGCCCGCGGCCTGCACGTGATCCGCGCCTTCGCCGGCACGGACCGGCGGCTGAGCATCGCCGATGTCAGCCGCGCGACCGGGCTGACACGCGCGGTGGTACGCCGCTGCCTGTACACGCTGCGCGAGCTCGGCTACGCCGCGACGGACGGTCACGCCTACTTTCTGCAGCCGAGAATCCTCAGCCTCGGCTACGCCTACCTGTCCACCGCCCCGATCGCCATCGCGGCCCAACCGGTGCTGAAGGAGCTCAGCGAGCGCATCGGGGAGGCGACCACGGTGGCGGTACTCGATGAGGGCTCCGTGGTCTATGTGGCGCGGGCTCCGACCCAACGCATCATGTCCGTGACGCTCGGCGTCGGCAGCCGCCTGCCGGCCTACTGCACCGCCCTCGGGCGTGCGCTGCTCGCGAGCCTGCCTCCGGAGCAGGCGGCGGGCGAGCTGTCGCGGGCCGAGCTCGTGCCGCACACCAAATTCACGGTGACTTCCCGCCAGCGGCTCGCCGAAATCCTGGCGCAGGTGCGCGTGGAGGGCTATGCCCTGAATGACCAGGAGCTCGAGATCGGCCTGCGATCGATCGCCGTACCCGTACGCAACGTCGTGGACCACACGGTGGCGGCGATGAATGTGAGCGCCCAGGCCTCGCGGCTCTCCCGCCGCGAACTGATCGACGACGCGCTGCCGCAGTTGCGGGCCGCCGCCGAGCGACTGGGCCGCCAGCTCGCGCCGTAGCGTCTGTTCCTCGCGCGACCGCGCCGCGCTCCCTCGAGCGCAGTCGCGCTCCGCACGCATGGCGCGTAAACTTCACGGATGTTCCGTTCGCTCACACCGGCCGTAAAAGGCCTGCTCATCGCAAACTTCGCCGTGTTCCTGCTCGAGCAGGTGGCCTTGGACCCCATCCTGCGCCTGTTCGCGCTCTGGCCACTCGGCCCGATGTTCCGCCCCTGGCAGATCGTCTCCTATGCGTTCCTCCATGGGGGCTGGCTGCACATCTTCTTCAACATGTTCGCGCTGTTCATGTTCGCGCCGGCGCTCGAGCAGTTCTGGGGCGCGCGGCGCTTCCTCGTGTTCTATTTCGTGTGCGTCATCGCGGCCGCCCTCACCCAGCTCGCCGTCCAGCACGCCACCGGCAACAGCGAGCCGACGATCGGCGCCTCGGGCGGCATCTTTGGCGTGCTGCTCGCCTTCGCCATGCTGTTCCCCCGGGCGCGGCTGATGTTGCTGCTGCCGCCCATCCCCATGCCGGCCTGGCTGTTTGTCTCGATCTACGCGGTGCTCGAGCTCTTCTTCGGTGTCACCGGCACCGAGGCCGGCATCGCCCACTTCGCCCATCTCGGGGGCATGCTCGGCGGGGCGCTGATGATGCTCTACTGGCGCGCCCGCGACGGCGGGTGGTATCCGCGCCGCTAGCCCCGTCCCGGGCGCGTTCCGGTCGTGAGCTCATCGACCGGCGCGCCGATGTTGCGGGCTCGGGAACTTTTCTCGCCCGGCTGCATCTATCGCAGCTTGTGGAGGGCCGACATGATCAAAACCGATCACCTGTGCAAACGCTATGACTCGGTGACGGCCGTCGAGGACGTCACCTTCGAGGTCCGGCCGGGAGAAGTGCTGGGCTTCCTCGGCCCCAACGGCGCGGGCAAGACGACGACCATGCGCATGCTGGCCGGTTTCGTCACACCGACCTCGGGGCGCGCCAGCATCTGCGGCCACGACGTCGAGAGCGCACCCCTCGCCGCCCGCCAGAGCCTCGGCTATCTGCCGGAGGGCGCGCCGAGCTACGGAGAGATGCGCGTGAGAGCCTTCCTCGAGTTCATCGCAGACCTGCGGCGGCTCGAAGGCGCGCGCAAACGTGCGCGCCTCGATCACGTGATCGAGCGTCTGCAGCTCGCCACGGTGCTCGAGCAGCCGATCGAGACGCTCTCCAAGGGCTTTCGCCGCCGCGTCGGCCTTGCGCAGGCCCTGGTGCATGACCCTCCCGTACTCATTCTCGACGAGCCCACCGACGGCCTCGATCCGAACCAGAAGCACGAAGTGCGCGCGCTCATCAACGAGATGGCGCGCGAGAAGATCACCGTGATCTCGACGCATATCCTGGAGGAGGTGGATGCGGTGTGCACCCGCGCGATCGTTATCGCACGCGGGCGCATCGTGGCCGACGACACACCGCTGCAACTGGCGGCGCGCTCGCGCTACCACAACGCCGTGTCTCTGCAGCTCGAACAGCCTGGCCAGCTGGCCGCGGCCCGGGAGGCGCTCGAGGCGCTGCCCTCGGTGGCCCAGGTGGAGGTGAGCGAGCGCGATTCGCGCCTCACCGCGCTGCCGCGGGCCGGCGCGCCGATCCTGCAGGCGATCTCGGAACTCTCGAACAGCCGGGGACTGAAGCTGAAAGAGCTGCACCTCGAGTCCGGGCGGCTCGACGAGGTGTTCCGCACCATCACCGCATAACGAATCAACGGGGACCGACATGCGCAACGTGGGCTTGATCCTGCGCCGCGAGCTCGCGAGCTATTTCGCGACACCGCTGGCTTACGTATTCATTCTGATCTTCCTGGTGCTGGCCAATGCCTTCACGTTCTATCTGGGCGATTTCTACCAGCGGGGCCAGGCGGACCTGCAGCCGTTCTTCGCCTTCCATCCATGGCTGTACCTGTTCCTCATCCCCGCCCTCTCGATGAGGCTGTGGGCCGAGGAGCGCGCCTCCGGCAGCATCGAGCTGCTGATGACACTGCCGGTCAGGGTCTGGGAGGCGGTGCTCGGCAAGTATCTCGCCGCCTGGCTGTTCACGGCGCTTGCGCTGGCGCTCACCTTCCCGATCTGGATCACCGTCAACTACCTGGGCAGC
>DAHVQK010000084.1 GCA_027317845.1 Gammaproteobacteria bacterium
TACCACTACCCGGCGGAGTACGGCCCGCGCGCCCCGAGCTTCTCGCGCGCCGCTCTGGTGCGCCACCGCGGCGCGACGCTCTTCATCTCCGGGACTTCGAGCATCCTCGGGCACCGCACGCTGCACGAGGGGGATCCGGCCGCGCAGACGCGCGAGACACTCACCAACATCGAGGCGCTCATCGGGGAGGCCAACCGCCTGAAGGCCGGGACGTTCCACCTCGACTCCCTCGCCTACAAGGTGTACGTACGCCATCCCGAGGATCTGCCGCTCATCCGGGCCGAGATCGACTCCGCCGTCGGCGCGCGGGCCCCGAGGGTCTACCTGAGAGCCGACGTCTGCCGGCGCGATCTGTCGATGGAGATCGAGGCCGTGGGCCAGCGGGCCTGAGCCCCGTGTTGCGCCGCGCGCGGGATTACCTGATCACCTACGGCCTGCTCGGCATGCTCGCCGTGATGATGCTCGCGTGGACGGTGCTCGCGCTGGTGGTGCTGCCACCGCTGCCGGCACGCTGGCGCCGGGCGGGGGCGCGCCAGAGCATGATGGCCGGCTTTCGGCTCTTCTCGCGCTTTCTCACCCTGACGGGGGCCTATCGGCTCGAGCTCACCGCCCTCGATGCCCTGCGCGGGGGGCCGGCGCTCATGCTCGCGCCCAATCACCCGAGCGCCTTCGATGCGATTCTGCTGCTCACGCGCCACCCCGACCTCGCCTGCATCCTCAAGCCCGAGCTCCTCGGCAATGTCTTCCTCGGCGCGGGCGCACGCCTCGCCGGCTTCATCTGCTCCGATCCTCCGCGCCGCATGGTCAAGGACGCCGTCGCCGAGCTTCGCCGGGGCTCCTCGGTCCTCCTCTTTCCCGAGGGCACGCGCACGCGAGTCTCCCCCGTGAATCCCCTCACCGGGGCCGTGGCGGTCATCGCCCGGCACGCCGGGGTGCCCATCCAGGTGGTGCTCATCGAGACCGACTCGCCCTACCTGAGCAAGGGCTGGCCGCTCTGGAAGGCTCCCCGGCTGCCGATCCTTTACCGCGTGCATCTCGGGAGGCGTCTCGAGCCACCCGGGGAAGTGGCCGAGTGCATGCGCTCGCTCGAGAGCGAGTACCGAGCGCAGCTCGCCGACGCCCCGCAGCGCGCCTGGCTCGCCGATGCGGCCTCTGGCAAGCTCCCGCCACCCGAGCGCAAGGACCGCCCTTGAGTGCTCCCTCGAACACCCACCTGGTGCTGATTCCCAGCTACAACCCCGGCGAGAAGGTCTTCGAGACCGTGCGCGCCGCGCGCGCTCAGTGGACCCCGGTCTGGGTCGTGGTGGATGGCAGCACGGACGGCACGGGCGAGGCGCTGCAGGCCCTGGCCGCGGAGGATCCCGGACTGACCGTACTCGTGCGCCCGAAGAATGGCGGCAAAGGCGCGGCGCTCCTCGAGGGCTTCACGGAGGCGTTGCGGCGCGGCTATACACACGCGCTCACTCTGGACTCCGACGGCCAGCACCCCGCCGAGCGCATCCCAGCCTTCATGCAGGCCTCGCTCTCACACCCCGAGGCCATGATCCTCGGCGATCCGGTCTTCGACTCGAGCGCTCCGGCGGTGCGCGTCAAGGGGCGGCGCATCTCCAACTGGTGGGCCAATCTCGAGACCCTCTGGGCGGGCATCCACGACTCGCTCTGCGGCTTCAGGGTCTATCCCATCGCCCCCGTGGTGCGCGAGATGCTTGCCCGCCGGGCGATGCGGCGCTTCGATTTCGACGTGGAGGCGGTGGTGCGTCTGTGCTGGGACGGGATACCGGCGGTGAACCTGCCGGCCCCCATCCGCTACTTCAGCACCGCCCAGGGCGGGGTGTCGCATTTTCGCTACGGACGGGACAACCTGTTGCTCGTCTCGATGCACGTGCGCCTGTTCTTCGGCTTCGTGGCGCGCCTGCCGCAGCTTGCGGCCCGGCGTCGGGCGCGCCACCTGAACGGGCGCTGAAGCGGTCGCAGGTCACGCTTGCCGCCTCCGGCCTCGGCATATAATTTGCGCCCGCAGGGTCCTAAAACGATAAGATTTATCAATGTCGATGTCCGAACTCGCCTCCACCGTGCACCCGATCGAGCCCGAGGCCCGCCTGGTCTTGGAGCTGGCCGAGCTCATCGTCCGGGCCCTCAACCTCGAGCTTCCGGCCAGCCAGATCGATCCGGACGCGCGCCTCTACGGGGAGGGCCTCGGCCTCGATTCGATCGATATCCTGGAGATCGCCCTCGTGGTCTCCAAACAATACGGCGTGCAGTTGCGCGCCGATGATGCGGAGAACGCGCAGACCTTCCGCTCGCTGCGCCACCTCGCCGAGTACATCGCCGCCCATAGGACGAAATAGCCTCTGGTCAAGTTGCCGCTGTTCTCGCACCCCGCGCCCGAGGCGGTGGTGGCGTACCGAGCCGGCGTGGCGATCCCGGCGGCGCAGTTCCTCGCCGACGTCGAGCGGCTCGCCGCCGCCCTCCCTCCCGGCGGACACGTCATCAACGTCTGCGCGGATCGCTACCACTTCATGGTGGGCTTCGCCGCCAGCATGCGCGCGGGCAAGGTGAGCCTGCTGCCCCCCACCCATACCCCGGAGGTGGTACGCCACCTCGCGGCCTTCGCCCCGGATGTCTTCTGCCTCACCGACGCGGACGACTGTGACATCGAGCTGCCGAGGATGCGCTATCCGGACTCGGCCACGGTGCCCGGTGGCGCCTCCCACCCTTGGCGGGTGCCCGAGATCGCCGCCGACTCGGTGGTGGCATACGTGTTCACCTCGGGCTCGACCGGCGCCCCGGTGCCGCATCGCAAGACCTGGGGACGGCTGGTGCGGTGCGTGCTCGATGGGGCCGAGCGACTCGGCCTCGAGCGCGCTCACGGGGTGCTTGCAACCGTCCCGCCGCAACACATGTATGGGTTCGAGTCGAGCGTGCTGCTGCCGATGTTGAGTGGCGGAAGGCTCTGCGCGGAGCACCCGTTCTACCCCGCCGACATCTGCGCGCTGCTCGAGTCGATCCCGCGGCCGCGGGCACTCGTGACGACGCCCATTCACCTGCGCGCGCTCCTCGCCTCACAGACAGAGGTCCCACGGGCAGACCTCATCGTCTCGGCGACCGCGCCGCTCACACAGGAGCTCGCGCGCGAGGCGGAGGTGCGATTCCAGGCTCCGCTGCGCGAGATCTACGGCTCCACCGAGACCGGCCAGCTCGCGACCCGGCGCACCGCCGGAGAGCTCGACTGGCGGCTCTGGCCCGACGTGAGGCTTGCCCTCGAGGACGGCCGCGCCTGGGTGCACGGCGGGCATCTCGAGCAGCCGACCGCGCTCTGCGATGAGATCGAGCCCACCGATGCCGGGCACTTCCGGCTGCAGGGCCGGCTCGCGGACCTGGTGAACATCGCCGGCAAGCGCAGCTCGCTCGCCTATCTCACCCACCAGATCAACAGCATCGAGGGCGTGCTCGATGCAGCGTTCTTCTTCCCCGGGGAATCCACTGCGGATGATCTCGGGATCACGCGCGTCGCGGCGGCCGTGGTGGCTCCAACACTCGATGCCGCACGCATCCTCGAGGAGCTGCGCCTGCGCATCGATCCGGTGTTCCTGCCACGACCGCTCCTGAAGCTCGAGCGGCTGCCGCGCAACAGCACGGGGAAGCTTCCCCGGGAAGCGCTGCAGGCGCTGCTCACCGGCCCTCACCGGCGCCGCGCATGAGGCACCCCCTCCCTCTGCCCTCCCCGCATCCCTCCCTCGAGGGGCACTTTCCGGGCGAGCCCATCCTGCCCGGGGTGGTGCTGCTCGATGAGGCGCTGCATGCCATCGAGGCCGCCTCCGGCGCCGGCGGGCGCTGGCGGATCGGCTCGGTCAAGTTCCTCGGGGTGGTCTCGCAACACCCCGCGCTCCTGCTGGAGTGCGAGCGCACGCCCTCGGGCGCCCTGCGGTTCACCATCACCGACTCGGGGCGGCCCGTGGCCACCGGAACGCTGAGGGAGCTCGACGGTGACTGACACGGCCACCCTGCATTCGCAGACGGGTTGGTCGCACCGACGCGAGCGCGGGAGCCTGCTGCTGCTGCGCCTGATGGCGCTCTTCTCGAAGCGTACGGGACGGCGCGCGGGCCGCATCGTGCTCTACGGCATCGCCACGTATTTCTTCCTGTTCGCCCCGCGGGCGCGACGCACCTCGCTCAAGTACCTGCGCCAGGTGTCGGGCCGCCGGCCCCGGGCCTCGGAGCGCTTCCGCCAGGTGATGAGCTTCGCCACCTCCATCCACGACCGGGTCTATCTGCTCAACGGACGCTTCGACCTGTTCGACTTCGAGGTGGTGGGCGAGGAGGACATGCACGAGCAGCTGCGCGCCGGAGGCGGCGCCTTCCTCCTGGGTGCGCACCTCGGGAGTTTCGAGGCGACGCGCGCCATCGGCTGGCGCCGCCCGGTCACGCGCATCGTGATGATGATGTACGAGCACAACGCTCGCAAAATCAACGCCACGCTCGCTGCGATCAATCCCGCCGCCACCGCCGACATCGTGACGCTCAGCGACAATCCGCTAGCCATGCTCAAGCTGCGGGACCTCCTGGCCGAGGGAGCCTTCGTCGGCATGTTGGCCGACCGCACCCCGGGAGAGGAGCCCACCGAGACCGTGCCGTTCCTCGGGGCCGCCGCGCGCTTTCCGACCGGCCCCTGGCGGATCGCCGCGCTCCTGCGTCGCCCGGCCTTCCTCATGCTCGGGCTGTACCTCGGAGGCAACCGCTACCGGGTCGTGTTCGAGCCGCTCGCCGATTTCACGAACGTGACACGCCCCGAGCGCGAGGCGGCCATCCGTGCGGCCATCGTCCGCTATGCCGCCCGCCTCGAGCACTACTGCCGCGAGCACCCGGACAACTGGTTCAACTTCTTCGATTTCTGGGCGCATGGATAACCCGGATGGGTCAGCAGGCGTGAAAATCCCACGCGGGAGCGCGGCAGCAGCGGGAATTTTCCCGGGCGCTGCGCGGCAGGCGCCGAGGCGCGAGCCTACCGGGACGCACTTGCGGCGTCCCGGGAAAATCCGCTCAATGTCGCGATCCGGTCGCGCTGTCACGCACTGGATGTGGCTGCTGTGCCTGGGGGCACTGTGGCACGGCGCGGCCGCGACCGCGCCGCCGGGCACGTCCCTCGACCGTCTCATGAGGCTCCTCGCGCAGCGCAGACACGGCGAAGTCACATTCGTCGAGCGCGATACGCTCGCGGTGCTGACGCGGCCCCTGGTCAGCTCCGGCCTCATGATCTACGACGCTCCGGATCACCTCGAGAAGCGCACGCTCGAGCCTCGTCCGGGCTCGCTGATCCTCGATCACGGTGAGCTCACTGTGAAACGCGGCGATCGCACCTACCATCTCTCCCTCAATGACTACCCGCAAGTCGCTCCCTATGTGGATGCCATCGCCGACACGCTCTCGGGAGATCGCGCGGCGCTCGAGCGGCTGTTCGAGTTGAAGTTTGCGGGGAGCCTGGCGCAATGGACGCTGACGCTACGGCCGTTGGATAAACGCCACAGCCACCTTCTGCTCATCCTCATCCAGGGGGCGCGCGATGACATCCGCACGGTGCGGATCTTTCAGACCAACGGCGATCACTCGCGGATGACCTTCGGTCCGCCGCCGGCCACCCGATGAGACGCCCGGCAGCCGCGGTCTGGGTGTGGGGGGTGCTCGCCGCGCTGGCCGCGCTCATCGTCGTCCGCGCCCGCTACTCGGCGGATCTCTCGGCCTTCCTGCCCCGCGCCCCCACCGCATCACAGCGGTTGCTGGTCGAGCAACTGCGCCGTGGGGTGGCATCGCGGATGATCATCGTGGCCATCGGCGGCTCAAACGCCGATATCCGCGCGCGCCTCTCGCGTGCGCTACGGGACCGGCTGCACGCAGACCCCGGCTTCGTGTCGGTGGAAAACGGCGCATCCGCCACGGCGCGCCGCGACAAGGCGTTTCTCTTCGCTCACCGCTACCTCCTCAGCGCCTCGGTCACCCCGCAGCGCTTCACTGTCGCGGGCCTGCACACAGCGATCGGCAACACCCTGGACCTGCTCGCCTCGCCCGTGGGCCTGTTCGCACAATCCCTGCTGCCGAGCGATCCGACGGGCGAGATGACGACCCTGCTGGGAGACATGAGCCACAACCGGCCGCCACGCACGGAACACGGCGTATGGGTCTCCCCCAAAGGCCACCTTGCGCTGCTGCTCGCGCGCACCCGCGCCGCGGGAGCCGACACGGATGCTCAGGAGCAGGCCCTCGAGGCGATCCATCGCGCCTTCCGCGCTTGCGAGGCGCAACTGCGGACCCACGCGAGGCTCGAGCTCACCGGGCCCGGGGTGTTCGCGGTGGCGGCGCGCCGGAACATCGTCCGCTCGGTCGCGCGCCTGTCGCTCGTGAGCGGCGGACTCATCTTCTGCCTGCTGCTCATCGTGTACCGCTCCCTCCCGGCGCTCGCGCTCGGCCTCGTACCGGTGGCCTCCGGGGCGCTGGCGGGCGTTTCGGCCGTGGCGTTGCACTTCGGGGTCGTGCAAGGGGTGACCCTCGGCTTCGGAGTCACGCTGATCGGGGAGGCGGTCGATTACTCCATCTATCTTTTCGTGCAGTCGCGCGGGGACGGCCGGCAAGAGGCGGATGCGCGCTGGCGGCGCAGCGTATGGCCCACCGTGCGGCTCGGGATGCTCACCTCGGTGTTCGGCTTCGCCTCCCTCCTGCCCTCGAGCTTCCCCGGGCTCGCCCAACTCGGTCTCTACTCGCTCGCCGGGGTGTTGGCGGCGGGCCTCGTGACGCGCTTCGTGCTGCCGCGCCTGCTGCCCGCGCGCTTCGCGATCCGCGATCTGACTCCCCTGGGGCGCGGTGCGCTACGCGCGCTGCGGCGGGCTCCGCTCGGGCGGTCCGCCCTCGCGCTCATCGCGGTGGCGGCGGTGGCGACCCTCTATACGCATCGCGAACATCTCTGGAACCACCGGCTCGCGGCGCTCAGCCCCATTCCGCTGCCCGCCCAGCGCCTCGATGCGACGCTGCGCGCGGATCTCAGGGCGCCCGATGTGCGCTACCTCGTTGTCGTGTCCGCGCCGGACCGGCAGGCCGCCTTGCGCGGCGCCGAGGCGGCGGGACAGGAGCTCGCGGGCCTCATTCGCCACCACGTCCTCTCCGGATACGAGAGTCCCGCGCAGTATCTGCCCAGCCGGACCCTGCAGCGCGAGCGCCAGGGTAGCCTGCCGCCTTCCGATGTGTTGCATCACCGGCTCACGAAAGCGCTCGCCGGTCTGCCGCTCGATGCCTCCACGCTCGAGCCCTTCCTCACGGATGTCGAGACCGAGCGCACGGCGCCGCTCCTCACGCGCAAAGACCTCGAGGGCACCTCGTTCGCTTCCATGGTGGATGCGCTGCTGACGCAAGAGGGGGCGCAATGGCGTGCCCTGCTGCCGCTCGAGGCGCCGACCTCCGCAGCGCACGCGTTCGGGATTGACATCGCCCGGGTTCGCGCCGCCCTCTCGGTGGCCGCTCCCGCCCGGGTCACCGTGTTTGATCTCAAGGGCGAAGCGGATGCGCTCTACTTGACCTACCTGCGCGAGGCGGTGCGGCTGTCTCTCGGGGGGCTCGCCGCCATCGTGCTGCTGCTGCTCGCCTCGCTCCGTTCCCCGCTGCGAGTGGCCCGTGTGGTGCTGCCGCTGTTTCTCGCCGTGCTCGTCGTGGCGGCAGGTCTCATCGCGCTCGGGGTCCGGCTCACCCTGCTGCACGTCATCGGCATGCTGCTGATCGTCGCTGTGGGGTCGAACTACGCCCTGTTCTTCGATCGCCCCTCCGAGCGGCCTTCGCTCACCCTCGCCTCGCTCCTCATCGCCAACGCCTCCACGGTGCTCGGGTTCGGGGTGCTCGCCTTCTCCTCAGTGCCGGTGCTCGCGGACCTCGGCCGCACCGTCGCCCCGGGGACGTTGCTCGCCCTCGTCTTTACCGCGATCCTGGCGCGCGAGCCGCCGCCGGACGGCGACGCTCCCGCAAAGGCCGATCCCGCGTGAGCCTGTCGCACCCCGGCCGGTTTTGGGACAATTTGCCCATGATGACCCGTTCCGCCACCCGCCCCTCGCCGCTCGTGCTCGCCTCCCTGGGCCTGCACGGCGGAGCCCTTGCGGCGGTGCTCGCCCACCCCTCGGCCTGGCCCTGGGCGCTCGGGGCCGTGGCCGCGGACCACGCGCTGCTCACGGCTGCGGGCCTCTCGCCCCGCAGCCGCCTGCTCGGACCCAACTGGACGCGACTGCCGGGACCCGGTGCCGGCGTGGCGCTCACCATCGATGACGGCCCGGATCCCGAGGTCACCCCGCGAGTGCTCGAGCGGCTCGGGGAATACCGGGCGCCGGCAACCTTCTTCTGCATCGGCGAGCGCGTGAGGCGCCATCCGGATCTCACGCGCGCGCTCATCGAGCGCGGGCACGCGGTCGAGAACCACAGCCAGCGTCACTTGAATCATTTCTCACTCCTCGGACCCCGCGGCCTCGCGAGCGAGATCGAGCGGGCACAGGAGTCGATCGGGGTGGCCACGGGCCAGCGCCCGAGGTTTTTCCGCGCCCCGGCGGGACTGCGCAACCCCTTCCTCGATCCGGTGCTGCAGCGTCTCGGGCTGAGGCTCGCGAGCTGGACGCGGCGCGGATTCGATACTGTCAACTCGAGCGTCGAGGCGGTGTACGGCAGACTCGCCCAGGACTTGGGCGCAGGCGATATCCTGCTGCTGCACGATGGCCATGCCGCGCGCACCCCGCGCGGCGTGCCGGTGATTCTCGAGGTGCTGCCGCGGCTGCTCGATGCGCTGTTGGGCGCGGGCCTTGTGCCGGTGACTCTGGGCGCCGCCCTCACATGAAGCCGCTCGCGCTCACTCACTTCACCGCCACCAGCTGCATCGGACGCGGTGTCACCGAGACGCTGCGCTCGCTGCTCGAGGGGCGCAGCGGGCTCACGCCCTGCGCCTTCGAGACCGTGCGGCTCGAAACGCACGTCGGCGAGGTGCCGGGCGTGGACGAGATGAGCCTGCCGCCCGAGCTCGCGCGCTTCGATTCGCGCAACAACAGACTCGCGCTCCTGGGTCTTTCCGCGGACGGCTTCATGGAGGCGGTGTCCGCCTGCGCGGCGCGCCTTGGAGGAGGCCGGGTCGGACTCTTTCTCGGCACCAGCACCTCGGGCATGCTCGAGACCGAGATCGCCTACCGGCGGCGCGATGCCACGGGAGCGTTGCCCGCCCGGTTTGATTACGCGGCCACGCATAATTCGTATTCCCTCGCAGCCTTCACGCAACGCGTGCTCGGGATCGAGGGCCCCTCGGCGGTCATCTGCACCGCCTGCTCCTCGAGCGCCAAGGCGTTCGCATCGGCGCGCCGCATGATCGAGGCGGGTCTGATCGATGCCGCCGTGGTCGGCGGAGTCGACTCCCTGTGTCTCACGACGCTCTATGGCTTCCACTCCCTGCAGCTCGTGTCCCGCAACCCCTGCAGGCCCTTCGATGCGGCGCGCGATGGCATCTCGATCGGCGAAGCGGCGGCGTTCGCGCTGCTCGAGCGGCCCTCGGGAGCGCCGGGGACGATACTGCTCACGGGCATTGGCGAGTCGAGCGATGCCTATCACATGTCCTCGCCCCACCCCGAGGGCCTCGGCGCCCAGACGGCGATGCGCCAAGCGCTCGAGACCGCCGCTCTCGGTCCACAGGACATCGACTACGTCAACCTGCACGGGACCGGCACGCCAAGCAATGACAGCGCCGAGGCCCGCGCAGTCTCGGCGGTTTTCGGGTCGGGGATCGCGGGCAGCTCGACCAAGGGCGCCACGGGACACACGCTCGGAGCCGCCGGCGCCCTGGAGGCGGTCCTGTGCGCGCTCGCTCTGCGGCAGGGCTTCGCTCCGGGTGGCGTCAACACCACCGAGACCGACCCCACAGTGGGCTTCGAGTACCTGCGCGAGAATCGCCGCTGGCCGCTTGCCCGCGTGCTCAGCAACTCCTTCGGCTTCGGCGGCTCGAACTGCAGCCTGGTGCTGCAGCGCGCCGACTGAGGGCATGCCATGACGAGCATCTCATTGAGCGCATACATCGGCGGCATCGGCCTCATCGGACCCGGACTGCCTGACTGGCGAAGCGCCCGGGACGTGCTCTCGGGCGAACGATCCTACTGCCCCGCTCCGACGGTACTGCCTCCGGTGGAGGCCCTGCCGGCGGCTGAGCGGCGTCGCACGGGCGCGACGGTGCGACTCGCACTTGCCGTTGCCCAACAGGCCGTCAACGACGCCGGAGCCGACGCCGCGGCACTCAAGACGGTGTTCACCTCCTCCGGGGGCGATGGCGCCATCTGTCACGAGATCTGCGCCACGCTGGCCTCCGAGGATCGCCAGCTCTCACCGACACGCTTCCACAACTCCGTGCACAATGCCGCAGCCGGATACTGGGGCATCGCCATGAAGGCGACCGCGAGCTCGACCGCGCTGTGCGCCTTCGATGGCAGTTTTGGGGCGGGACTCATCGAGGCCATGACGATTGCGGCCGTGGACGGCACACCGGCGTTGCTCGTCGCCTATGAGACCGGATATCCGGAACCGCTTAACGGGAAGCGCCCGCTGCCCGATGCATTCGGGGTGGCGTTGCTCGTGGATCCGCACCTTCCCCCGCGCCCCCGGATCACGATCACGCTGACCGACGCCGCGGCCGATCGGATGCCGCAGCCCCCCCTCGAGGCACTGCGCGCCGCCATTCCCGCTGCGCGCAGTCTCCCCCTGTTGAGACGGCTGGCCCGGGGTGAGAACGGTATCGCCACACTCGACTATCTCGAGCGGCGCATCCAGGTGGAGGTGTCGGGGTGTCTCTAGCGCGCACCTCCGGCCCCCTGCCCGTGGGCAAGCCGCTCGACCTCGGCTGGATCGAAAGCCACATCCCGCACCGGGGGCGGATGTGCCTGCTCGATGA
>DAHVQK010000147.1 GCA_027317845.1 Gammaproteobacteria bacterium
TGGAGTAGAGCATCACGGGGTTGCGGAACTCCGCCACCACCTCGCGCAGGATCCCGATGGACTCGGACTCCAGGCGCTTCAGGTGCTGCGAGAGCTGCATTCGCGACAGTGTGGTGGTGGTCATGGGAGATCAGGGCGAGAGCGGGAAGAGTTCGAGCGGTCCGCCGGCGACGAAGTACGAATTGCGGAATTGCGGCTTGCCATAGCGCAACGGTTCCCCTCCCGCAGCGAGCACCTGCCCGCCCGCGGCCGCGAGCACGGCGTGGCCTGCGGCGGTGTCCCACTCCATGGTGGGCCCGAGGCGCGGGTAGAGGTCCGCCTCGCCGGCGGCGACCAGGCAGAACTTGAGCGAGGAGCCCACGGAGACCCGGTGCCGCACGGTGTAGTGATGCAGATAAGCTTCCGTCTCCGGGGTCGAATGCGAGCGCGACACGACGGCCGTCAACCCATCCGCGGGGACCGGCCGCACGCGCAGTCTCTCACGCGGGCCCGAGGGGCTCTGGTCCGTCCGGCGCAGGTAGCGGCAGGCCTGCGCGGCGGCAACATCACCGGCGTAAAGCATGCCGCTCACCGGCGCGTAAACCACGCCGAGCGCCGGGCGGCCGCCCCGGATGAGTGCGATGTTGACCGTGAAGTCCCCCCGCTGATGGATGAACTCCTTCGTGCCATCCAGGGGATCGACCAGGAAGAACGACTCGCCCACCTCGGGGGTGCGGCCCTCGGCGACCGATTCCTCGGCCACCACCGGAATCCGCGGGGCGAGGCGCGCGAGATGCTCGAGGATGATGGCCTCGGAGGCCCGATCGGCCTCGGTTACCGGCGAGAGGTCGGCTTTGTGCTCGACCGCGACCCCGCTCCGATAGAGCGCGTGCGCGGCCACGCCGGCCGCATGGGCCGCCCCGAGCAGGGCTTCGAGCAGTTCAGAGTCGCGGATCGATGACACCGGCGCATCCGTCATGAACGGGCGCCCAGTCTACACAATGAGCCAGCCCACGGCCCGCCCCGCGGGCCGCCGGCGATCAGAATTTTGGGCTATGTGATCAGGCTCTCACGTTCGCCGCGGACACGCCCTACCCCTGCCTCACGGCTTCGACCTGGATGTGCAGGCGCACCCACATCTGAAAGCCGAACGCCTTGCCGAAGGACATGCCGTAGCGGGCCCGATCGAACTCGGCAAACGCATCCGCGCCGCAGCGGTACTGGCGCATCATCGGCACCTCCTTGCACTCGAAGTGGCGGATGTCGAGCGTCAACGGCCGGGTCACGCCGCGCAGGGTGAACGTACCGATCACCTTGGTGGGCGCTCCATTGCTGAAGTCCGCGAGCTTGCCGGTATAAGTGGCGGTGGGGTACTTGGCCACATCGAAGAGGTTGGGTCCCTGCGCGTCCTTGTCGAGCTGCGCGTTGCCGAAATCGTCCGAGGCCGTCTGCACGGTCACCTTCACCGTGCCGGAACGGGCCTTGCGGTCCATGACGATGGTGCAGCTCGTCTGGGTGAACATGCCGCGCCAGACGGACAGGCCCCCCATGTGATCCGCCGCGAAACTCGGGTGCGTATGGGCGGGATCACACACGTAGGTCACGGGTTTGGCGAAGGCGGTGCCGGACAACGCCAGCAACGCGAGCGGCAGGACGAGCTTGCTCAGACTCATGGAGGCTCCTCGTGGGTTGCAGGAGCCCCGTGCGATGACCCGATCCGGGTCTGCGCACGGGGCATGGTCTGCGAGCTTACCGGCAGGCGTCCCGGGCGGCCAGACGTTACAGGGATTTAACCGCCCTGAAGGGGCGATGCCGCAAGGGGCACCCCGAGCGCCTGCGCCACCGCCGGATGGGTGATGCCGCCGGCATGCACGTTGAGCCCGACCGCGAAGCCCGGATCCTTCCTGAGCGCCGCCTGCCAGCCATGATCGGCCAGCATCCTGACATAGGGGAGCGTCGCGTTGGTCAATGCGAACGTCGAAGTGCGCGCCACCGCGCCCGGCATGTTGGCGACGCAGTAATGCACGACCCCGTCGACGACGAAGGTGGGCTCGGCGTGCGTGGTCGGCCGGCTCGTCTCGAAGCAGCCCCCCTGGTCGATGGAGATGTCCACCAGCACCGAGCCGGGCTGCATGCTCGAGAGCATGGCTTTCGTCACGAGCTTCGGCGCCGCGGCCCCCGCGATCAACACCGCGCCGATCACGAGGTCGGCGTCCTTGACCAGCCGCTCGATGGCCTCCGTGGTGGAATACGCGGTGCGCAGCGAGGAGCCGAACTGCGCCGAGAGCTCGCGAAGCCGCTCGAGGGAGCGATCGACCACGGTCACATCGGCATGCAGGCCGACGGCAATCTGAGCCGCGTGCGTGCCCGCGACGCCACCGCCGAGGATCACGACCTTGCCCGCCGGCACGCCCGGCACTCCGCCGAGCAACACGCCACGTCCGCCGTTGGCCTTCTGCAGACTGTAGGCGCCCACCTGCACCGACATGCGGCCCGCCACCTCGCTCATCGGCGTGAGCAGCGGCAGCGCCCCATGGCGGGTCACCGTCTCGTAGGCGATGGCGGTCGCGCCCGATCTCATCAGGGCCTGCGCCTGCTTCGGGTCGGGGGCGAGATGCAGGTAGGTGAACAGGATCTGCCCCGCGCGCAGCAGGGCGCATTCGGGCAGCTGCGGCTCCTTCACCTTCACCACCATGTCGGCGCGCGCGAAGACCTCGGCGGCAGCGTCGACGATGGTCGCCCCCGCCGCCCGATAGTCGACGTCGGCGATGCCGATGCCGCTCCCGGCCCCAGCCTCGATCAGTACCTCGTGGCCCGCGGCGGTGAGCTCGCGCACCCCTGCCGGAACCAGGCCGACCCGATATTCATGAACCTTGATTTCGCGCGGAACACCGATACGCATGAGAGCACTTCCCCCGGCAGTGGATGACGGCGGACAGCTTAGAAAGGACGCCGCGGCGGGGGCTTGCGAAAAGGCGGGACGGGCGATCCGGCGCGGCAGATTCCACCATTCTTAAGGCTTGATGTGGCAGAATATTGCGCCCATGGAACTCGACCGCTTCGATCACGCCATCCTGCGCCGCCTGCAGCAGGATGCCCGCATCACCAATGCGAAGCTCGCGGGCGAGGTGAGCCTATCGGAGTCCGCCTGCCTGCGCCGCGTGAAGGCGCTCGAGGACGCCGGCCTCATCGAGGGCTACACCGCCCTCGTGAGCCAGCAGAAGGCTGGCTTCCCGGTCAACGTGTTCGTGAACATCACCCTCGACCGGCAGAGCCAATCGGGACTCGAGGCCTTCGAGGCCGCGGTGCGCAAGATCCCCCAGGTCATGGAGTGCTACCTCATGACCGGCGAGCACGACTACCTGCTGCGCGTGGTGGTGGCCGACCTCGCCGACTTCGAGCGCATCCACAACCAGTACCTCACCCGGCTGCCGAGCGTGGTGCGAGTGCATTCGAGCTTCGCCATGCGCACCGTCACCCGCACGACGGAGCTGCCGTTAAGGTGAGTTCACGCTCCCTCGAGCATCCTCAGTCGAGGTGATCGAGAAGCGTCTCCGATCCCGAGCGGTTGTGCCATTGGTCGAACCACAGCACCTCTCGCAGCGGTACTCGCGGCAACCAACCTGCGGTTTCGAGTTCCGGCCGCGCGAAGAAATGCGACACGTAGCCCACGCAGAGATAGGCGATGGGCCAGATGCTCGAGGGAATATCGAGCGCCGCCCTCAGGTCGCGGTGGCGCAGAATGCTCACCCAGCCCACGCCGATATTCTCGGCGCGCGCCGCCAGCCAGAGATTCTGCACGGCGCAGACCGCGCTGTAGAGGTCCATCTCTCCCTGGTGCGTGCGGCCGATCACGACCGGCCCGCTGCGCTTGCGGTCGCAGGTGATGCAGATGCCGATGGGTGCCTCCAGGATGCCCTCGAGCTTCAGGGTGCGATAGATGGGGCGCCGCTGGTCATCGAACCTCTCTGCGGCCTCGCGGTTGGCGGTCTGGAAGGACTCCCACACCCTGCGTTTCACGGCCGGGTCACGCACCACAATGAAGTCCCACGGTTGCATGAAGCCGACCGATGGCGCGTGGTGGCTCGCCCTCAGGATCCGCCCCAGCACCTCATCGGGGATTGGGTCAGGCAGGAATTGCCCGCGGACATCGCGCCGATTGAAAATGCATTTGTAGACGGCATCGCGTTCCGCGGATGACAACGGGTCGGTCTGAATCGGGCTGGCGCTCATGTATTCCCCTGCATGGCAAACGTCGAACGGCCGTGTTTCCGGGCACGGCGCTCCGGGGCTTGCAGGCCGGTCTTCTGACTGAGGCTCACCCCATCCGCGCGCCTTCCCGACCGAAGCCAGTGGCAGATTGCGCGGTTGGTCCCCATCACAGCGTTGGGCACGTGGCGGAATCGCACCGCCTTCCCGATTCTCCCGGCGACGCCGGGCACCTGAAGCGGGCGGATTGTGCCATGCGATCACCGGGCGGCGGCGATTGAAGGATTGATCTTCCGCAGGGTCCATGGGGTTTTCCACGTGGATCCTTGATGAATGTCAGCCCCTCCGCCCCCCGGGGGCCCTCGAGGTCATCCCCGGAGCCGCACCTGGCGCATCAGACGAGCCCGGCCCCTGGCATCCGCAGCACGATCTTGCCGACGTGGGCGCCCGACTCCATGAGCGCGTGCGCCTGGGCGGCCTCGGCGAGCGGAAAGCTCGCGTGGATGGGCAGCCGTATGGATTTCGACTCGATGAGCGGCCAGATCTGCTCGCGCAGCGCCGCAGCGAGCTTTCCTTTGCTCTCCACCGACTGCGGGCGCAGGGTGCTGCCGCCCAACATCAATCGCTTGCTCATGAGCTGCGACAGATCGATCTCGGACTTGCGTCCTCCCTGGACGGCAATGACGGCGATGCGGCCCTCCACCGCGGCGGCGGCGATACCGCGCGCCAGGTAATCACCCCCCACCATATCCAGGATGACGTCGGCTCCCCGCTGTCCGGTCGCCGCCAGAGTCGCCGCGACGAAGTCCTCGCGCTTGTAGTCGATCGCCACATCCGCGCCGAGTGCGCGGCAGGCGGCGCATTTCCCGGCGCTGCCGGCGGTCACGATGACATGCGCGCCGTAGGCCTTGGCGAGCAGGATCGCGGTGACCCCGATGCCGCTCGATCCGCCGTGAATCAACAGCCACTCCCCGGGCTGCAGGCGGGATCTCTGGAAGACGTTGAAATAGACGGTAAATACCGTCTCGGGGAGCACGGCGGCCTCCTCCATCGACAATGTCCCGGGCACAGGCAGACACTGCACCGCGGGCGCCGCCACATACTGCGCATACCCTCCCCCGGCCACCAGCGCGCAGACCCGTGATCCGACGGCGGGCTCCTTCACGGCGGCGCCCACCCGCACCACCTCCCCGGCCACCTCCAAGCCCGGAATGTCCGTCACGCCGGGCGGTGGCGGATAGACGCCCTTTCGCTGCAGCACATCGGGACGATTGACGCCCGCCGCCGCCACCCGGATCAGCACCTCGTTCGCACCCACCTCGGGCACCGGACGCTCGACGGCGCGCAGCACCTCGGGCCCACCGGGCTGGGTGATTTCGATCGCGGTCATCATGGTCGAAGGGTCGGTCATCCAAACACCTCTTGGGGAGCGCGACTGCGGAGCGGGCAGCCTGCTAGGGCGGCCCGCCCTGCACCGCGAGCGTCCCGGCGCGCCCCGCCACCGTCCCGGATTCGATCGGGCAGCGCGGCAGGCGCGCGATGTCGAGCGAGGCGGCGTAGGTCGCGAGATCGATCAGTCGATGGCCCCTGGCCTGCCACTCGCGCAGCAGCCGCTCGAAACCCTCGAGGTATGCGCCGCCCTCGAGTTCGGCGTGCAGCGTGAACATGTGATCGTGCCCATCCTCGGTCAGCGACAGCAGGTGCTCCACCGGATCCTGCCCGCCCAGATCCTCCCGCCCGATGAGCTCATCGAGCGTCGGCAGCGTGGTCGGCAGTTGCGGCACCGCGATCTCCTGGCCGTCGACGAGCGGAACGAAGGGGTGCGTGCCTCTCGTGTCCGAAACGTATCGCAAGCCCAGCGCGGCCTGCAGCCCGGGCACATGACGGTTCATCTGCCAGCCGGCGGCGCCGTGGGTCACGGGCTCGCGCGCGAACACGCGCACGAACTCCTCCCGTGCGAGATCGAGTTGCCGGCGCGTCCACGCCTCGTCGGCCCTCGCCACCCCATCCTGCCACTTGATGTGGTCATACGTGTGAATGCCCACCTCGAAGCCGCGGCGCGCCACATCCTGCATCACCGCGGCACAGCGCCGGCCGATGTGCGGACCGGGCAGGAGCACGCCATAGAGGAGCGTGCGAATGCCGTAGTGACTGACGACGGAGGTGCGGCGCACCTTGCCGAGAAAGCCGCGTCGGAACACCCGCTTGATCGCCCGCCCGGTGTGATCCGGACCCAGGCTGAAGAGGAACGTCGCGGTCGCCCCGGCCCGCTCGAGAGCGTCCACCAGTCGCGGAACGCCATCGAGGGTGCCACGGTAGGTATCGACGTCGATCTTGAGCGCGATGGTACCCACGACTCACGCCAACGGGATCGATTGCGCCTGCCACTCCCGGGCCGCTCTCGCGAGATCCACGGGCCCGTTCTCATCGGCCATCGCGAGGATCCTGAGCACACCCTCGCCACAGGCCGCGTAACACACGCCTTGGTCTGCGAAGAGTCTCGGTGGCCCCTGCACGCGGCGCATCGCTTCCACCCGGGTGCGATGGATCCACACCTTCCGTCCCCCGGCCTCGGCAAATGCGCCCGGAAACGGTGGGGCCACGGCCCTCACCAGGTTATGGATGCGTGTTGCCGGCCACCTCCAGTCGATGCGGCCATCCTCGGGCCGGCGCCGGCCGAAGTACTGCCCGGGCACGATGCGCTGCGCCAGACGAGGGGCGGTGCCCGCCATCAACGCCGGCAGGGAGCGCGCGAGAATGATCTCCGCGGCCGCGGTCACCTTTGCGTACACCTCCCGCGCATCGTCGTCCGCGAGAATGGGCACGGCGAGCTGATCGACGATGTCACCGGCATCGGCCCGGGCCACCATGTGATGCAGCGTAGCCCCCGTCTCGCGCTCCCCGTTCAGGATGGCCCAGTTGACCGGCGCCCGGCCACGGTAGTTCGGCAGGAGCGACCCATGGATGTTGAGCGCCCCGCGCCGCGCGCACTCGAGAAGCGGCGCGCCGAGCATCGAGCGGTAGTAGAACGAGAAGAGGAAATCCGGCTCACACGCCGCAACCTGCTCTAGGAGCCGTGGCGTGCTGGCCTCCTCGGGCATGATGACCGGCAGGCCGTAATCACGGGCCGTATCGGCGACGCTCGCGAACCAGCGATTCTCGTCGGGATCGTCCGCGACCGTCACAACGAGCGCCACCTCGACCCCCGCCGACAAGAGGGCCTTCAGGCAGCGCACCCCCACATCGTGGTAGGCGAACACCACCGCGCGTGGGGCGCTCATTTCGGACCGCCGACCTCGTGCTCGGCGCGCAGCATTTCGGTGTGATCGAGCTCGGGATGAGCCTTGATGAGGGGTGAGAGCCGATCCCGGGCGCCCGCCTCGCTCATCTCCATCCCCCTCTCTTCCAGAACCGCGCCGATGGTATAGCGGGGACGCTGGCGCACTTGCTCGTAGATGCGCCCGACGTACTCCCCCACCACCCCGAGGCTCACCAGCAGCACGCCGATGAAGAAGAACGCGAGTCCAAACAGGGTGAACACGCCCTTGACCTCGGGACCGACCACCAGGCGCCGCACGGCCAGCAGCACCACGAAGGCGAGCGAGACCAACGCAACGAGCATGCCGACCATGGTCACGAACTGCAGCGGCACGACCGAGAAGCCGGTCATCAGGTCGAAGTTGAGGCGGATCAGCCGGTAGACGGAGTATTTCGACTCGCCCGCGGCGCGCTCGGCATGCCTCACCTCGATCTCCACCGGGTGGCGCGCGAAGGTGTAGCCGAGCGCGGGCACGTAGGTGCTGACCTCGACGCAGCGGTTGATGGCATCGACGATGCTGCGGTGATAGCCGCGCAGCATGCACCCCTGGTCGGTGATTCGAATCTGCGTGGTGCGCTCGCGGACGCGGTTCATCAGGCGCGAAGCCGCCTTGCGCCAATAAACGTCATGGCGCCTCGCGCGGATCGTGCCGACGTAGTCGGCGCCCTGATCCATCGCCGCGACCAGCTTGCCGATCTCCTCGGGCGGGTTCTGCAGATCCGCATCGAGGGTGATCACATAGTCGCCGCGTGAATGCGCGAAGGCGGCGAGGATCGCCATGTGCTGCCCGGCATTGCGGGCGAGCAGGACCACCCGCGTGACATCCGCCCGGCGCTCGAACTGCTCGCGCAGCAGCGCCGCGGAGCGGTCCCGGCTGCCGTCGTCGACGAAAACCACCTCGTAGCGGCGTCCGAGGGCATCGAGCGCCGGATAGAGCCGCTCGAACAGCGCCGCAAGTCCCGCCTCCTCGTTGTAGACGGGAATGATGACCGAGACGGTCGCGTTCAACGCCTCGCCCCCTTGACGATGTCAGTCGCCGCCTCGACAACCCGATCGACGTCATCGAGCGCCATGGCCGGAAAAAGCGGCAGCGTCACGGTCTCGCGGCCGATGCGCTCGGCGTTGGGGAACTGTCCCTCGTGATAGCCCATCGCGCGGTAGACGCTGAAGAGGTGCATGGCCGGATAGTGTACGCCCACCCCGATGCCGCGCCCGGCCATGGCCTCGATGAACTCGAGCCGCGAGATGCGCAGCCGCTCGAGCGGCAGGAGCGCCGTCAGCATGTGCCAGTTGTGCCCCTCATCGCCTCGCGCCGGCAGGCGCAGCGGCGCCTCCTGCGCCCAGAGCTCGAAGTAGCGGGCCGCGAGCGTGCGGCGTCGCGCGTTGAATTCCTCCAGGCGCTTCAGCTGCCCGAGGCCCACGCAGGCCGCGACGTCCGAAAGATTCGCCTTGCCTCCCGCGAACAGCGTGTCGATGTCATCGGCCGCGCGCTTCGCCTGGCCGTGGAAGCGATGCAGCTCGAGCTCGTGCACTTCCTCGGGGGAGCCTCCGACCACCGCGCCGCCCTCGATGGTGGTGATGTTCTTGTTGGGATGAAAGCTGAAGCACACCAGATCGCCGAAGCTGCCGATGCGCCGGCCACGGTAGGACGAGCCGATGGCCTGCGCGGCGTCCTCGATCACCCGCAGCCGATGCCGCTCGGCGAGGGCATACAGGCGGTCCTGATCCACCGGGAGCCCCGCGAAGTGCACCGGAATGATCGCGCGCGTGCGCGGGGTGATCGCCGCCTCGGCCTTCGCGAGGTCGATGTTGCGGGAATCCAGTTCCACATCGACGAAGACGGGCCGTGCTCCCGCGCGCACCACGACGTTGGCCGTAGCCACGAAGCTCATCGCCGGCACGATGACCTCGTCCCCGCTGCCGATGCCGCAGGCGAGCAACGCATGCTCGAGGCTCGCGGTGGCGGAGGTCTGGGAGCGCACCGGCCGGCCGCCGCAATACTCCGACAGCGCCGCCTCGAACGCCTTGACCTTCGGGCCGCTCGCGAGCCACCCGGAGCGCAGCACTTCGGCCACCTCGCGGATGGTCTCCTCATCGATGGAGGGACGGGTGAAGGGCAACATGGGTTTCATCGTACGGATCCCGATCCTTGTGCCTCAGGAGCGCGCCACCAGCACCACACCGAAGACGATCACGAAGATACCAAGCACGCGCTGCACGTTCGGCACCTCCCCGAGCAGCCACCAGGCGAGTCCCACATTGAGCACGTAACCGAGCGAGAGCATCGGATAGGCCTGGCTCACCGGCACCCGCGACAGGCCCACCACCCACACGATGACCGACACGCCATAGAGGCTCAACGCGAGCCACAGCCAGGGAACGGTCGCGAGCTCGATCAGGCGACTCATCACCGTGCCCTCCCCGCCCGTAAGCGGTCCGGTGACATCGGTGGCCGCCTTCAGGCCGAGCTGGGCGAAGGCGTTGAGGAGCACCCCGCCAAAGAGAAACGCGAATGCGCTCCACTTCATGTCCGGCTCACCGCCACGGTGAAACTGTCGCGCGCGATCACCCGCCCGGGCAATCCCTTCCTGCGATAGTCCTTCCAGACCTGCGGATTGAAGAACGCGATGGCATCCCGGCTCGCCGTCCACTGCGTGACGAACTGCTGCGGCGTCGCGGTCATGTGTCCGGGCTCCCAGTCCTCCCCCGGGCCCAACTCGCCGCGGTAGCTCACCAGGGTGAGGAGCCTGTGCAGGTACGGCGGAATCGTCTGGCGGTACTGACCCACGCTGTAAAGGGCGGTACCCGGATGCACATCCGGCTTCACTTCCTCCACCAGCGGGTAGGCCGAGCGCGAGGGCTGAATCACCGTGTACTCGCACAGCAGCGCCTGCCAGGCGAAGACGTACATGAGCGCGATCACGAGGGGTCGCGCATAGCCTCCCGCTGCCGCCTCCGCCTCGACCGGCCGGCCTCCCCGGGAGGCGGCCACGGCGATCAGCGCCGCAAGCGCTGCCGCGACGCCCCAGGCGATCCCCTGTCCCGGAATGAATCCGTTGCGATGGCTCGAATAGACGAGCAACCCCACGGCCACGAACAGCGTCAGTCCCGCGGCCACCCGGGCCGCACGCCCGAGGCTCCCGGGACGCCTGGCCACCACCACCCCCGTGAGCGCTGCGATCGGCGGGAAGACCGGCAGGATGTAGGTCGCGAGCTTCGAGTCCGAGATGGAGAAGAACACCACCGTCAGGCCCGAGTACAGCAGCAGGAATTTCAGGGGCTTGAAGTGAGGGATCGGGCCCGCCGCCGACCAGGACTCGCGCGCGGCGCGCCACAGCGGGACGAGCCACGGCAACGCCCCCACCCCGAGCAGCGCAATGAAATACCACCAGGGCTCGACCCTGCGGGCCTCATCCGTCAGGAAGCGCTGGAAGTGCTCGTGGATGAAGAAATATTGGGCATAGCCGGGGTTGCGCAGCGAGACGACGATGTACCAGGGCGCCGCGATGAGCGCCATCAGGGGAATCCCGAGCGACAGGTGCAGGCGCCGCCACGGCCGCGCATCGCGCTCGAGCACCGTATACGCCACGAGCCCGAGGCCCGCCAGCACGTAAACCTCCAGGCCCTTGGTGAGGAATGCCAGCCCCGCCATGGCCCAGGACAGGAGCATCCAATGGCGCTCCGCGCGCGAGCCGAGCTCGGCGCACTGCGCCCGGGTGAATGCGAGCACCATGGCGGTCAGCCAGAAGGTGAGTCCCGCATCGAGCAGGTCGAGGTGCCCGATGATGCCGAAGTAGGGACTCATCGCGAGCAGCGCGACCGCCGCCACTGCGGCCCGCCGGTCATAGAGCCGGGCAAGCCAGGCGTAGATGAGCGCGAGGCAGGCGAAGCCGAGACCCACGGTCCACAGCCTCGAGGACGCGTTGCTCAACCCGAACACCGAGTAGACGGCCGCCGTCCCCCAGTACTGCAGCACCGGTTTCTCGAAATACTTCAGCCCATCGAGCCGCGGGGTCACCCAGTTGCCGCTCGCGACCATCTCGCGCGGAATCTCGGCGTATCGGCCCTCATCCGGATCGAGCATCGGGCGCACTTGCAGCGTGACGAACCACAGGGCCGCCAGCAGCACCCACGCCCACCACCTGAGCCCGGTGCGCGCTCCGGTCATTGGTTTTCCTCCGCGAGGCGGCGCCGCTTACAGGCTCGCCGTCGAGCCGGCGAGGCTGCTGAAGCTGCCGAGCTTGACGTAGTAGTCGATGGTGCGCCGGATCGCCGTGTCGAGGTTGGTCGTGGGGCTCCAGCCGAGCTCGCGCCGTGCCGCCTCGATCGCCGGCACGCGCACCTGGATGTCCTGGTAGTACTTGCCGTAGTAATCCCCGGCGGAAACCTCGATGATCTCGGTCCCCTTGGCCGCCTCGCGCAGCTCGGGGAATTCCTGGGCGATCGAGATGGTGCGTTCGGCGAGCTCGCGGATCGAGACGCAGTTGGCGGGATTGCCGATGTTGAAGATGCCCCGCGTGGCCTTGCCGTGCTTGTTCTCTATGATGGTGAGCAGGCACTCGATGGCATCGTCGATGTAGGTGAAGGAGCGCTTCTGCCGCCCGCCGTCGACCAGCTTGATCGGCCGCCGA
>DAHVQK010000012.1 GCA_027317845.1 Gammaproteobacteria bacterium
TTTATTGGAGGCTAGGGTCGGAATCGAACCGGCGTAGACGGCTTTGCAGGCCGCTGCATGACCACTCTGCCACCTAGCCTTTGAAGAATCGGAAGTCCCGCCTTGAGAGACCGCACGGCGTCCGGCGTGGCGAGCCGGAGCAGAAACCGTGTCCGCGGCTCAGGAATGCCTTGTAAGTATTTGAAAATACGAAGGCTTTCGAACTGCGCGAGCCGCGAATCGTACACCAGGGGCCGCCTGCTTGCCAAGCGCTCCATGCGCTTGTGCCCCCGCCCCCCAAGCCGATCGCGCCCTCAGCGAATCGATCGTCCCGCCACCGTCGCAATCATCAGCAGAATCAAGGCGATGATCAGTGCGATGACCAGATGTCGGACATGAGGTTTCATGGCGCTCTCCGCCGCCCTCGCCCGGTGCTGAGCCATTCCGCGCGGGCCGGGTGCGCGAAGCGTGGCCACCTCGGCGGATCCTGGCCCCCTGGAGATGTCCGAAATATACGCAGATATCCGGATGCTCGTTTTATGAGAAAACGCAGACATAAGTCGATGTACCGATACCACGAGCGCTTCGATCCGTGGCAGAACCACACTCGTCACTCATCGAGGTGATCGTCCCCATGCGCATGCTCAGGCAACTTCACGGCGACGAGGCGGATGCGCTCGCGCGATGCACCCGATCCGGGCGCGATCTCGAGCACTGGGAGGCGAAGCGGCAGGCCGCATTCTTCCGGCAGATTCTTCAGAACAGCCCGACGCCCATTCTCGTCATGGACGCGACCCCGGTCGCCCAGCCCATCGTCTACGCAAATCCCGCCTTCACGCGCCTGCTCGGTTACAGCCGGGAAGAAGTCGTAGGTCGGGACTGGAGAATCTTCCTGAGCGCACCCGGCGCCCAGGGTTCCCGCGCAGGCATGCAGACACCGCACCTGCCGCAACAATCCGGCACCATCGCGGAGGAGACGCGGATCGCGGTCCGCAAGGATGGCACGCTGTCATATCTTCACACGCGGCTCTCGGCCGTGCGCGCAGTTGATGGAACAGTCATGCAGTATGTCGCGGTGCTTCACGACGTCACGGTCGAGCATCGCCTGCGCGAGGGTCTCGAATATCGGGCCTGCCATGATCCGCTGACAGGACTTGCAAACCGGTACCTGCTGCGGGATCGCTTCGAGCAGGCCATGGCCCGCGCCCGGCGCCACACCGCCACCCATACGCTGACGCTGCTCGATCTCGATGGATTCAAACAGATCAACGACCGGTACGGGCATGCGGTGGGCGATCAAGCCCTGGTCTTTTTCGGCACGCATTTGCAGGGCCTGGTGAGAAGCGAAGACACTGCGGCGCGCCTCGGAGGCGATGAATTCGTGCTACTGCTCGTGGATGCGGACCGGGAGTCGAGCCGCATCATGCTGCACCGGCTGCATGACGCGCTGGCTGCATTCCGCCCCCCGGGCCTGGCGCCGCTCGGACTCTCCTGCAGCGCGGGGGTAGCCCAGTTTCCCGATGACGGCACGACGCTCGAGCAGATGCTCGAGGTGGCGGATAAACGGATGTACGGGGCGAAAATCTGAGGCAGGCCGCCGGCTTTCAACAGCAGCCGCTGCCTGCTGCGGCCGGGCCTTCGGTATCGAACGGCAGCCCGCCGTCGCAGCCGGCGAACAGTCCGTAGTGGCGGCTGAAATCCCCGATGAGCTCGAAATGGGGCCCGAAACGGCTTTCGCTCAGCATGCGGAAGGTGTTGCCGCAGACCGGGAATACCCGGCCCGACTCGATGCGGTGATGCTTGTCGAGATCGAAACGCGCGGGGCAGCTCGCAATGCTTCCCCGATAAACGACTGCCTGACCGTGATCCTCGCAGGCGTCCTCCAGTCCCTCCAGCCTGAACAGGCGCCAGGTGGCGGAGAAGAAGCGGATGGGCTCGAGACGGGCGGCGAGCTCCGCATCGCAGAGCGCGATCGGCCGGTCTTCGACCAGGCGCGGATCGGCGAAGCCGGCGGCGCGCGCCAGGCGCAGGAAATCGTTCCAGTAAAGCGCCCCACCCAGGCACTCCCCATAGAGCACCGGATCGTCGCGCACCGCCGCCGGCACCCGGCGATCCGCGTAGACGTCCGCGAAGTAGAACTCCCCGCCCGGCTTCAACAGGCGCACGACCTGCTTGAGGACAGCCGGCTTGTCGGGCGAGAGGTTGACGACGCAATTGGACACGATCACATCGAAGGACGCCGGCGGCAGATCCAACGCTTCGAGTTTCTCGATGAAGCCGCGCTCGAAACGCACATTCGCGTAACCAAAGCGCTCGGCGTGATACGCGCGGTGGCGCTCGGCGACCGCAAGCTGCTCCTCGGTCATGTCCACCCCGAGGACCTCGCCCCGCGGGCCCACGAGCTGCGAGAGCGCATAGGCATCGCGACCGGTCCCACAGCCGAGATCGAGCACCCGGCAACCCTCCAGCAGCGGCGGACACACCAGGCCACAGCCGTAGTAGCGCGAGAGCACCTCTGGATGGATGTTCCCGAGCAGCGCTCTCAGCCAGGCGGGTGTCCGGCTCGCATCGCAGCAGGCGGTGCTCTTCAAGTCCTCCGTGGCCGTGAGCTGCCTGCCGTAGTAATCCTGAACGACCTCGTGCGGAGTGCTCATGGCGATGGGACCTGGGGGCGGGCTCGATGCCCACGTATTGCGCAGAACGAGCACGGGATTATACGCACGGTCCGCCGCGCCGCGGCCGACTGCACCAGCACTCAGATGCGGGGAATCAGCGGGTTGCCTGATCCGCGGGCGAGCCCGAAGCGCGCTCCGCCTCGGCATCGAGCCCGAAGCTCATCCAGTCGTCCCCAAAGAGCTCGACCGGGTGCGGCGCGCGCTCGGTCCCATTGCCGCAGCGCATGGCATCGACGGGACAAAAATGGGGGCATCCCCAGCAGATACGCTCTGGGTGCCCGGGTCGAATGGGAAGCTTGCCCGCCATGAGATTCATTCTAAGGACGGGACGCCCCTCCCACCCCCGATAACGATGACAAAAGTCAATCGATGGCCAATTCAATCGGCGGGGGTGAAAGCCGCCGCCCGCCGCGCTCACCGCTCAGCTGCGAACCTCGGCCAGAAGCCGCTCGATCATCGAGCGCGCCTGGAACGCATAGCCGCCACCGAAGAGGTTCGCGTGATTCAAAACGTGGTAGAGGTTGTAGAGCTCGAAGCGGACGGTGTGCCCCGGCGGGAGTGGCGATGCCGACTCGTAGGTCGCGTAGAAGGTGCGGCCAAAGCCTCCGAACAGGCGCGTCATGGCGAGATCGGCCTCGCGATCCCCATAGTACACCGCCGGATCGAAGATCACCGGCTCCTTGTCCCGGTCGACGAACCAGTTGCCGGCCCAGAGGTCCCCGTGCAGGAGCGAGGCCTGGGGCTTATGTCCGGCGAGCAGCGCGGGCACCGATTCCAATAGCCGCCCGCCGGGCTCGGCGAGGATGGCCGCGAAGCCCCGCTCGGAGGCGAGTTCGAGCTGGTAGCGCAGCCGGCGCTCGCGGAAGAATTCGCTCCAGTCGGTAAGCCACGCATTCCGCTGCTGAGTGCGGCCGATGGTGTTGTCCATCCGCCAGCCGAAGCGCTCCGCGGTGAGGCGATGCTGCGAGGCGAGATGCTCACCGAGCCTGCGCTCGCTCTCGCGGCCCGCGGGCCGGGTGTCGATCCATTCCAGAGCGAGAAAGGCGTTGCCGTCGGCGACACCCCGCGCCAGGATTTTCGGTACCCGCACCGCCTGCGCCGCGGCGAGTTCCTCCAATCCCGCCGCTTCGGCGTCGAAGTCCGCGGCGGCCTCGGCGACCGCCATCTTCACGAACAGTGGCGTTGCGCCGCATCGCCACAGATAACACCGGTGAACACTGCCGCCGGACACACCCTGCTCGGGCTCGGGCGCACAGTCCGCGCCGAGCTGCAGCGAGATCTCCCGCGCGACCGCCTCGAAAGCCGAAACGCCCTCCTCAGCCGTCTCCTGCTCCATCTCGTCCCCTTCCTGACCTAGAGTCCGAGCTCGGTGAGGCCCGGATGATCATCCGGGCGTCGGCCGGCGCCCCAGTGAAACTTGCGCTCCGCCGCCTTGATGGGCAGGTCGTTGATGCTGGCGTAGCGCCTGCGCATCAGGCCGTGCTCCTCGAACTCCCAGTTCTCGTTGCCATAGCTGCGAAACCACTGTCCGGAATCATCGTGCCACTCGTAGGCGAAGCGCACCGCGATGCGGTGGCCGGTGAAGGCCCAGAGTTCCTTGATGAGCCGGTAATCGAGCTCGCGGGCCCACTTGCGCTGCAGGAAGCGGCGCACCTGCTCGCGACCGAGGGGAAATTCCGCCCGGTTGCGCCATTGCGTGTCCTCGGTGTAGACGAGCACCACGCGGTCCGGATCGCGAGTGTTCCAGGCATCTTCCGCCAGCCGGACCTTCTGCACGGCGCTCTCTGCGGTAAAGGGCGGTATGGGTGGCTTGATGTCCATGGCAACCTCGCGGGTAGGGGATGCGGAGCGCGCCTCTCGGGAGCCGCGACGCCCGCGCCGCAGAGCCTACCGCAGCTCGGGAGCGGGCGGGTATCTCGCTGAGCATCCGCGCGTCCGATGGCGCCGATGGGCCGAACACCCCTAGCGAGTCTTCCTCTTGTGGACCGGACCGCAGCCCTGGGTCCAGGAAACGCTCCGGATGATGTCCGCCGTGTCGGTATGCACGCTGACACTGCACCCGGCATAGTTGTATTGATCGAAGTCCCACCGGGCCACGCGCCCGCTTTGGATCTGATCCGACCTCGAGGGCGTGCTCCAGCGCATCTCGAGATTGAACAACGGCTTGCCCACGTAAGTCTCGGCCGTCTGCGAGGGATAGTGCGGCGGCTTCGTGGCACACGCGGCCAGAGTTGCGATGCACGCGAGCAAAGCGAGCCGCCACGCCGGGCATCGGCCTCGGACGCCGGGCATGGCGCACCCCGGGCAACTCCCCGGCCAGTGGGAGGGATCAGTGTCTGCCATCACCCCGAAAGCTCCTGGGCTTGATGGGCTCAAGTGTGCCCCAAAACCTCAGCCGCGGGCGAAGGCTACCCTAAAATGGTGCGATGGAGATCTCACCAGGACAGGGTCGCGCCGGATGGATCCCTATCGCCGTCTCGGCGCTCGCAGTGGCGGGCTGTGCGTCAACCCCGCGCCAGCCCCAGCCTCCCCGCAACGGATATTGCGTATCCGGGTACGGCTGCTATCGCGTTCTCGCCACCCCCGCGGGCTACGAAGCGGGCGGCATCGCCTCCTGGTATGGTACGGGCGATGCCGGCCGGCCCACGGCAAGTGGCGTGCCCTTCGATCCCGAGGCCATGCGCATCGCCAACAAGACACTGCCGTTTGGCACCTGGGTGGTGATCCGTGACTTGCGCAATGGCCGCGAGGCCGTCGCGATGGTCAACGACCGGGGCCCGTTCGTCGAGGGCCGCATCCTGGATGCCACACCGGCGGTGGCGCAGCGACTGGGTTACTACATCGATGGCACTGCACCCGTGCACGTGAGCACGGTGCCCGTCTCAGATCTCAGCGCGGCTCAGCGACGGGCCGCGCGCGCCGACGAACAGAGCGCGGTTGACTACGCCCGCCGCCACCCCCACGGCATCCTTGCCGAAGCCGGGCATGTGGCGATCCGCGGGGTCATCGACATCACCACGACGGGCCTTGAGATCGGGGTAGGCATCGTGCGAACCGGGCTCGAGGTGACGTGGGATATCCTGAGGTTCATCTTCTGAGTACCGCAGTTCGAAGGCCGAAGTTCCCAGGGCCGCGCCGGGGTGGTGCGCGCTTCAGGCGCCCGTGTCGAGGAATGCATTGAAGGCCAGGCATCCGCGATCGGGCGAGTCGCTGCCAGCGGGATCGATGAGTTCGCCGATTTCGCGCTCGATGCGCTCGGCGGTGAAACCGAAGTGGGCCATCACCTCGGGGCCCTTGCCCGAGGCGCCGAAGCGATCGAGTCCGATCACCCGGCCGTCGCTGCCAACGTATTTCCACCAAGATAGCGTAGCGCCGGCCTCGATCGCCAGCCGCGCGCGCACCGCCCGCGGCAGCACGCTCTCGCGGTACGCACTGTCCTGGGCATCGAACACCTGCGTCGAGGGCATCGACACCAGGCGCACCCGGCGGCCCGCAGCGTTGAGCGCGCGCACCGCCTCGGCGGCAAGGCCCACCTCGGAGCCCGTGGCAATCACCAGACACTGCGGGGACCCCTCGGGCTCGATCAGCACGTACCCGCCGCGCCCCACCCCCTGCTGCTGCGCGGGGGTTCGGGCCTGCTGCGCCAGCCCCTGGCGCGTGAGAACAAGCGCCGTGGGACCCGGGCGCGCCAGCGCCGCGCTCCACGCCTCAGCCGTCTCGTACGCATCGCACGGCCGCCACAGCACCAGATTCGGTATCGCCCTCAGGCTCGTCAGGTGCTCCACCGGCTGGTGCGTCGGCCCATCCTCCCCCAGCCCAATCGAGTCGTGCGTGTACACCAGCACCACCTGCGTGCCCATCAGCGCCGCCAGGCGGATCGCATTGCGCGCGTAGTCGGAGAACACCAAAAACGTGCCCCCGTAGGGCACAAAACCCCCATGCAGCGCCAGTCCGTTCAATATCCCCGTCATCCCAAACTCGCGCACCCCGTAGTGCACGTAGTTGCCCCCCTCGGGCCCCAGCACCCGCGCCCCCTTGAACTGCGTATTGTTCGAGGGCGTCAGGTCCGCCGATCCCCCAAATAGCTCCGGCAGCTCAGGCCCAATCACATCCAGCACCGCCTGCGAGGCCTGCCGCGTCGCCTGCAGCCCCTTCTGCCCCAGCGCCCCGGCGCGCACCCGCTCGAGCACCTCGCTCCACCGCCCGGGCCGCTCCCCCCTCATGCGCCGCTCAAACTCCGCAGCCAGCTGCGGGTACTCGCTCCGGTACCCCGCAAATCCCTCCCGCCACTGCCGCTCCGCCTCAGCCCCCCCCCCCCGATGATCCCACTGCGCCCGCAACTCCTGCGGAATCACAAACGCCTCGTACGGCCACCCCAGCGCCTCGCGCGTCGCCTCCACCTCCTGCGCACCCAGCGCCTCCCCGTGCGCGTGCGCAGTCCCCTGCTTGTGCGGCGCTCCCCACCCAATCACCGTCTTGCAGCAAATCAGCGTCGGCCGCTCACGCTGCGACCGCGCCACACGAATCGCCTCACTCACCGCCTCCCCGTCCTGACCGTCCACACCCCGCAGCACCTGCCACCCGTAGGCCTCAAAACGCTTCGGCGTATCGTCGGTAAACCACCCCGACACTCGCCCGTCGATCGAAATCCCGTTGTCGTCGTAAAAGGCAATCAGCTTCCCAAGCCCCAACGTCCCGGCCAGCGAGCACGCCTCGTGCGACACCCCCTCCATCAGGCACCCGTCCCCGCAGAACACGTACGTGTAGTGGTCCACCACCGCGTGCCCCGGCCGGTTGAACTCCTGCCCCAGCAGCCGCTCCGCCAGCGCCATCCCCACCGCGTTCGACAACCCCTGCCCCAAGGGTCCGGTCGTCGTCTCGATCCCAAGCTGCGCCTCCCGCTCCGGATGCCCCGGCGTGCGGCTGCCCAGCTGCCGAAACCCCTCCAGGTCCTCCAGCCGCATCGGATAGCCCGTCAGGTGCAAAAGCGAATACAAAAGCATCGACCCGTGACCGTTCGACAGCACGAATCGGTCCCGATCCCACCACTGCGGGTTCCCGGGGTTGTGCTTCAAATACCCCCCCCACAGCGCCTGCGCAATGTCCGCCATCCCCAGCGGCATCCCAGGATGACCCGAATTGGCTCTCTGCACCGCGTCCATCGACAGCGCCCGCAAACAGTTGGCTAGCTCTCGGCGCGAGCTCATGCGGCCAGCTCCCGCACGTAGCGCTCGGCCATCCGCTCGAGCGGCAGCGGACGGATGCGCGCGGCCTGGCCGGCGCAGCCGAAGGCCTCGAAGCGCGCTTTGCAGATCTCGCGCGCGGCCGCGGTCGCCGCCTTGAGAAACTTCCTCGGATCGAAGTCCGTTCTCTGGGTGGCGAGCGTGCGGCGCACCGCGGCACTCATCGAGATGCGGATGTCGGTATCGATGTTCACCTTGCGCACGCCGTTACGGATGCCCTGCTGGATTTCCTCCACCGGCACGCCGTAGGTCTCCTGGATCTCCCCGCCATACTGGCGCAGGATCGCGAGCCACTCATGGGGCACCGAGGAGGAGCCGTGCATGACGAGGTGCGTGTTGGGAATGGCGCGGTGGATCTCCCTGATGCGCGCGATCGCCAGCACCTCCTGCGTCGGCTGGCGCGAGAACTTGTAGGCACCGTGGGAGGTGCCGATCGCGATGGCGAGCGCATCGACACCGGTGCCCGCGACGAAGCCGACCGCCTGCCTCGGATCGGTGAGCAGCTGATCGCGGGTGAGCTTGCCCGCGGCCCCGACGCCATCCTCCTCGCCCGCCTCACCGGACTCGAGCGACCCGAGGCACCCGAGCTCGCCCTCCACCGAGACACCGACCGCATGCGCCATGTCGACCACCCGGCGGGTGACCTCGACGTTGTACTCGTACGGGGCGGGGGTTCTCATGTCCTCCCGCAGCGAGCCATCCATCATGACGCTCGTGAACCCGGAGCGTATCGAGGCCTGGCAGATGGCCGGGCTCGCGCCATGGTCCTGGTGCATCACCACCGGAATGTGCGGCCAGCTCTCGACGGCCGCCTGCGCGATATGACGCAGGAACGGCTCGCCGGCGTAGCTGCGGGCGCCGGCGGAGGCCTGCAGGATCACCGGACTGCCGGTCTCGTCCGCGGCCTGCATGATGGCCTGCACCTGCTCCATGTTGTTGATGTTGAATGCCGGCACCCCGTAGCCGATCTCGGCCGCGTGATCGAGGAGCTGTCGCAATGAGATGAGAGCCATACCTGTCCCCTCTGATGGTCAATAACGACGTGCGAAACTGCGGAGCCGCGAGGCGAGCTCAGGAAGTGCATCCCAAGCCTCGCCCGGAATGTCCGCGCATGAGCCATCGCTAGCGCGTCAG
Source organism: Gammaproteobacteria bacterium (assembly GCA_027317845.1). Classification (GTDB taxonomy): domain Bacteria; phylum Pseudomonadota; class Gammaproteobacteria; order Steroidobacterales; family Steroidobacteraceae; genus 13-2-20CM-66-19. The sequence goes on from DAHVQK010000012.1 coordinate 9,032, forward strand.
TCCCCGCTCCCGAGCGAGGACGTCGTTGCGCCGCTCGATCAGCCGCCAGATCATCGGCGTGAAGATCAGCTGCATCGCAAGATCCATCTTCCCTCCCGGACACACGATGGTGTTGGAACGGGACATGAACGCGCCGTGCAGCATCGACAGCAGATACGGAAAGTCGATGCCGCGCGGATTGGCGAAACGGATGACGAGGAACGACTCGTCCGGCTTTGGAATGAAGCGCGCGATGAAGGGATTCGAGGTGTCGACCACCGGCACGCGCTGGAAGTTGATGTGCGTGCGCGAGAACTGCGGACAGATGTAGCTCACGTAGTCCGGCATGCGGCGCAGGATGGTGTCGGCGACCGCCTCGGTGGAATAGCCGCGGGATTCCTTGTCGCGATGCAGCTTCTGGATCCACTCCAGGTTGATGACCGGCGTCACTCCGATCAGGAGATCGACGTGCTTCGCGACGTCCACCTCGCCTGCGACCACCGCGCCATGCAGGCCCTCGTAGAAGAGGAGATCCGTATCGCTGGTGAGATCCTCCCAGGCGGTGAAGGTGCCGGGTGGCTGGCCGTAGGGGGCGGCCTCGGCGTCGCTGTGCAGGTACTTGCGCACCTTGCCGGTGCCACGCTCCCCATACGAGCGAAACAGTTCCTCGAGCTCCCCGAACAGGTTCGCATCGGGCCCGAAGTGGCTGAACCGATGGTCTCCGCGCGCGATGGCCTGCTCGAGCAGATCCTTCATCTGCGCGCGGTCATAGCGATGGAAGCTGTCGCCCTCGATGAAGGCCGCCGTGATGTGCTCGCGGCGAAAGATCTGCTCGAAGGTCTTGCTGACCGAAGTCGTCCCGGCGCCGGAGGAGCCGGTGACCGCGATGATGGGATGTCGCGCAGACATGATGCCCCCCGGAATCAGACGCTGTGCGTGAAGAGGCCCCGCGTGGCAAACAGCGGGACATCGAGTTCGAACTCGTTGTGGTCACGGTGATAGCGTTCGATGCGCTCGACCTCCG
>DAHVQK010000024.1 GCA_027317845.1 Gammaproteobacteria bacterium
AAGCGCCAGCTCAAAGACCTCGAGGAGCGCATGAGCTCCCTACGGGGGTTTCTTTGAGTACGACCTGAAGAAAGAGCGTCTGGAGGAAGTTTCCCGCGAGCTGGAGGATCCGCGCGTGTGGTCGCAGCCCGACCGGGCCCAGCAGCTCGGCCGGGAGCGGGCGAATCTGAGTGCGGACATCGAGGCGATCGCCCGGGTCGACGGGGGCATCAGCGCGGCCACGGAGCTGCTCGAGCTCGCCGAGAGCGAGCAGGACGAGGCCACGGCTGCGGATCTGACCGGCGAGGCGGGCAGCCTGGAATCCGCGGTGCGCCGCCTCGAGCTCAAGCGCATGTTCCGCGGCGAGATGGACTCGCACAGCGCGTTTCTCGACATTCAGGCCGGCGCCGGTGGCACCGAGGCGCAGGACTGGGCGCAGATGCTGCTCAGGATGTATCTGCGCTGGGGCGCGGCCCGCGGTTTTCAGTGCGAGGTGATCGATTCGAATCCGGGCGAAGTCGCTGGCATCAAGAGCGCCACCGTCCAGGTGACGGGCGAGTTCGCCTACGGCTGGCTGCGCACCGAGACCGGGGTGCACCGCCTGGTGCGCAAGTCCCCGTTCGACTCAGGCAACCGCCGCCACACCTCCTTCGCCTCGGTGTTCATCTCCCCGGAGGTCGATGAGGACATCGCCATCGACATCAACCCGGCGGATCTGAAGACCGATGTGTACCGCTCCTCCGGCGCCGGTGGGCAGCACGTCAACAAGACCGAGTCGGCGGTGCGCATCACGCACATGCCCTCCGGTATCGTCGTGGCCTGTCAGGCGGAGCGCAGCCAGCACAAGAACCGCTCCACGGCGATGAAGATGCTGAAGGCGAAGCTGTACGAGCTCGAGGTGAACAAGCGCAACGCCGCCGCCAAGGTGCTCGAGGATTCCAAGTCCGACGTCAGTTGGGGCAATCAGATCCGCTCCTACGTGCTCGACCAGTCGCGCATCAAAGACCTGCGCACCGGTGTCGAGGTCGGCAACACCACCGCGGTGCTCGATGGGGATCTGGATCAATTCTTGGAAGCCTCACTCAAGGCGGGGCTATAGGCAGCACATGACCGACATGCATCCAGACCCGGCCGAGCGGACCGATGAGAACAAGCTGATCGCCGAGCGGCGCAGCAAACTCGACGCGCTGCGCACCGAGGGCGAGGCGTATCCGAACGATTTCCGCCGCGATGCGCTCGCCGGCCAGCTGCAGGAGGCGTTCGCGCCCCGCGACGAGCAGTGGCTCGAGTCGAATCCGACGCGCGTGACGGTGGGCGGACGGATGCTGCTGAAGCGGGTGATGGGCAAAGTGAGCTTTGCCAACATCGTCGACCGCACCGGGCAGATTCAGCTGTTTCTGCACAAGGACACGGTCGGGGCCGAGGTGTACGAGGCGTTCAAGGGCTGGGACGTCGGGGACATCGTCGGGGCCACCGGCATGCTGTTTCGCACCAAGACCGGGGAACTCTCGGTGCGCGTCGAGCGGCTGCGCCTGGTGGTGAAGTCGCTGCGGCCGCTGCCGGACAAGTGGCACGGGCTGGCCGATGTCGAGACGCGCTATCGGCAGCGCTACGTCGATCTGATCGTCAACGAGGCGAGCCGCAACGTGTTCCGCACCCGGGCGCGCATCGTGCGCTACCTGCGCGACTTCCTCGATGCGCTGGATTTCATCGAGGTCGAGACCCCGATGATGCAGCCGATTCCCGG
>DAHVQK010000059.1 GCA_027317845.1 Gammaproteobacteria bacterium
CTGAAGATCTCCGAGGGCTGCAACAACTCGTGCAGCTTCTGCATCATCCCCGCGCTGCGCGGCCGGCTCTCGAGCCGCCGGATCGACGAGGTGCTCGGGGAGGCCGAGCGCCTTGCGGCGGCGGGCGTCAAGGAGATCCTGGTCATCTCCCAGGACACCAGCGCCTACGGGGCGGACATCCGATACGCTCCCGCGACCTGGCATGATACGCATTACCAGACGCGCTTCATCGACCTGGCCCGCGCGTTGGGGACGCTCGGCGTGTGGATACGCCTGCACTACGTCTACCCCTATCCACACGTCGACGAGGTCATCCCTCTCATGGCCGAGCGACGCGTGCTTCCCTATCTCGACATACCGTTCCAACACGGCAGCCCCAGCGTGTTGAAACGCATGCGGCGGCCCGCGCACAGCGAAGACGTGCTCGCGCGCATACACCAGTGGCGGCGGCAGTGCCCGGACCTGACGTTGCGCAGCACGTTCATCGTGGGCTTTCCCGGGGAGACGGATGCGGAGTTCGAGGAATTGCTGCACTGGCTGGATGAGGCCCAGCTCGATCGGGTCGGCTGCTTCAAATACTCCCCTGTGGAAGGCGCAGCCGCCAACGAGCTGGCCGATCACGTGCCGCAGGATGTCCAGGAAGAGCGCTACGCGCGGTTCATGGAGCGGGCCGCCGCGATCAGCGCGCGGCGCCTGCAGCGGCGGATCGGGCAACGAATGCGGGTGCTCGTGGACTCGGTGGAGGAAGGCGGCGCGATTGCGCGCAGCGAAGCCGACGCGCCCGAGATCGATGGCGTGGTGCGGATCGCCGGGACGGGACTGAAGCCCGGAGATTGGGCGGACGTCGAGATCACCGGAGCGGACGTCTACGATTTGCTCGCGCGGCGAACCACAACCACGGTGCCCTCCCATGGGGCCGCCGGGCGATACTGAGGAAAGCATGCGCCGGGGCGTGCTCTACGCCCTGATCGCCGCCGCGCTGTTCGGCGCGAGCACCCCGTTTGCCAAGCTGCTGTCGACTCGGACACCGCCGGTGCTGCTGGCGGGGCTGCTCTACGCCGGCAGTGGCCTCGGCCTGAGCCTGTGGTGGGCATTGCGCACCCGGATCCAGGGGCGGCCTCGCACCGGAACTCTGCGGCGCTGGAGCGGGCTGCCCTGGCTCGCGGGCGCCATCGCGATGGGTGGGGTGCTCGGCCCGGTCCTGTTGATGACCGGACTGCGGCAGGTGCCGGCGGCCAGCGCCTCGCTGCTGCTCAACATGGAGGGCGTGTTTACGGCGCTGCTCGCCTGGTCCGTCTTCAGGGAGAACTTCGATCGGCGCATCCTCGCGGGTATGATCGCCATCATCGCGGGCGGCGTGGCCCTCGCCTGGCCGCGAAGTCTGTCGCTCGGGGGGAGTGAGGGCGCCGCCTGGATCGCCGGCGCCTGCGCTTGTTGGGCGATGGACAACAACCTGACACGAAAAGTGTCAGTGGGCGACCCCGTGGTGATCGCCGCGCTGAAGGGCCTGGTCGCAGGTGGCGTCAATCTCGCCATCGCGGCCGAGATCGGCGCACCCTGGCCGGCCGCGCCGCAGGTCGTGGGGGCGGCACTGGTGGGGCTCCTGGGCTATGGCATCAGCCTCGCGCTGTTCGTGCTGGCCCTGCGCCACCTCGGAGCCGCCCGCACCGGGGCCTACTTCTCCACCGCTCCGTTCATCGGCGCCGCGGCGTCACTGCTGCTGTTTCCTCGGATGCCGGAAACGGTCTTCTGGATCGCCGCACTCCTGATGGGCGCCGGTGTGTGGCTGCATCTGACCGAGAAGCATGCGCACCCGCATACCCATGGTCCGATGCGCCACGCGCACAGCCACGTCCACGACGCGCACCATGGCCACCATCATCATTTCGACTGGGACGGCCGCGAGCCTCATGACCACGAGCACGAGCACGAGCCGCTGACCCACTCGCACGCGCATTATCCCGACATCCATCACCGGCACGGGCATTGAGCGGACCCCGCCGCGCCCCCGGAAGGGACTTCAGGCGCCGCGCGAGCGGGAGGAACGACGGGCGGAGCGCTCGATCCGGTAGACGGCCGCGGGAGGCAGGTTGTTCACCACCCAGCCCATGCGCTTGGCGCGCAGGCCAAGCCGCCTAAGGATTGCCGCGGGAACCGGACAGCGCGGACCGTAGGTGAACTGGTAGAAGGCGCCGCCGTGTTCGAGCCGGCTGAACGCGCCGTGCAGCACGCTCATGACCTCGCGCTTGCGCATCGAGAGCAGCGGCAGGCCGCTGATGATCGAAGCGGCCGCATTGCCGTCGAACGGGTCCACGTGACGCAGTCGCTGAGCGGGGATGTCCAGGACCTGCGCCGCGGGAAATCGCGACCTGAGCAGCCTCGCGAGCTGCGGATCCGATTCGATGAGCGCCAGCTGCTGCTCCGGCACACCCCGATCGAGCAGCGCGCGCGTGACCGCCCCCGTACCGGCCCCCAACTCGATGACCGGGCCGCGGGCGGGGGAGATCTCCGAGGTGACCAGTCTCGCGAGCGCCCGGCCCGAGGGCGCCACGGCGCCGACGCGGCGCGGCTCGCGTAGACCTGCGCGCAGAAACTGCAGGATGTCGAGCGGGGGATTTACGGAATAATTTCTCGACATAGCCTCCGCCCGGGTGGTGTCGGTCCAGACCTACGCTCGCGGGATCGCGCACTCGTCTGCCTGCCGTGCCTCGACAGGGCCAATGTAGCCACCTTTGCGCGCTCGATCAACTCGAGTGCCTAAATCGATGGTCCAAGATGCCGCTCGAGCTGAGTGCGGGAGAACAGGCCTCGCACGAAGGCGCCACCCTGCTCCGCGTACTCGAGCACCACGATGTGGGATGCCTGATGGACCTTGAAGGCGCGAATCACGTCGGTCACCCTGGCCGAGGCCACCCATTGTGCATCGAGCGTCGGAACCTTCTCCCAGGGCGTCATGATGTGGCCCACCTCGATCTCATCGTGGCGCGTGAAGCCGGAAGTGCTGAGGAACTGCAGGGGACGCTCGCCCTGGATGTCGTAGGAAGTGATGAGACCGACGGTGACCTCGCCGCGCACGACCAGCAGCGCGCGCACCCCCGCGACGATCATCTCGCGCAGCGCCTCATCGATCGAGCGATCCGGCGCGATGGTGACCGGGGAGTCCGCGGTGAAATCGGTCATCACGTGCGCCGCCGGATCTTTCGGGGCCACCTTCCTGACAGGCCCCGGCGGCCGTCGCGGGCCCTCGGGGTCGCGCCCACGACCGCTCCCGCCGAGAAAGGCGATCGAGCTGTAGGCGGCTTCTTCGGACGGACTGTCGAACATTTCCAGCGCTCCCTTGTTGACTGCGGCGATGACCGGTGGTCGGCCGTCTAGACTCTGTTCATACCACCTTACCGGCCAACGGGAGTCACGCCTCCCTCCGACAAGAGGGCGGACTCGCTCCCCATGAGAGAGATCGGCCGCGGACCGGAGCATGGCTCTCCCGGTGCGGCTGCGAACGATCAACCCGCCGCACCCCGTCAGAGTATCCGCGGCCCGCCTAAGTTCCGCCGGCACCGCGAACAGCCGGCGCGCGCCCGGCCGATCCTTCGCGCCACCGCCGGTCGCAATGCACTGTGTTGGGGCATGCTCGGGGAAGGCCAGGGGTATTGCGAGCGGTGGCCGAAGATCGTGGCTGGTTTCACCTTCCTCACAGTCCAGTCGCCCGCCCGGATTTCAGCCTGCAGCTGACCGGGCGCCCAACCGGCATGACCGACGAAGATCCGCAGACCCGCCATCGGGCGGCGTCGGGCGAGCAGATGCCGCAACAGCCTGGCGTCGGCGCTCAGGAAAACCCCATCGAGGACACGGACCGAGTGGCGATGCACGTGTCCGGCGCGAAACAGGAACCACACCGACGTGAAATCGACGGGGCCCCCGAAATACACCTTGGCCGGCGCATGGCGAAGGCGCTCGACATCCGGAAAGAGCCTGGAGACGGGGATCGGAGTGGGCCTGTTGATGATGATACCGACTGGGGCGGGCGCCACATTGCTCATCACCAGGACGATCGAGTGTGCGAAGAAGGGATCCGACAGCTCGCCCTGGGCGATGAGGAAAATCGCGCTCGGGGAAGGACGGATGTTGGCGGCGCGAGCCGGCGGCCACGATCCCCCGAGTGGCAGGACCGCGCAAAGCACGCCGACCAGGCAGCGTTGCAGACAGGGCCCGTATCTCACCGGCGACACTCGCTTCGGCGCCATCGCACCGCGTCCACCGCCCCTCGGGAGGGATCTTACGCGCATCGCGGGACGGTGGATCAGCGGGCGCAGCGCCCGAAGGCACGCCGGTGCCGAAGCCAGCCGCGCGCGGCTCCCCAAGCGCCCGCCCGATATGCGCCCAACCGACGGGATTGCGCGCCCGCGGCGAGTCCGACCGATGGTAGGAGCCTGGAGCGCCCCCTATAGTGCCACCCCTTCATGAGAAACAGATCCACCGTGCCGGCGCTCGTGGCCGCTGCCTGTGCCGGCGCACTGGTCGCGGCACCTTCACCTGCGCGGGCTGATTCACTGCGCACCATCGTGGTCACCGCGACACGCACCCCGGAACCGGAGGGGCGCATTCCAATCGACATCTCGGTCGTCTCGGGAAAGACGCTAGGGGCCCTGGGTGCGCAGGACATGGCGAGCGCGCTCAGCCTGGTTTCGGGCGTCGAGGCGCCTGCCGGCGGCGATGCCGGCCCCTCGAGCGCCGTGCCTGCGTTCTGGGGCCTGCACGAGTTCGACGCGTTTCTGCTCGTCGTCGACGGTGTGCCGTGGGGTGGGGCATTCAACCCGGCGATCCCGACCCTCGATCTGACCGATGTCGATCGTATCGAGGTGATGAAAGGTTCCGCCCCGGTGATGTACGGCGCGACCTCCTTCGTCGGCGTCGTGCAGGTGCTGCACTATCCCGCGGGCCAGGCGTCCAACGAAGCCGACCTGTCCTACGGCACCTACGGATCGCTGCGCGGCTCGGCGGCGCTCGCGCTGCCGCAACTGGGCTCGTATCGGCAATCCCTGGCCATCGACGGAGAGCGGCTGGGGTTCGCCGATGGACGCGAGTCGGTCGCGGATGAGCGGGGGCTGTACCGTGGTGCGCTCGATGTGGGTGGCGGCACGCTGCGCATCGACGCCAATCTCTCATTCGTGAACGATGTGCCGCCGAGTCCGGTCATCCGCAGCGGTGCGACACTCACCCCGCTCACCCCCGTCAACGCCAACTTCAACCCGGCGGACGCGCGGATCAATGAGAACGCGTATCAGCTCTCGCTCGATTATTCGCATCCGGTGCCACTGGGACAGTGGAAAACGAGAGTCTCTTACGCGTACTCGAAGGTCACGGACATTCGCGCGTTCCTGCACCCGGATCTCAGTGGTGCGGCTGACACCCAGAACCAGCACCGTCTGATCGAGGACGGTTACCTCGATACGCACCTCGCGATCAGCGGTTCCCGGCATGCGCACGTACTGGTGGGCACCGATCTGCTCTACGGGCGCGGCGTGCAATGGACCCTGAACGGCAACGGCGCCTACACGGTGCCCCTCGACGGCTCGGTCGTTCCACCGCCCACCTGGACGCTCCCGCCGAATGAGATCGGTGCGCTCGATGACCGGCGTCTGTTCGCCGGTCAGTACGCACAGCTCGATTTCCGTCCCAATGCCCGCTGGGACATCGTCGCCGGGGTCCGGTTGAACGAGGCCTACGAGCACAAGAGCTCAAGCGATCTCACCCTGCCGCCACCGGTGCTGCTGGCACAGACGGTGAGCAAGACCCTCCTCAAGCCGACCGAAACGGTGGGCGTGAGCTATCGGCTGTGGCGCTTCGGGCGGGACGAGGCGCACCTGTATGCCGACTATCGGCAGGCGTTCAAGCCGGCGGCCATCGATTTCGGGCCGGACTACACCCCGGCGCTGCTCAGCCCCGAGACGGCCGACAGTGACGAGGCGGGCTTGAAGGGTGAGGCGCTCGAGGGACGCCTCAATTACCAGCTCGAGGCGTTCCAGCTCGATTTCTCGAACCTCGTGGTCTCGACCCCTTCCGGCGCGCTCGTCAATGCCGGCGGCGAGCGGTTACGGGGCACGGAGCTCGAGCTGCACTACGACCCCCTCAGGGGCCTCGCACTGATCGCGACCGCCTCCTATCACGATGCGCTTTACACGCGGTATCTCTTTTTCGACGGGGTTTCCACGGTCAACGTGGCCGGGCGCGAGTTGCCGCTCTCACCGCATTTTCTCGCCTCGGCCGGGGCGCTCTATACGCCCGCGCATGGACTCACCGCCTCGCTCATCGGCCAATACGTCGGCCGGCGATTTCTCGACGAGGAGAACACCGCGCCGGTGGGCGGCTATGCGACTCTGCACGCGCAGCTCGGTTACCGGTGGGGCCACTACAGCGTGACGCTCGATGGCACCAATCTCACCAACCGCCGCCCGCCCGTGACGGCGAGTGAGTTCGGCAGCGAGTCGTTCTATCTCCTGCCGGCCCGGATGCTGTGGGTGAAGCTCGGCTGCCACTTGTAGCCGCGGGGCACCCCGCCCCGCGGCTACCGGGCTCGATGAGCCGTGACGGTCAGATCTTCCGCGTCCACCCGTGTGTATCGTGGGTCTCGCCGCGCTGGATGGACACGAGGCGCTCGCGCAGTTTGCGCGTGTGAGGCCCGACGTCTCCACTTCCAACCTTGTGCTCCTCGCCGTGATAGACGAAGGTACCGACACCCGCGAGCACCGCGGCCGTACCGGAAAGCGCGGCCTCTCCGTCGCGCGCCCACTGCAGCATTTCGGCGACGTCGAACACCCGCTCCTCGACCTGGTAACCCGCTTCCCGCGCCAGAGTGAGCACCGAGTCGCGGGTCACGCCATGGAGAAACGTCGAGTCGAGGCTGCGCGTGAGCACCCGCCCCTCGCGAAACAGCATGAAGTTTGAGGCGCCCGTCTCCTGGACCGATCCGCCCGGACAAAACAACACCTGGTCGACGTTGTATCGGCGCCGCGCCTCGAGAGTGGGACCGAGGGCCGCCGCATAGTTGCCACCGGTCTTGACCTTGCCGGTCTGCGAGGCCGTGCGCGCGTTGACGTCCTCGACGTAGATTCTGAGTGGCTTCATGCCGCCGGCGAAGTAGTCCCACACCGGGCTCGCGAGCACGATGAGGGTCGCTTCGGTGGCTGCCGCGCCGGCGGCGCCGATATTGGGTGTGGTGCCAAAGAGGATGGGCCGCAGATAGAGCGCACCGGGCGACTCCGGCACGGTGTCGCGGTTGCGCTCGATGGCGGTGAGGATCATTTCCTCGAGTCGCCGTGAGTCCGGCTCCGGCAGCACGAGCGCCCGCGCGCTCTGGCGCATGCGCTCGATGTGCCGGTCCATCCGAAACACGTTGATGCTGCCGTCGGCCCAGCGATAGGCCTTGAAGCCCTCGAAGCAGGTGCTGGCGTAGTGCAGCACGTGCGCAGCCGGGTGCAGCTCGATGGGCGCACACGGCCGCGCCTCGAAAGGCCCCCACTCGCCGTTCTGGAAGCGGGCCATGGTCATGGTGGGCGCCAGCACGGTTCCAAATGCCGGGCGCGGCTCTTGCGAAGGTTTCGGAATATTGCTCATGGGCGCCAGTTTAAGCCGGGAACGATCGCCGCGCATCGTTGTGGCAGCCACGCCACGGATGCAGCGCGCATCGCACGGGCGCGAGGGAGATGGCCTCAGGCGAAGGCGGCCGCGGTTCAGGCGTCTTGAAGCGCGGCGCGGGCAGCCGTCGCGGCGGCTTGCGACGCGGACCTCTCATCGCGCCGCAGTGCGAAGGTCGAGGCGAGCGGGCCCGGGTCGGCATGCATCTCGGTGCTTTCGCTCACACCGGGGGAGGATTGAGCCGCGTGAATCCATCGTGAGCGCGGTACGGATCGTAGGGATAGGCTGGCGTCACGGCGCTTGCCGCGTCGACCCTTGATCGCCGCTCGCGGAATGTCCTCGGACTGTCCGTCGGAATAGACGTCGGCGGTATCGAACAGATTCGCTCCCGCCTCGAGGCAAAGGTCCGCGAGCCGTGTGACTTCCTCGACGCCGCTGCGCCCCAACGCCAAAGACAGCGGGGCTTTGCCACCGAAGGTGACCGCGCCGAAGCTCCATTCCGGCACCTTCAGACGCGAAGCCTTGAGTGACCGATATCGCATGTGCGTTCTCCTTGGCGATACGCCGCTGGATGCGCAGACTCGATCATGGAGCTCACCGTCCGGCCCGCATCCTCCGGGCGGGGGACACGAGCGTGCCGATATCAGCCGAGTCTGTGGCGCCGACCCCGGGGTCGGACGGTCATCTCAGCGTCTTCACCCATTCGTCCATGTGCGCGCGCGAGCGCGCACCGATCGGCTCTTTCTCCATCAGATCGATCGTGAAATTCACCATGGCCATCTCGCCTGCATGCAGATCATCCGGCACCGGGTAATGCGAGGGATAGCGCTTGCCAACGATCACCTCGCCGTTGAGAACCCGCACCGCCTCGCCCGCCTGGCGCGGACGGGCGGTGACGAGCAGCGTCGAGGGCCGGATCACTTCGATGCGCAGGAGCGGCGTTCGGATGGTCAGGGGTCCTCGGGTTTCCGGAACCTCCAGCAACGCCTTGCCATCCACCCACACGTCACGCCGATCGGGAAACCGCTGCGCCGGTATGAGCCGGGTACCGGCCGCGAAGGATGCGATCGTGCCATCCGCCAGACGATGGACTTGCGCTGTGGCGCCGGCACCCTTGCCGAGATGACGCAAGGTAACAGTCGCCACGAACTGACGCGCCACCGCCTCTGATGTCGGAAGATTCGCTTGCGGAGACTCTCACGACTCCCCGCGAGCCGCCGTCCGCCGCGAAGGGCGGCGTTGGGATGCGCCGGGCGCGGCGCCGGCTTGACGATCCATCTCGCCGCGCAGCTGCGCCGCGGCTCCCGCAGTCAGGGCTCCGAGCCGCGCTTCGATCGTCTCGAGCGAGGGCTTCGCACCACGCACGTGCGTCTCGAGCGCCTGGCGCATCGCGCGCAGGTGCTCCGGCGTGGTCCCGCAGCAGCCACCGATGATGCGCGCGCCGGCATCGAGAGCAAGGCGGGCGTACTCGGCCATGAGCTCGGGTGTCCCGTTGAATCGGATCGCGCCATCGACGTATTGCGGGATTCCGCAGTTCGCCTTCGCGACGAGGATCGCCGCCGGATCCGCCGCCGTTGCGAGATTGAGGATCGACGCCACCATCTCCGCGGCGCCCACGCCGCAATTGCTGCCGCAGGCAGCCAGATGATGTTTCTGGGAAAGACCGGCGAGTTCGGCGGGCGTGATGCCCATCATCGTCCTGCCGTTGGTGTCGAAGCTCAGCGTCGTGACGATCGCAAGCCCCGCCCGCCGCGCCCCTTCGATCGCCGCTTCGGTTTCCTCCGCCGAGGACATCGTCTCGATCCACAGGATGTCGGCACCGCCCCGGGCGAGCGCGGCCGCCTGCTCCGCGAAGGATTCCCTCGCCTCGGCCGCCGAGAGCGGTCCGAGCGGCGCCAGGATCTCCCCGGTCGGCCCCATGCTGCCGCCGACGAGCACCAGGCGGTCCTGCCGATCGGACTCGGCGCGAGCGAGACGTGCGGCGGCCTCATTGAGCTCCCCGACTCGACCTTCGGCGTGGTGCAATTTCAGGCGATGCCGGTTGCCGCCGAAGCTATTGGTCAGGATGATGTCGGCGCCCGCCTCGATGAAGCTGCGCTGCAGCTCGCGGATCCGTTGCGGATGTTCCGTGTTCCACAGCTCCGGGGCTTCTCCGCTCGTCAGCCCTCGCGCGAACAGATTGCTGCCCATCGCCCCGTCGGCCAGCAGCCACGGCCGCTGCGCGAGCAGTGGCGTCAATCGGTCGGTCGTCATGGTCGGTCCTGGATCTCCTGGTGCAGATGGAGCTTAGCACGTCGGGGCGGGGGCATCGCGCGCGGCGGCCCTGGCCCGAATTTCTCTCGGGCGTAGTGCAATCCACTCCGTGTGCGCTACGGACTGTTGACTCGCCGCGGCCCGGGCGAAGCCGCCAACCCCTCTGCGGGCACACGATGTCAAGATGGCGTCGGTTGCGGCGCACCCGCTCCGAGATCACATCAGTCCGCTCGCCGCGACGGCGATACCGACCAGGGCCGAGAGCATGGCGCCCCAGAAGAGCCATTTCCTGCGGGTCAGCACCGTGATGGAGGCAAGCGCCACGGCAATCTGAATGAGGGTCATGCCCAGCGCCATGCGCTCATGAGGGCGCAACACCCGCTCGGAGCGCTCGTTGAAGGCCTGCGATTCGCGCTGCAGCCGCTCGGCGGTCTGCCTGATTTCCACCTTCTTAGAGGCCTCGTGCCCGGCGCGCGCGAGCAGCTTGCCGCGTTGCCCGGCATCGCTCGCGATGCCGGCCATGTCCTCGGCGATGTGCTGCTTGATCGATGTAGCCTGGTAGAACGCCCACTGGTCGGACGCCTGAGCCTGTTTTCGGATGCTCTCATTCTTCAGGAACATGGCCTGATTCTGGTTGGCACCAGACTGGTAACTGACGATCGCGCCGATGGTCGCCAGGATGGCCGTCACCAGTGCGATCCGCTGTGCGAGACTGTCATTTTCGGCGTGACGCTCGATCAGCTTCTCGTGCGGTGACGGTACTTCGAAGCCTTGTTCAGTCATGTCCGCCCTTTCAGAACCCGTCCGCGATTCCACGCCCTGCCTGGCGCGTGATGCTACCTCAGGCGGTCACAGAGCGCACCGGTCGGCGGCGCAACGATGCGCGAGCTCTTCCGAGATCGGCGGCACGCTGTCGAGGATTTGGTTGGCCGCGTGAATCCCACGCAGCCGAATCCTGAAGGATGTCTCCTGTTTCCGTCGAGCACATTACCCGCTCGATTCTCATCCTGCGCGAGCAGCGCGTTCTACCCGATAGCGAACTCGCCGATCGTTATGGCGCGGCACCCGAGTATCGTCCGATCGGTTTCACCGCCCATCTCGGGCAAGACGGACAGCCGGAGCTTTTCTCCGTGACTCCATCACGCGGGGAGCGCCTGCATCGGGTCGAGGTCGGGTATTGCGCCGACCCACCCTGCTTAGAACCGCTCCCATTCCAGGCACCGGAGGTCCGGCTGTCGAAGGCCAGACCCCGTGGAGCGGACCCAGGTTCCGCCTGCGGTATCGGGCGCTGCGCCGGGCTTGCTCAGTGAGCGGGTGGCTTGCCGGCGTTGGCCGCCAACTGCGCGGCAAAAGCGCGCTGGTAGGCTGGGCGCGCTTCGCCACGGGCCACATATGCCGCGAGGTTCGGGAATTCCTCCAGGATGCCTGATGCTCTCGTCCTGAGCAGCACCGAAACCATCATCAGATCACCCGCGCTGAAGGCGCCATCCAGCCATTCGGCATCGCCAAGCCGGGTGGAAAGCTGGCCCAGGCGCTGGCGAATGCGGTCCACGATCAATGGCGTGCGCTCCCCGCTCCACGGCTTGTCGCCCTCGTGGAACTTGGCGATGACGAGCTCCAGGAGGCCGGGCTCCACGGAATTGAGGGCGGCAAACATCCATGCGATCGCGCGCGCGCGGGCATGCGCATCCTTAGGCAACAGACCCGCATGCTGCTCGGCGATATGAAACACTATCCCGCCGGTTTCGAACAAGACCAGATCGCCGTCTTCGTATGTCGGAATCTGGCCAAAGGGATGAAGACGCAGATGGGCGGGTTCCTTCATCGCCTGGAACGACAGATATCGGACATCGTAGGGCTGGCCCACCTCTTCCAGCGCCCACCGAACGCGCGTATCGCGCGCCAGCCCCTTGCCGCCGTCGGGCGATCGTTCGAAGGCGGTGATGGTGATGCTCATCGTGATGTCTCTCCTTCAAAACAGTCATGGACGGCAGCGCCGTGTGGTCATCGGGACGAGCTGACGAGCCCACTGAACCGCCGCGGGTATTCCGCAGAGCTCCGGGTTTGGGTCAGGCCGCGCGGCCACTCCTGGTTTCGTCCCGCATCGCGCAAGCCTAGTGGCTTCTGCGAAATACGATCCTGCCGCGCAGGACGTGGCCGATCAGCATGAGGTGGCCTGCGCCCTTATGCTTCAAGGTGAATGTCAGCATCGGGGCGTGCTGGAGATGTCCCTCGAGCCGATCTCCGTGACGAGTGAATGCGTACACAGCCACCGTCGTCCAGTGGACCTTCACCCCCGCCCCATTTGGGGTCTCGCGTTGCATCGCAGCCGAGTGGTGCCCGTTCCCGAGGTTGCTGACGGTAAATGGGTTTCCTTGGGACGTATCGATCCATCTGCCACTGAACCCATCCGCATGGGCGCACCCGATCAGGAGCGCCGCGGTCCCGGCGATCATCGGATGTTTTATTTTCATCCACCTGTTCCTCTGACGGGAAAATGGGCCCGCTGATTTTTACGGCTCTTCGTGAAATCGTGTGGGTAGGTTTTGCTCAATTTTTGATCAGAGCTCCGGAAGCA
This sequence comes from Gammaproteobacteria bacterium, assembly GCA_027317845.1. Taxonomy (GTDB): domain Bacteria; phylum Pseudomonadota; class Gammaproteobacteria; order Steroidobacterales; family Steroidobacteraceae; genus 13-2-20CM-66-19. The sequence continues at coordinate 12,467 of DAHVQK010000059.1, forward strand.
TGCAGGTCAGGACCTTCAGCTTGAGGTACTCCTCGTCGTGCAGACCGTAGGCTCGTCTCTGGATGACACGGATCTTGTTGTTCAAGCCTTCGACGAAGCCGAGGGAGACCTTGTTGCGCGGATCGCAGTAGGCGGCGATGCCGTCCCAG
>DAHVQK010000033.1 GCA_027317845.1 Gammaproteobacteria bacterium
TGCAGAGCGCGGTGGCCGGCCGGGTGAATGCCGCCCTGACACACGAGCCGCTGCTCGAGGCGGCGGCCCCGGCCGCGGCGGGCGTGCGCGACTGGGTCCGGCTGGCGGCCGGGGCGGGACTTGCCGCGGGGGTCGCCGCCGTGTCGATCCTGTGGCTGCGCTCGCACGCGTTCGGCACGGTCCCGTTGGTCGGGGTGGCGACGGTGGCGAGCACGGCGGCGCCGGCCGCCGCGACCGCCGCGACCGCCGCGCCCCGCGCTCCGGATAGTTTCGTGGTGCCGCCGGTCTCACGGCGGCGTGCGCCCATGATGATGATTCCGCCCACGCAGCTTGCCGATTATGTCGTGGCGCACAGCGCGTATTCCTGGCCGATCAGCCGCGGGAGTCTGCTTTCCTCGTTGATGGTGAGCGATCCGGGAACCCTCAGTCCCTCCGCCGGCCAGCGGGTGCCCCCAAGCCACGGTCATGCGACCCACGCTGCGCGGTAGAGACCGCCTCGCCGTCCTGGCGCTCGCCTGGGTCCTCGGCAGCGCGGCGCATGCGGCCGAGCCAACCCAATGGCTCGCGCGCATGAATCACGCGCTGACCACGCTCGATTACGAGGGCACCTTTGCTCACTGGCAGGGCGGGCGAGTGGAGATGCTGCGCATCATCCATCGGGTCGAGAACGGCGTGGTCTGTGAGCGACTGACCTCCCTCGACGGTTCCGGGCGCGAGTTCATCCGCAAGGGGCCGGACCTGACGGTCTACCTGCCGGACAAGAAGGTGGTGCTGGTCGAGCACATGCTCCCCAGGAGCTCGCTCCTCGGCGGCATCCCCGTCATCGATGCCGAGACCGCGCACTTCTACCGGATTCGCCAGGTGGCGCACATGCGGATCGATCAGCGCGATACGCGCCTGATCACGGTGATGCCGAAGGATGAGTATCGCTACGGCTACCGGCTGTGGATCGATCGGGACGGCATGCCGCTGAAGATCCAGCTCTGGGATACCCGCCACGGCGGTGAGGTCATCGAGCAGATCGCTTTTGCGAGCCTCACGGTCCGCTCGAGCATTCCGGACTCCGCGTTCGAGCCGGACATCTCGACGGCAGGCTATCGCTGGCTGCGCAATGACGCGCCGGCGCCGAAGGCGGGCGATGCCTCCGCCTGGGGCGCGCTGTGGCTGCCACCCGGGTTCCACATGGCCATGCGTGCCGCGCAGACCATGCCGGGAACCCCGGGTCAGGTGGATCATCTGGTCTATACCGATGGCCTCGCCTCGGTGTCCGTGTTCGTCGAGCGCAAGACCGCGCCCGCCACCTCCGGCAAGCCTGCGATCGAGTCGGCCCGGATGGGCGCTTCCTATGTGTTTTCCACCTTCGTGCAGGGGCATCGGGTGACGGCGGTTGGCGAGGTGCCTGCGCGCACGGTGCGCTCCATAGCCGATTCGGTGCGGGACCAGCGTCTCGCGTACCCCCCGCTCCCGGGGCCCTTCGCGCATCCCCCCCGGCCGTGAGTACCCTGACCCTGGTACACCGCAGGGACTGCCCCCTGTGCGATGAGATGCTCGCCGAACTGCACGAGCTCGGGCGGACGCTACCCCTGCCGGCGCTCGAGATCGTCGATGTGGATGACGATCCGGTGCTGCAGCGCCGCCATGGGCTGCATGTTCCGGTGCTGCTGCTCGATGGCTCGGTGGTCTGCCGGCACCGGCTCGATCCTCAGGAGCTCGAGAGGTTGCTGCGAGCCCGGGCTTGACCCGAGACTCCACGCAGCTGTAACGGCGAGTCGCGCACACTATATAATCGCGCGGCCGCTGAAAATCTGGCGCGGCAGAGAACGCGGCCCGGATTCATGCGGTTCATACGTAACTTTTCCATCATTGCCCACGTCGATCATGGCAAGTCCACCCTTGCCGATCGCTTCATTCAGCTGTGCCGAGGCCTCGAGGACCGCGAGATGCAGTCCCAGGTGCTCGATTCCATGGACCTCGAGCGTGAGCGTGGCATCACGATCAAGGCCCAAAGCGTGACGCTCTACTACGACGCCAAGGACGGGCAGCGCTATCAGCTGAACATGATCGATACTCCCGGGCACGTGGATTTCTCCTACGAAGTCTCCCGCTCCCTCGCGGCGTGCGATGGAGCGCTGCTGGTCGTTGACGCCTCGCAGGGGGTGGAGGCGCAGAGCGTGGCCAATTGCTACACGGCTCTCGAGCAGGGCCTCGAGGTGCTGCCGGTCATCAACAAGATCGACCTGCCCTCGGCCGATCCCGAGCGGGTCAAGCACGAGATCGAGGAGATCATCGGCATCGAGGCGCAGGATGCGGTGCGTGTGAGCGCCAAGACCGGCGAGGGCGTGCCCGAGCTGCTCGAGGCGTTGATCCGGCGCATCCCCGCGCCCAAGGGCGATCCTCAGGCGCCCCTGCAGGCGCTGATCATCGACTCGTGGTTCGACAACTACGTCGGGGTCGTCTCGCTGGTGCGGGTGGTCAACGGCAAGGTGCGTGCCGGTGAGAAAATCCGCGTGGTCTCAACCGGACGCTCCCACGCGGTCGATCGCCTGGGGAGATTCACGCCGAAGCCGATAGTCGAGCAGGAGCTTGCGACCGGGGACGTGGGTTTCATCGTCGCCGGAATCAAGGAAATCGACGGGGCGCCGGTGGGCGATACCATCACGCTCGAGAACCGGCCGGCGGCGGCGCCTCTGCCGGGTTTCCGTCAGATCCAGCCCCGGGTGTTCGCGGGCCTCTTCCCGGTGAATTCCGAGGACTACGAGAGCTTTCGCGACGCGCTCGCGAAGCTGCGGCTCAATGACTCGGCGCTGCACTACGAGCCGGAGGTTTCCGGGGCGCTCGGCTTCGGATTCCGTTGCGGGTTCCTCGGGCTGCTGCACATGGACATCGTGCAGGAGCGGCTCGAGCGCGAGTACCACCTCGATCTCGTCACGAGCGCACCCACGGTGGTCTACGAGGTCGCCCGGACGGACGGCACGGCCGGGTATGTCGATAATCCCGCGAAACTCCCGCCCACCAACGAAATCGACGAGATCCGCGAGCCCATCATCGTCGCCAACATCCTGGTGCCGCCCGAGCACGTCGGGGCGGTGCTCAAGCTCTGCAACGACAAGCGCGGCGTGCAGAAGAAGATGCTCTACCTCGGCACCCAGGTCTCGCTGCAATACCATCTGCCGCTCGCCGAGGTGGTGCTCGATTTCTTCGACCGGCTGAAGTCGGTGAGCCGCGGCTACGCCTCGTTCGATTACGAGTTCTCGCACTTCCAGGCCGCGCCGCTGGTGAAGCTCGATGTGCTCATCAACGCCGAGCGGGTGGATGCGCTGTCGATCATCGTGCATCGCGAGAGCGCCTATCAGCGCGGCCGCGAGCTGGTCGACAAGATGCAGGAGCTCATTCCGCGTCAGATGTTCGAAGTCGCCGTGCAGGCGGCGATCGGCAGCGCCGTCATCGCGCGGGCCACGGTCAAGGCGTTGCGCAAGAACGTGCTGGCGAAGTGTTATGGCGGCGACATCAGCCGCAAACGCAAACTCCTCGAGAAACAAAAAGAAGGCAAGAAGCGCATGAAACAGCTCGGTCGCGTCGAGATTCCCCAGGAGGCGTTCCTCGCCGTCCTCAAGGTGGGCCGCAAGTAGCGCCGGCAATGCCATGGCAACGTCCAACATACCGTCGTTTCCCGGAAACGCATTGCTGCATTCCCCGAGTGTCCGATTCGTTCCCGAAGTCGCCCATGGAGTCCTCATGCCGTCCTTCCTGATGCAGCTCATCATCGTCCTCGCGTGGCTCGCGATCCCCGTGGGGCTGGTGTGCGTCGTCGATGACTGGCTGTTCAAGCCCGCGCGCCGGGTGAAGGCGGGCGGGCAGCCTGCGCCCGAGCCGGCGGTGGTCGGCTTCTGCTACCGCCTCCTGCCGATTCTTCTCGTGGCGGTGGTGCTGTGGGTATTCGCCACCCAGACCGTCAACTTCAGCGCCGTGCTGGTCATCATCACCGCGGTGACGGGGGCGACCTGGCTGGTGGATGCGCTGCTGTTCGCTCCGCGGCGCAAGCGCGCGGCCCGGGCAGCGGGGCTCGATGCCACCGCGCAGATCGAGCCCACCACCGTCGACTACGCGCGCAGCTTCTTCCCGGTGGCCCTTGCCGTGCTGGCGCTGCGCGCTTTCGTGTTCGAGCCGTTTCGCATCCCCTCCGACTCCATGATGCCGACGCTCCTCGACGGGGACTTCATCGTGGTCGACAAGTTCGCCTACGGCCTGCGCCTGCCGGTCACCCATACGAAGATCCTCGATACCGGCGAGCCGCACCGCGGCGACGTCATGGTGTTCCGTTATCCGCTCAACCCGTCGGAGGATTACATCAAGCGCGTCGTGGGCCTGCCCGGCGATCATGTGGTGGTGGACGAGGACCGCATCACCGTCAACGGACATCCCGTGCCGTTCAAGGTGACGGGCACCTACAATGACGGCTGCTACCAGAACATGCAGATCGCCATCGAGCACCTCGGCTCGCACGTGCACCAGGCGCTGCTGTGCCCCGTGCCGCTCGAGGTCACCTCCGACCCGTTGCCGAGCTGCCCGCGGGCGGATGCGCGCGGCTACATCTGCGGCGGCAACCCGCCGCCGGATGCGCTGCCGCTGCTCGAGCAGAAGGTCGTGGACATGACGGTGCCGCCGGGCGAGTACATGGTGATGGGCGACAATCGCGACAACAGCGACGACAGCCGCGTCTGGGGTTTCGTGCCGGAGAAGAACCTGGTCGGCAAGGCCGAGTTCATCTGGTTCAACTGGGACATCGAGCGCAAGGGGGGGCCGATCTGGAGCCGGATCGGCAAGAAGATTCACTAGCCCGGGAGACTCGAGGATGCAACGACAACGCGGAATAACCCTGGTCGGCTGGCTGATACTGCTGATACCGCTCGCCCTGGTCGTCTATTCGGGCGTGCGCCTGGTGCCGGTCTATCTGAATTACCTCAACGTGTCGCACACGCTCGATGAGGTGGCGGGCGAGTATCGCAGTGGCGGGGGTCCGGCGAACGTCGATGGGATCCGCAACGCCATCGCGAAGCACTTCGAGATCGATGAGGTCAACTATCCCACGGTGCAGGACATCCAGGTCACCCGCGATGGCGGCGGCTGGCATCTCGAGGCCGCCTATTACGATTACGCGCCGCTCTTTGCCTCCATCTCGCTGCAGGTCAAGTTCGACAAGACGGTCACCTTTGGCAGCGGTGGATAGATCCGGGCCCCTGAGCTGGGTGCGCGAGAAACTCGCGTACGAGATGCGGGATGAGGCGCTGTTCCGTACCGCGCTCACCCATCGCAGCGCACCGGGACCGAACAACGAGCGCCTGGAGTTCCTCGGCGATGCGGTGCTCAACCTCGTCGTGGCGCGGCACCTGTTCGAGGCGTTCCCCGAGGCCACCGAGGGGGACTTGAGCCGGTTGCGCGCCCGGGTGGTCAGCGCCGAGCCGCTCGCCGAGGCGGCCGCCTCGCTCGGGGTGGGCGAGGCGCTGCAGCTCGGCTCGGGCGAGCTCAAGAGCGGCGGCTTTCGCCGCCAATCCATTCTCGCCGATGCGCTCGAGGCGCTCTGTGGAGCTTTATTCCTCGACGGTGGTCTCGTGGCGGCCGAGAGCTTCATCACCGGGCTGCTCGGGCCGCGCATCGCAGCTCTCCCGCCACCCGAGGCCCTGAAGGATCCCAAGACGAGGTTGCAGGAATACCTGCAGTCGCGCGGCCTCGCGCTGCCGGTATACTCGGTGGACGGCGTTCAGGGCGAGCCGCACGCGCAGGTCTTCGAGGTCAGCTGCCGGGTGGGCGCATTGGGTCAGATCGCCCAGGGCCGGGGCTCGAGCCGCCGGCGTGCCGAGCAGGAGGCCGCCGAGCGCATACTCGCAGCCATCGAAAACTCATCCGGTGCCTCTCGTGACTGAATCTCCTCCGGCCGATTTCCGTTGCGGTTTCGCCGCGCTCGTGGGACGGCCCAATGTCGGCAAGTCGACGCTGCTCAATGCCCTGGTGGGGCAGAAGCTGAGCATCGTCACACCGCGCCCACAGACCACGCGTCACCGCATCATCGGACTCTCGCAGCTGCCGCACGCGCAGATCGCCTTCGTCGATACGCCTGGGCTGCACCATGAGGCCCGCCGCGCGCTCAACAAGGCGATGAATCGCACCGCCGCCGCCGCGCTGGAGGATGCGGACCTGGTCGTGCTGGTGGTGGCGGCGCTCGCCTGGAAGCCCGAGGACGATCTCGTCCTGGGCCGCATCGTGCGCTCGGGACGACCCGCGCTGGTGGTGGTGAACAAGGTCGATCAGGTCCGCCCGAGGGAGCGGCTCCTGCCGTACCTGCAGCAACTCGCAGCGCGGCATGCGTTCAAGGCCCTGGTGCCGGTCTCGGCGCTCAAGGGCTCGGGCATCGAGCCGCTGCGCGATGTGATCGTGGCGAATCTGCCGCTCTCGCCGCCGCTGTTCGCGCAGGACGAGCTCACCGACCGGAGCGTCAAGTTCCGCATCGCGGAGATGATCCGCGAAAAGTTGACGCTCGAGCTCAACCAGGAGGTGCCCTACGGCATCGCGGTGGAGGTCGAGCGCCTCGCCGAGGAGGACGGACTGCTCAACGTCGATGCCGCGATCTGGGTGGACCGCGAGGGCCAGAAGCCCATCGTGATCGGGACCGGGGGTGAGCGGCTGAAACGGGTGGGGCGCTCCGCGAGGCTCGCACTGAACGCGCTGCTCGGTCGGCGGCTGCATCTCACGCTATGGGTGAAAGTCCGGGAGAATTGGGCGGACAACGCCCGCGCGCTGAAGGACCTCGGGCTGGAGTAACCGGGAGGCCGCCATGAATTCCCAGTCCCGCCGCATCCCGCTCGCGCCGGGATATCTGCTGCACCACCGGCCCTATCGCGAGACCGGGCGGATCCTCGAGGTTTTGGCGCGCGATCATGGCCGGCTGACGCTCTTTGCCCGCGGTGTGAGCGGTCCGAAATCGAGGCTCGCGGCGGTGCTGCAGCCCTTCCAGCCGCTGTTGCTGTCGTTTCATCTCGGGCGGGACGCCGGGCAGCTCTCGGGCGCGGAGTGCGCCGAGAACCTTCCGGGGCTTCCCCCGAAGAGCCTGATGGCGGCGTTCTATCTCAACGAGCTGCTGCTGAAACTCACCTCCAGGCACGATCCGGCGCCGGAGCTGTTCGATGATTACCGACTGGCGCTCGAGCGGTTGCGCGCCGGCGCTTCGCCCGAGCCGACCCTGCGTCTGTTCGAGCGACGCCTGCTCGCGAACGTGGGCTACGGGGTGATGCTCTCGGCGGAGATCGACGGGCGGGCGATCGATGCCGGGGGTTATTACCGTTTCCGGCCCTCGCAGGGCCTTTACCGGGTGATGGACGATGGGCCGGGGGTGCTCTCGGGTCGATCGCTTCTCGCGCTCGATCGGGAAGAGCTCGCCTGGGATCGGGCGCTTGCCGATGCGCGTATCCTGCTCAAGGCGGCGCTCGATGAGTGCCTGGAGGGACGGGAGCTCTCCACGCGAGGCGTGGCGAGGGCGGTGGCGCGCGGTGTGCATCCTCAGCGGGAAAGTCAGTAACCTATGTCCGTGAATCATCCATCCATTGCGTTGGGCCTGAACATCGACCACGTGGCGACGCTGCGCCAGGCGCGCCGTGGCCGCTATCCCGACCCGGTGCATGCGGCGCTCGCCGCCGAGATGGCCGGCGCCGACAGCATCACGTTGCATCTGCGCGAAGACCGGCGCCACATCCAGGATGCCGACGTCCACACCCTCAAAGGTCTCATCAAGACGCACATGAACCTCGAGATGGCGGTGACCGAGGAGATGCTCGCCATCGCCTCCGAGGTGCGCCCCGCCGACTGCTGCCTGGTGCCGGAGAAGCGTCAGGAAATCACCACCGAGGGCGGCCTCGATGCGCTCGGGCAGGAGGGGAAACTGCGCGAGGCGGTTGCCCGGCTCACGGCCCGCGGAATCCGCACGGCGCTGTTCATCGATCCGGAGCCGGCCCAGGTCGAGGCGGCCTCGAGGATCGCATCGCCCGCCATCGAGCTGCACACCGGGGCATACGCCGAGGCCCGTGGCGCGGCCAGGCCGAAGGAGCTCGAGCGCCTGAGGAGCTGCGCGCGCCTCGGGGCGCGCCTCGGCATGGAGGTCCATGCCGGGCACGGCCTCGACTATCACAATGTCCAGCCGGTCGCGGCCATCGCCGAGATCGTCGAGCTCAACATCGGACACGCCATTATCGGGCGCGCGGTGTTCGATGGCCTCGCCGCCGCGGTGCGCCAGATGAAGGCGTTGATGGTGGCGGCGCGCGCATGATCTTCGGCATCGGTGTCGATGCGCTCTCCGCCGAGCGTATCGGCCACGTTCTCGAGCGCCACGGCGAGCGTTTCATCGAGCGGCTGCTGATGCCCGAGGAGAAAGCGCAGCTCGCGCGCACCAGGCGTCGCGAGCGCTTTCTCGCCATGCGATTCGCGGCCAAGGAGGCCATCGTCAAGGCGATGGGCACGGGGTTCGCGCACGGGGTGTGGATCCGCGATGTCGGGGTGGTGCAAAACGCCTGGGGCCGGCCCGAGGTGGTGTACTCGGCGCGCGGCGAGCGGGTCCGGCGCTCCCTCGGCATCGGTGAAGGGTATGTCACCCTCACCGACGAAGCGGGCCTGGTGGTCGCGGTCGCGGTACTCATGAAGGCGCAAACATGAACTGTCTGGTATTTGACATCGAGACCGTGCCCGATGTGGCGCTCGGGCGGCGGCTGTTCGGGCTCGAGGGACTGGGCGACGAGGAGGTCGCCAAGGCGATGTTCGCGTTGCGCCGTCAGGACTCGGGCGGGGAGTTCCTGCCGCACGAGCAGCACCGGATCGTGGCGATCTCCTGCGTGCTGCGCAGCCGCGACACCCTGAAGGTGTGGAGCCTCGGCGATGAGAGCGCCGCCGAGGCCGAGCTCATCGAGCGGTTCTTCGATGGACTCGAGCGCTTCTCGCCGGACCTCGTGTCCTGGAACGGCTCCGGGTTCGACCTGCCCGTGCTGACCTATCGGGCGCTGCGGGCGGGGGTGCAGGCGGGCCGGTACTGGGAGACCGGCGAGAACGATCCGGCATTCCGCTACAACAACTATCTCAGCCGCTTCCACTGGCGGCACATCGATCTGATGGATGTATTGTCGGGTTTCCAGGGACGGGGCCGGGCCTCGCTCGAGAGCATCGCGACGCTTCTCGGCCTGCCGGGCAAGCTCGGTTTCTCCGGCGCCCAGGTGTGGGATGCGTACCTCGCGGGCAACCTCCCCGGCATCCGCCGCTATTGCGAGACCGACGTGCTCAACACCTATCTCGTGTACCTGCGCTTCGAGCTGCTGCGCGGCAGGCTGACCCGCGAGCGCCACAGCGAGGAAACCGAGCGCGTCAAGGCGCTGCTGCGCGCCGGCGAGGAGCCGCATTTCAAGGAGTTCCTGCGCACCTGGGAGAGCCTGGCTTGAGCGCCGCGCGGGCGCTGGCCCGTTCCCCGCGGGCCCTCGAGGAGGCGGCCATCGTGGCCCTCACGCACGATGGCGAGGGCATCGCCCGCGAGGGCAAGGCGGTGTTCATTGCCGGCGCGCTGCCCGGGGAGAGGGTGCGCTTCGAGCGCGTGCGCCGCCACAGACAGCACGACGAGGGCCGGCTCATCGAGGTCCTGGAGCCGGCCGCGGAGCGTGTTGCGCCGCGGTGCGCTCATTTCGGGGTGTGTGGTGGCTGTGCGCTGCAGCACCTTGCCCCGGAGGCGCAACTCGCCTTGAAGCAAACCGAGCTGCGCGACAGCCTCGAGCGGGTCGCGCGCCTCGAGTGCCCGCGTTGGCTCGCGCCGATCGAGGGGCCGGCGTGGGGCTATCGCCGGCGCGCGCGGCTTGGCGCCAAGTACGTTGCGAAGAAGGGCAAGGTCGTCGTCGGGTTCCGGGAGCGCATGGCGCCCTATGTCGCCGATGTCATCCGGTGCGAGGTGCTCGGCGCGCCGGTGGACGAGTGGCCGGAGCGGCTCGCCGGGCTCATCGGCGCGCTCGATATCCGCCAACAGGTGCCGCAGATCGAAGTGGCCGTGGCGGACAACGCGGTGGCGCTGGTGTTCAGGGTCCTCTCGGCGCCCACCACGGCCGACCTCGAGCGGTTTCGGGCATTCGCCGCGTGTCACGGGGCGCGCATCTTCCTGCAGCCGGGCGGGCTGCAGACGGTAGAGGAGCTTTCCGCACCGGCGCGGCAGCCGCTTTACTACGAGTTGCCTCAGTTTGGCGTGAGGCTCGCCTTCGAACCCACGGATTTCGTGCAGATCAACGGCGAAGTCAATCGGGCGCTGGTCTCGCGCGCGATCGAGCTGCTCGATCTCACGCCGTCCGCCTCGGTTCTCGATCTTTATTGCGGTCTCGGAAATTTCACACTGGCGCTCGCCAGGTCGGCCGGCCGGGTCGTCGGGGTGGAGGGCGAGGCCGCGCTGGTCGAGCGTGCCCGGCACAACGCCCGCGGCAACAGCATCGGGAATGCCGAGTTTCATGTGGCGGATCTGTCTCAGCCCATCCCGCAGGGAACACCGTGGCTTGCCGCAAGGTACACCCACGTTCTGCTCGATCCACCGCGCGTCGGGGCCCGGGAGATGCTCGGCACGGTGGCGCGACTGAAGCCGGTCCGCGTGGTGTATATTTCCTGCCATCCGGGCAGTCTCGCCCGGGATCTGGGCGCGCTGGTGCACGAGTACGGCTTTACGCTCGAGGCGGCGGGCGTGGTGAACATGTTCCCGCATACGGCGCACGTGGAGTCCATCGCGGTGCTGAGCGGTCCGGCTTGCCGTTAGTATGACCCTCGGCCCTTTGATGATCGATCTCGAGGGGACGGCGGTGAGCGCCGAGGAGCGCGAGCTCCTGCGCCACCCGCTGGTGGGTGGGGTCATCCTCTTCACCCGCAACTACCTGGATCCGGCGCAACTCACGCAGCTGGTCGCGGACATTCACGCTCTTCGCACGCCATCGCTCATCGTCGCCGTGGATCACGAGGGCGGGCGCGTGCAGCGCTTCCGCCAGGGCTTCTCGGAGCTGCCCGCGGCGCGACGCATCGGGCACGAGTTCGACGTGGATCCCCGCAAGGGCCTCGACCTCGCGCACACGATGGGTTGGCTCATGGCCGCGGAGCTGCGCGCGCACGGGGTGGACCTGTCGTTCGCCCCCTGCGTGGACATCGATCACGGGGTGAGTTTCATCACCGACCGCGCTTTTCATTCACGGCCGGAGGTGGTGGCGCAACTCGCCTCGGCGTACGCGCATGGCATGCGCGAGGCGGGGATGGCGGCCACGGCCAAGCACTTCCCGGGACACGGAGCGGTGGTTGCGGACTCGCATCTGACGCTGCCGGTCGACCGGCGGGAGTTGATCGACCTCGATGGCGACCTCATGCCCTATCGGCGGCTGATCGCCAACGGGCTGCCGGCGGTCATGGTCGGCCACCTGTTGTTTCCGGCCGTCGACGATGCGCCCGCGAGCCTGTCGCGGCAGTGGATCCGGGACGTGCTGCGCGGGCGGTTGCGGTTTCAGGGCGTCGTGTTTGCCGATGATCTGTCGATGGGCGGCGCGGCGGAGGCCTATGGGGACGTCGTGACCCGGGCGGCGCGGGCGCTCTCGGCGGGCTGCGACATGCTGCCGGTGTGTAATCGGCGGGAGGCGGTGGCGCGGCTGCTCGATCGCCTGAAGGTCACTCCGGAGCCGGCCTCGGGCCTCAGGCTGATCAGACTGCACGGCCGCGAGCATTACACCTGCGAGGAGCTCAGGTCCCGTCCCGAGTGGCAGCGCGCCCGCGGGTTGCTCGAGGCGTGCGCCGCGACCCCGGCACTGCGCCTGGGCGCCGAGGAGCGCTAGGGATCGGGTGACGTTTGTCACCCGCGGGTGCTGATGCCCGTCACTGCCGCCGCCGCGACGCGCTCCACTAGGATGGGGCCGTTTCGATGACTGCGCCGACGGCGTGCTTGCGGACCGTGGCGCGTGATGCGCTCCGGGGTGACGTTGCCGAAAGGGCGATAGGGCCTATAATTCCCCGCTCCGGTGATACTGCCCCGGCAGGGGAGCCCGGAGCGGCGCCGACGGGATTGCGGGGGCAGCGGATGACGGCCGACAAGAACGAATTACTCGCGCGGCTGAGGATCGATCGCGAACAGCGCGATGAGGCGCAAGCCCCCCAACGGCCGTGGTGGCTGGCCATCGCCGCGGCCGGGCTGGCGGCGCTCGCGGCGGCGGGATATTTCCTCTTCGTGCGCGGCAGCGTCGTGCGGGTGAGCGAGGTCACCGCTCTCGCGCCCTCGGCGCTCTCGGCTCCAACGGCGGTACTTCAGGCGAGCGGCTACGTGACCGCGGAGCGCGAGGCCACCGTTTCCTCGGAGATTTCCGGACTCCTGACCCAGGTCTTCATCCAGGAGGGGGAGCATGTCCGGCGCGGACAGATCCTCGCACGGCTCGACGACAGCTCGCAGCTCGCCACCCTGGCGCAGGCGCGGGCGCAATGGCAGGCCGCGCAGGCGCTGCTCGGGCAATACCGTGCGCAGCTTGCGCAGGCCCGGGTCGACCTCGGCCGGGATCAGGCGCTGATCGGCGCGCATCTCGTGTCCGAACAGGTGCTCGAGAATGCCCGCACCCAGGTGGCCGTGCTCGCAGCGCAGGTCCTCTCGCAGCGGCGTGTGGCGCAGGTGGATCGCGCCGGGGTCGAGGCCGCCCAGGTGCAGGAGGACTACACGGTCGTGCGCGCCCCGTTTTCCGGCGTGGTGGTCGACAAGGCGGCACAGATGGGGGAGATGATCTCGCCCATTTTCGGCGGCGGCGGCTTCACACAGACCGGCATCGCGACCATCGTCGACATGGACTCGCTCGAGGTCGACGTCGATGTCAACGAGGCGTACATCGAACGGGTGCACCCCGGGCAGCCGGCGGTGGCGGTGCTCGATGCCTATCCGGACTGGAACATTCCCGCGCACGTGATCGCCATCGTGCCGACGGCGGACAAGAGCAAGGCCACCGTGCGGGTGCGCGTCGCGCTCGACAGCAAGAACCCGCGCATCCTGCCGCAGATGGGCGTGCGCGTGTCATTCCTGCAGAGCGCGCCGAAGCGCAGCGCCTCGAGGCTCCCGGCGGGCACGGTATGGGTGCCCGCCTCGGCCGTCGTGCGTCGCGGCGGACGAAGTGTCGTATTCGTGATCGAGAAGTCCCGCGCCCGGGAGCACGCCGTCAGGCCTGGCCTCGTCCGCGGGGACATGCGGGCGGTCTCGGGCATCCCTGACGGCGCCTCCATCGTCAGTTCGCCGCCGGCGCGATTGCGCGACGGCGGGCGTGTCGTCATCGGATCGGAGTGAGTCCATGAGCGCATTGGTGGAGATTCGCAACCTGAGCAAGGTCTACCAGAGAGGCAAGCAGCGGCTCGAGGTCCTGCACCATATCGACCTCGAGGTGGCGCAGGGGGACTTCGTGGCGCTGATGGGCCCCTCGGGCTCGGGCAAGACGACGCTCCTGAACCTGATCGGCGGCCTCGACTCCCCGACCGAGGGCGAGATCACCGTGGCCGGTGAGCGGATCGAGCGGCTCGGCGAGGGGGCGCTCGCGCGCTGGCGGGCCGCGCACGTCGGGTTCGTGTTCCAGTTCTACAACCTCCTGCCCATGCTTTCCGCACAGCGCAACGTGGAGCTGCCGCTGCTGCTGACGAAACTTCCCGCCGCGCGGCGCCGGCAGAACGCGGCCGTGGCGCTCGAGCTCGTGGGCCTGGCCGACCGTGCGACGCACAAGCCCGGAGAGCTCTCCGGAGGACAGCAGCAGCGTGTGGCGATCGCGCGGGCCATCGTCTCCGATCCGACGCTCCTGGTGTGCGATGAGCCCACGGGAGACCTCGACCGTCAGTCCGCGGCGGACGTCCTGACGCTGCTGCAACAGCTCAATCGCGATCACGGCAAGACCATCGTCATGGTGACCCATGATCCGAAGGCCGCGGAATACGCGAGCCACATTCTGCACCTCGACAAGGGCACCCTGGTCGAGACCGCCGAGGCGGCCGCATGAAATACCTGCACCTGGTGTGGGCGGCGCTCACGCGGCGCAAGGTCCGCACCGGCTTCACGCTGCTCTCGGTGGTGGCCGCGTTCCTGCTGTTCGGGCTGCTCGATTCGGTCAACGGGGCGTTCTCTCAGGCCGGACACAGTGTGAGGGCGGCACACCGCCTGATCACCACCTCCAGGATGGGACTCACGTTCCCGCTGCCGCTCAGCCTCTACAGCCGCATCGCCACGGTGCCGGGCGTTGAAGCGGTGACACACATGAACTGGTTCGGCGGCTACTACCGCGACCCGAAGAACTTCTTCGCCAACTTCGCGGTGGCCTCGAACCTCTTCGATCTGTATTCCGAATTCGAGCTGCCGCCGCGGCAGCGGCGGGCATACGAGATCACCCGCACCGGCGCGGTCGTCGGGGCGGCGCTCGCGAGGCAGTTTCACTGGAAGCTCGGTGAGCAGATCCCGCTCAAGGCGAGCATCTTCCCGCAGAAGAACGGCTCGAGCACCTGGACGTTCGATCTGGTGGGGGTCTACCACGATCCGACGCACCGGGGCCAGGAGAACCAGATGTTCTTCCACTGGCAGTACTTCAACGAGGCCGCGGCCTTCGGCAACAACGAGGTCGGCTGGTACGTCGAGAAGATTACCCATCCGAGGGAATCCTCGCGCATCGCGCAGGCGATCGATGCGTTCTCGGCGAACTCCGATCACGAGACCCAGACGCAGACCTCGAGCGCCTTCGCCGCCGACATGGTCAGCCAGTTCGCCAACATCGGGCTCATCGTGAGCGCCATCATGGGAGCGGTGTTCTTCACGCTGATCCTGCTCACCGGCAACACCATGGCGCAGGCGGTGCGCGAGCGCATCCCGGAGCTCGGGATCCTCAAAACCCTCGGTTTCTCCAACCGCGGCGTGCTCTCGCTGGTGCTCGCCGAGTCGGTGCTGCTGCTCATTCTCGGCGGCATCATCGGCATGGCGTTGGCGGCGGCGGCGGTGAGTGTCATCGAAGCGAAGTATGGAGCGAATATCCCGATGCTGCCGGTGGGCGTCTCGGCATGGCTGCGCAGCCTCGGATTGATGGCGCTGATCGGCGTCGTGGTCGGAGCGTTGCCGGCGCGCCGGGGCATGCGGTTGCGCATCGTCGATGCGCTTGCGGGACGCTGAGGAGTCGCTCATGCGCAAGGCGTTGTTCGTGCTGGGGGTATCGATCGCGGCGGTGTTGCTCATCCTCCTGGGGGTGTTGCTGCCCTGGTGGCTGCTCGGCGCCGCCGTGGCGGCCGGCGCGATCTGGCTCGGCGCCACCGGCGCGGGTCGGCGGACCGGCTCGATCGCCGCCGCCGGGATGGCCACGCTGCCGCAGCGCCTGGGGGGCGCCTCGGTGGTGGTGGTGGGCATCGCGGGGGTGGTGGGCGTGCTGGTCGCCCTGCTCGCCATGGGCAGGGGGTTTCAATCGACGCTGCACGCGAGCGGCAGCAGCGACACGGCCATCGTGCTGCGCGCCGGCTCGCTCACCGAGGTCAACTCGGGCCTGGATGAGAACTCGGTGACGCTGATCGGGGACGAGCCGCAGGTGCTGCGCGATGCCTCGGGGCGGCCCATCGCCTCCCCGGAGCTGCTCGTGGCGGTATCGCTCACCAAGAAAAGCACCAGCCTTCCGGCAAATGCCGCGCTGCGCGGCGTCGGGCCCGAGGTCTGGGCGCTCAGGCGCCGTGTGAAGATCATCGCCGGCCGGCGCTTTCGCACCGGGATGAGGGAGCTCATCGTCGGCAAGAACGCCGCGCAGGAGTTCCTGCATACCTCGATCGGCTCGACGGTCACCCTCAACGGCCAGCCGTGGAGGGTGGTCGGTGAGTTCGATTCGGGCGATGCGCACGACTCCGAGCTCTGGGCGGACACCAACGTCGTCGCCACCACCTTCCACCGCGGCAGCAGTGTCAGCTCGGTCACGGTGCGCCTGAAGAGCCCGGGAGCGTTCGATGCCTTCAAGGCCGCGCTCGCCTCGGACCCGCAGCTGAAAGTCGAGGCGCACACGACCCGGGCCTATTATGCGGACCAGGCCAAGGGTCTCACCAAGCTCATCCGGATACTCGGATCGATCGTCGCGGCCATCATGGGCGTCGGCGCGGTGGCCGGTGCGCTCAACAGCATGTATGCCGCGGTGTCGGCGCGATCCCGTGAGATCGCCACACTGCGCGCCATCGGCTTCAGAGGCTCCGAGGTGGTGGTCTCGGTGATGATCGAGACCATGGTGCTCGCGCTCGCCGGCGGTGTGCTCGGGGCGGGCGTGGCCTGGCTGCTGTTCGACCACTACACCGCCTCCACCATGGGCGCGAATTTCAGCGAGGTGGTGTTCCAGTTCCGCGTGACGCCGGGACTGCTCGGCAGCGGGCTGCGCTGGGCGCTCGTGATCGGTTTCCTCGGCGGCCTGTTCCCGGCGTTGCGCGCCGCGCGCATGCCGGTGACCGAGGGGTTGCGGGAGGCGTAGGCCAGGGGTCCGTGGCGTGAAGTATCTGCACCTCATCTGGGCGCAGATGACGCGCCGCAAGATCCGCACGATCCTGACGCTCACCGCGGTGAGCGCGGCCTTTGTGCTGTTCGGCCTGCTCGCTTCCGTTTACAACGTGTGCACGGAGTTCGGGCGGAACGTGGCCGCGGCTCATCGGTTGGTCACACTGGCCCGCAGCAGTTACATGTTCGGGTTGCCCCTCGGCCTGTACGGGCGCATCCGCGGGCGCGATCGATGCGTTGTCCGCCAATTCAGCTCACGAGACCCGGACACAGACCTCGAGCGCCATTGCGGCCAACGAGGTGAGACAACTCGGGGAGATCCGTCTGATCGTCCCTGCGATCATGGGGGAGGCGCTGTTCACGCTGATCCTGCTGACCGGCAACACCCTCGCGCAATCGGTCCGTGAGTGCATCCCGGAGCTGGCGATTCTGAAGACCCTCGGTTTTTCGGGTCGCCATCTCTTCGCGCTGGTGATGGGCGAGTCGGTGCTGATGCTGACGATGGGCGGCATCGCCGGGCGATCTCGCCGGGGTTCCTCATCTCCCCGGCGGCTGCGGGCCGCGGACCGGCAGCACCAGGGCGATCACGCCGAAGGCGGGGTTGTCGTAGTAGTTGCGCCGGTAGTAGCGCACGCGGCGCGTTTCGTTCAGGACGAAGGTGGTGCCGGGGGCGGCACCGAGTCCCGCGGGGGGGTGCTGCTCCGTGTAATCGAGCGTCATGCCGAGGTGCAGATACTGACCGCGCTCGAGGTACACCTGGCCGGCCAATCCCGGCACGTTGATCCCGAGCTGCTGCAGCGTGAAGCCCGCATGGGTTCCCCAGGCGCTAGCGGTCTGCTCCCACGCGACATGCGCCACGGGCATGTAAGCCGGGCTGCCGCGCAGGATGTCGGCGATGGACGTGAGGTGGTACTGGGAGGCGGGCAGCAGGTCGATGAGCTGCCCGATGCCCGAGCCGCTCGGCGCCTCGCCGCCGGTGATCGTGCGCGCCATGCCGGTTTCCGCCGGCCAGTCCTCCGGCGTCCCGAGCGCGACGCGCGCGCGGAAAATCACGATCTCGACGAAATACCGTCGCAGGTCGGTCGCCGGTGGGGCACTCGAGGCCGCGGCGCCCGCGTTCGAGGCGGCGCCGGAAGTCACCACCGGTGGGGCCTTGGCGGGCTGATTCCGCGTGGCCGGTGGTGCGGGCGCCGCGGGTGGGGCGAGATGCTCCGTCTCGCCCGCGAGCGCGCCACCCCTCGCGGTTCCGCGGGAAGCCCAAGGACGCGCCGAGGCGGGGTGCCATGCGGCCACGGCGAACGCGAGAAGGGCGGTGACAGACAGGCGGTAGTCCATGAGGGAAGTCTACCGGATCTCTAGTTCGGCTTTGCCTTCGCCTTCGAGCCGGGCGCCAGACGCTTCATGAGCGCAGCCGCGAAGTCAAAGCGTGCATCCTCTTCGGGCATGGTGCGCGAGATGCGCAGCTTGAGCGGCCCTTCCAGGCGGTACTCGCGCGGCGCCTGCTGCATCAGCGTCACCAGCGCGCCCGGCTCGACGGCCGTGCTCTGCTCGAAGAGGATCGCGCCGCCCGAGGGTCCGAGGTCGAGCCTGCGGATGCCGAGGGCGCGAGCGGTGAGTTTCAGCCGGGCGAGGCGGATCAGCCGCTGGGTGGGCTCGGGCAGGGGGCCGAAGCGGTCGTGGATCTCCGCCGTGAGCTCATCGAGCGCCTCGGGGCCGGCGGCCGCGGCGATGCGCTTGTAGAGTCCGAGGCGCACGTGCACATCGCCGATGAAGCTCTCGGGCAGGAAGGCCGGCAGGCGCAGCTCGACTTCCGTGGCGGCCGCGAGCGGCTTCTCGAGGTCAGGCTCGTGGCCGGCCTTCAGGGCCGCGACCGCCTCCTCGAGCAGGTCGAGATACATCGCGAGTCCGATCTCGGACATCTGGCCGCTTTGCTGCTCGCCAAGGAGTTCCCCGGCGCCGCGGATCTCGAGGTCGTGGGTGGCGAGCGCGAAGCCCGCCCCGAGCTCCTCCATCGACTCGATGGCCTCGAGCCGCTTGGCCGCATCGCCACTCAAGGCCCGAAGCGGGGGAGCGATCAGGTAGGCGTAGGCCCGGTGGTGGGAGCGGCCGACCCGTCCGCGCAGCTGGTGCAGCTGCGCGAGCCCCATGTGATCGGCGCGGTTGATGAGGATGGTGTTGGCCGTCGGCACGTCGATGCCGCTTTCGATGATGGTGGTGCACAGGAGCAGATCGAAGCGGCGGTGGTAGAAGTCCACCATGAGCTGTTCCAGCTCGCGCTCGCGCATCTGGCCGTGGCCGATCCTGAGGGTCGCCTCGGGGATGAGTCCCTGGATGTCGGCGGCGAGCTTCTCGATGGTGCGGATCTCGTTGTGCACGAAGTAGATCTGTCCACCCCGGCGCAGCTCGCGCAGCACCGCCTCGCGCAGCGTCGGGCCATGCCACTCGATGACGAAGGTCTTGATGGCCAGCCGCTCCGCGGGGGGCGTGGTGATGAGCGAGAGATCGCGCAGGCCGCCGAGCGCCATGTTGAGCGTGCGCGGGATCGGCGTGGCGGTGAGGGTCAGCACGTGCACGTTGGTACGCAGCGCCTGCAGGCGCTCCTTGTCGCGCACCCCGAAGCGCTGTTCCTCATCGACGATCAGCAGTCCCAGGTCCTTGAAGCGGGCGTGCGCATGCAACAGCCGGTGGGTGGCGATCACGATGTCGACAGAGCCGCGCTCCATCCCCTCGAGCGCCGCGCGGGTCTCCCGGGCGTTGCCGAAGCGGGACAGCCCTTCGATGCGCACCGGCCAATCCGCGAAGCGGTCGCGGAAGTTGGTGAGGTGCTGTTGCGCGAGGAGCGTGGTGGGGGCGAGCACCGCCACCTGCTTGCCCGATTGCACCGCGGCGAACGCCGCGCGCATGGCGACCTCGGTCTTGCCGAACCCGACGTCGCCGCACACGATCCGGTCCATCGGCCGCTCGCTGCCCAAGTCCGCGAGCACCTGCCGGATGGCTTCCCGCTGGTCATCGGTTTCCTCGAAGGGGAAGGCTTCGACGAAGGTGCGGTAGTCGGCCTCGTGGACTGCGAGTTTCAGGCCCGTCTGGGCCTTGCGGCGGGCGTACAGGTCGAGAAGCTCCGCGGCCACGTCACGGATCTGCTCCGCGGCGCGCTTGCGCACCCGGGCCCATTGGTCCGTTCCGAGCTTATGGAGCGGGGCGCTCTCGGGAGCCGCCCCGGTATAGCGCGTGACCAGATGCAGGGCGTGGACCGGCACGTAGACCCGATCGCCGCCCTGGTACTCGAGCACCAGGTATTCCCCGGCCTGGCCCGCGATCTGCATCGGCGCGAGGCCCACGAAGCGCCCGACGCCGTATTCCTCGTGGACGACCGGTGCGCCGGAGTTGAGATCCTGCAGGTCGCGCAGGATCGCCTCCGGGTCCGCGGCTGCGCGTTTACGGCGCCGCTCCTGCCTGGCCCGCGCTCCGAAGAGCTGCGCCTCGGCAATCACCGCCAGTGGTGGCCCGGTGAGCCACAGTCCGCCGAGGTCCGCCGCCACGCACAGCGCGAGCGCGGAGGAGCCGGCGAGGAACTCATCCCATCCCGACACCAGCTGCACGGCGTGGCCCTGGGCGCGCAGCAACTCCTGCAGCACTTCGCGCCGGCCGGGCGAATCGGCGGCGATCAGCGCGCGGCCGCCGAATTCGGTGAGAAAGGCATCGAGCGCCGCGAGCGGGCGCTCGGCGCGCATGTCGATGCGCAGCTCCTTCGGCGCAAGTGCCGGGAACGCACGCGCCTCCTGCACGGTGGCCTCGACCGGCGCTGCGCTCGCGAGGGTGACGGAGGCGAACTGCTCGAGGTGCTGCGCGAGGGCCTCAGGGTCTACGAACAGCTCGGCGGGGCCGAGCACCGGCCGCTCGAGATCGTGCCGGCGTTCCTCGTAGCGGGTCTCGATGTCCTTCCAGGCTCTCGAGAGCGCCTCGGGCAGGGCCGCATCGCGCACGATCACGGCATTGCCCGGCAGATAGTCGAACAGCGTGGCGCTGGTCTCGAAGAACAGCGGCAGGTAGAACTCCACGCCCGCCGGCGCCAGCCCCTCGCTCACGCCGCGATAGACGGCCGAGCGGGTCGGGTCGCCCTCGAAGCGGGTGCGGAATCGGCGCCGGAACTCCTTGATTGCCTCCGGATCGAGCGGCATCTCCCGTGCCGGCAGCAGGCGCACGCTCTCGATGGTCTCGAGCGAGCGTTGGGAGTCAGGGTCGAAGCGCCGGATGGCTTCGATCTGCTCATCGAACAGGTCGATGCGCAGCGGCTGCGCGGCGCCCATCGGAAACACATCGAAGAGCGAGCCGCGCACCGCGAATTCCCCTGGGCTCCTCACCTGGCTGACGCTGGCGTAGCCGGCATCCGCCAGGCGTTGGCGAAAGGGCTCGAGGTCGAGCGTCTGCCCGCGCGCCAGCTGGAATGCGCGCGCCTGTACGTACTGCTTGGGAGGCAGTCGCTGCATGAGCGTGTCGGCGGCGACGATCAGGCAGCCGTGCTTGATGTGGGGCAGCTCGTAAAGCGTGCGCAGACGCTGCGAGATGATGTCCGGGTGGGGCGAGAACAGGTCGTAGGGCAGCACTTCCCAGTCCGGGAAGGTGAGCGGCGCGAGTCGCTCGCCGGCGAAGAAGGCGAGCTCGCCCGTCAGGCGCGCGATCTCGCGGGCCGCATCGACCACCACGACGTAGAGTTTCTGGTCGGAGCGGGTGGCCTCGGCGAGCGCCAGCGCGGCGGCGCTGCCGTGCAGATGGTGCCAGTGCAGGTGCCGCCGGGCGGCACTCGGGACGGGCGGATCGAGGACTCTCAAACGGTGACCGGAACTTCCGTGATCGTAAGACGCGGGGCTGCGGGCACGCAGTATATGTCGATCGCGCCTGAGCGGCCATGCAGCTGCATCGGCGGCAGCTCCGTGGCGCCGATCTCGAAGCCGAGGGCATCGAGCGAGAGTTTGAGCGCGCGGGAGAAGAGCATCTCGCCGGCGCGGGCGCGCTGGCAGAGCCGGGCGGCGACGTTCACCGTGTCACCGATGAGCGTGTAGCTCATGTAGGAGCTCGAGCCGATATTGCCGGCGACCACATCGCCCTCGTTGATGCCGATCCCGAGGCCGGCCTCGACCCCGTAGCGTTCCCGCCACGAGCTGGCGAGCACACCGAAGCTGTTCAGCATTTCCTGCGCGGCGCGCACCGCCCGGCGGGGGCTGTCGGGCTGCTCGAGCGGCACTCCGAAGCCGAGCATCAGGCAATCGCCGGCCATGTGGAACACGGTGCCATCGTGCCGCAGGGTGATCTCGGTGAGCAGTGAGAAGTACTCGTTGAGCAGAGGCACGACCTGACGGGCTTCGAGCCGCTCCGAGAGGCTCGTAAAGCCGCGCAGGTCCGCAAAGAGAACCACGGCATGGGTGCGCAGGTCATCGGCGGAGAGCAGCGTCTCGCGCACCTGCACGTCCTCGAGG
Organism: Gammaproteobacteria bacterium; assembly: GCA_027317845.1. Taxonomy (GTDB): domain Bacteria; phylum Pseudomonadota; class Gammaproteobacteria; order Steroidobacterales; family Steroidobacteraceae; genus 13-2-20CM-66-19. Next base: position 22,015 of record DAHVQK010000033.1, read on the forward strand.
ATTCTCTCGGCCAGGGTGGGGGAGACGTAGCGCAGCACGGCCCGGCGCAGCACTTCCTCCCGGCGACGGACCTCGGCCTCGAGGTGGGCCTGGGCGAGCTTGCGCCGCACGGCGCCGGCTTCCACCAGCTCCTCGATATTGATCGATGATTCAATGGCCAAGAAAGCCTACCTGATGTTCTTCTCTAAGAATCTCGAGGCGCTAGGGTACCATAATCCCGCGGTGGCACGTCGGGGCGCGGCGACAGTGTCGAGTGTTCGCGCCGCTGAACGCTTAACGGCGCGACGGGCCGTAAACTTGAGAGAATGAGACGCGGATCACGGACTGATCCTGCGATGGTCCGGCAAAGAACCCAGGAGGAATGCGCGCCCGGGCGCGAAGCGATCAGGAATGGCGGGTCTGGCTGCTCGCGTGCACCACCGAGTGCACGACGCGGGTGAATTCGAAGAAGACCGAGAAGCCCGGATAGTCCCAGCGTGTGATGGGCGGCTTGCCCACGGTGGGATAGCGTCTCTCGGGCGGCCCGAAATGCGCCTCGACCTGGCGCATGGTCTCTCCCCGGCGCGGGTACGCGATCGAAGAGGGCGCGACCATGAGGTGACCGTGGACGACGATCGTTTCGGCTGACGCCACGGTTGCCGTGCAGCCCAGGAGCAGCGCCAGGAGAGTTCGTGCACGCATGAGCGGACCTCCTCGAATTGCGCACTATACACTCGCCGCGCCACCTTCAAGTCCGCCCCGGGCCGCGCCCAGCGGATTCTGTGACGGCAATCAACCGCCGGGCGGCGGGGCGGCTATGGTTAAATGCCGGGAATGTTTCACCCGCTGTCGCTGTTCGTGGGATGGCGCTACGTGCGCGCCCGGTCCCACAAGTTTTTCGTGTCATTCATCACTTGGACCTCCCTCGCCGGCGTGTGCGTCGGGGTGGCGGCGCTCATCGTCATTCTCTCGGTGATGAACGGTTTCGAAGGGGACCTGCGGTCGCGGCTGCTCTCGCTCGATGCCGATGCCCGCGTCGTGAGGCGCGATCCGGGGCAACACGCGGCCGCCGGCGCGGTGCCATGGCACAGCGCCGAGAGCCTGATCCGCGGCAGTCCCGGCGTGACCGGCGTCGCCCCCTACGCGCAAGTCCAGGCGCTCGCGGTACGCACTCCGCAGATGCTGCCGGTGTTGCTGCGCGGCATCGACCCGGCGGCCGAGCCTTCGGTCACCCGGCTCGCCCGCGCCCTCAAGGCGGGCAGCCTCTCGGACCTCAGGGGCGGCACCGATCGGGTGATCGTGGGCGAGCTGATCGCCGAGGAGCTCGGGCTCGAGCCCGGAGACCGACTCACCCTGTTGATCCCCGCGGTGACCGCAGGCGGGGTCCCGGAGCCGCAGCTGCGCCGCTTCACGGTGGCCGGGGTTTTCTCGGTTGGGCTCGCGGATCACGATGCGACGCTCGTGTACGCGAACATTCAGGACGTGCGCGCGCTGTTGCCGGCGGGCGGGCTCGATCAGGGGCTGCGTGTGCGCTATCGCAATGCGCTCGATGCCCCGCGGATCTCGGCGCAGCTGCGGGCCCGCCTGCCGAAGTCCCTCCGGGTGATCGACTGGACGCAGGACAATGCGGCCTATTTCCGGGCGATCCGCATCGAGAAGACCATGATGTCGCTCATCCTGCTGCTGATCGTGGCGGTCGCCGCGTTCAACATCGTGGCCATGCTGGTCATGGTGGTGAACGATAAGCGCACCGACATCGCGATCCTGCGCACCTTCGGCGCCTCTCCGCGGCGGGTGCTCGGCATCTTCCTCATTCAGGGCCTGACCATCGGCTGGCTCGGGGTGGCGCTCGGGGTGGCGCTCGGCCTCACGCTCGCCTGGCACGTCACCCCCATCGTGAACTTCCTGCAGAACACCTTCGGCTTCCAGATCTTCAACTCCAATGTCTACTACATCACCACCATCCCCTCGGTGGTCAAATGGACCAACGTGTGGGAGATCGGCATCGCGGCGCTCGTGCTGACGGGCGCCGCCACCGTCTATCCGGCGGTGAGGGCTGCGCGCACCTCGCCCGCCGAAGCGCTGCGTTACGAGTAGGTGCTCGATGTACAAGCGCTACGAATGGCTGATCGGCACCCGCTATCTGCGCTCGACGCATCGACGCGGTTTCGTGTCGTTCGTGGCGCTGATGTCGGTGTGCGGACTCGCCCTCGGGGTGGCGACCCTCATCGTGGTGCTGTCGGTGATGAACGGCTTCGGGCGCGAACTGCGCAGCCGCATTCTGAGCGTCACCTCGGATGCGACCATCATGGGCCTGCAGGGCGCCATCCCCGGGTGGCAGGCCGTGCAGCGGCGGGTCGAGCGCCAGGCGCACGTGCTCGCCGCCGTCCCGTACATCGAGGAACAGGCGATGCTCTCCCACGGGCAGCGGATCGCGGGCGCCTCGGTGCGTGGTGTGCTGCCCGCCGAGGAGAAGCGGGTCACGGCGCTCGCGCGCCATCTGGCCGCGGGGAGTCTCGATGAGCTCAGGCCGGGCCGTTACGGGGTGATCCTGGGAGTGGATCTCGCGCGCGCACTTGGCGTGAAGGTCGGCCAGTCGGTGGTGCTCATCGCACCCGAGGGGGTCGCCACCCCCGCCGGACTCGAGCCGCGTATGCGCCGCTTCGATGTGGTGGGACTCTTTCACTCCGGCATGTACGAATACGACCGCCAGCTCGCGCTCATCAACCTGACGGACGCCTCGCGGCTCTTCGGGCTCGGACCCGATGAGGTCACCGGCATGCGCCTCAAACTCGATGACCCCTGGCAGGCTCCGCAGGTGGTGCGGCGGGTGGCCTACGCGCTCGGGGGCGCCGGGTACTACGTGAGCGACTGGACGGACAAGCACGCCAACTTCTTCCGCTCGATCGAGATCACGAAGTCCATGATGTTCGTGATCCTGTCGATGATCGTGGCGGTGGCGGCCTTCAACATCGTCGCCACCCTGGTCATGATCGTGAAGGAGAAGCAGTCCGACATCGCGATCCTGCGCACCTTCGGCGCGCGTCCCGTCAACGTGCTGGCGGTATTCGCCGTGCAGGGCGTGCTGATTGGTCTGGCCGGCACGATGCTCGGGGCGGCGCTCGGGGTGCTGGTCTCCGATCACCTGCAGGCGCTGGTGAGTCTGCTCGAGCGCCTGGTGCACACCCAGTTTCTCAATCCAAAGGTCTACTACATGAGTGAGCTGCCGGCCCACGTCCAGGGCTCAGATGTGCTGCGCGTCTGCGGGGTGGCGTTCCTGCTGTGCGCGCTGGCCACGATCTATCCGGCCTGGCGCGCCGCGCGCACCGCTCCGGCGGAGGCTCTGCGTCATGAATGAAGCGCCGGGAGCGAATCCAGACGCGGCCCATCGGCGGCCGCGCAGGGGCGGGGTCGCCGATGGGGCGGGCAACGAGCGGGTGCTCGAGGCCCGCGGGGTCTCAAAGAGCTTCCAGCAGGGCCCGGTGACCCTGCAGGTGCTAAGCGGCGTCGAGCTCGCGATCGCCCGCGGTGAGCGGCTCTCGATCGTGGGAGCCTCGGGATCCGGCAAGACGACGCTGCTGCAGATTCTCGGCGGCCTGGATCGTCCGAGCGCGGGCACCGTGCTGATCGACGGGCGGGATATTCACGGCCTCACCGAGCGGGACCGCGGCGAGCTGCGCAACCGCACGCTCGGCTTCGTCTACCAGTTCCACCACCTGCTGCCGGAGTTCTCGGCGCTCGAGAACGTCGCAATGCCGCTGCTGGTGCGTCGCGTCAAAGTCTCCCAGGCGAGAGAGCAGGCGAGAGAGCTCCTCGAGCGCGTGGGACTGGGCGAGCGGCTCGGCCATCGGCCGCATCAGCTCTCGGGCGGGGAGCGGCAGCGCGCGGCGGTCGCCCGCGCACTGGTCACCCAACCGAAGATCGTGCTCGCCGATGAGCCGACGGGCAATCTAGATGGGATCAATGCGGAGGCGGTGTTCGAGTTGATGCTGGAGCTCAACCGCGAGCGTGGCACGAGCCTGGTCGTCGTGACGCACGACCCGCGGCTCGCCGCGCGCATGGACCGGATTTACGAGCTTCAGGGCGGCAGACTGCTCGAGCGGGCGCGGGAAGGGGCGGAGCCGCTGCCTACAACACCGAGCAGTGGCGTGCGCGATAGCGCCGTCTGACCTGCCAGCGCCACACGAGCTCGAGCCCGATCCAGCCGGCCAGTCCCGCCGCCACCGAACAGACCAGGCACCCGAGGAGGAACGGGCGCCACATCGGGCCGAGGCCGTATTCGAGCCACTGGAAGCTCAGATGGAACGCGAAGTGATGGACCGGGGCGTGCAGCATCAGCGTACCGACCCGGTACGCGAGGTAGTAGAGCGGCACCATGGTGAGCGGGTTGTTGACCAGCCAGACCGTGCCGTAGACCGTCGGCAGGTTCAGCCGCCAGGTGAGCGCCACGATGCCGGCGACGAGCGAGTGCACCGGCAGGGGAATGAAGGCGATCGCAAGAGCCCAACCGAAGGCGCCGGTGACGGCCCGCCGATGCACGGCCCACAGCCGCGGGTCGAGCAGGCGGTCCCCGAAGAGGCGCAGCACCCGATGGTTCTGCAGGAAGTGGGGGGAGGGGAGGAGCTTTTTCAGCAGGCGGCGCGGCATGATCCGTGAACTGTATCATGGCGGTCGCCACGAGGACCGGACGGCCCTTCGGGGTCGGGCGGCCCTACTGTATGATGCCGTGTCGTCAACCAATGGGGTCGATTGATGTGGGAAATCGTGCGGGCGGGCGGCCCGCTCATGTGGCCGATCATTTTCTGCTCGATCCTCGCCGCGGCGATCGTGCTCGAGCGGCTCTGGACGCTGCAGGATAAGCGCGTACTGCCGGAGGAGCTTCCCCGCAAGGTCTGGCAGCTCATCGAGAACGGTCAGGTCACCGACAAGGTCATCGTGGCGCTCGAGCAGCACTCGCCGCTCGGCCGGCTGCTGGCGGCGGGACTCACCAACCGCCATCGCTCGCACGAGGTGCTCATGGAGCGCCTGGAGGATGCGGGCCGGCACGTCGTGCACGAATTGGAGCGCTACCTCAACACCCTCGGCACGATTGCCGGAGTCTCGCCCCTGCTCGGGCTCCTCGGCACCGTCACCGGCATCATCCGCGCGTTCGACGCCATCCAGGCGGGCGGGATGGGCAGTCCCACGGTGCTCTCCGGCGGCATCGCGGAGGCTCTGGTCTGCACGGCCGCGGGACTCTGCGTGGCCATTCCCTCCCTGATCGCGTACCGGTATCTGCGCGGCAAGGTCGAGCGTCTCGTGGTCGAGATGGAAAAGCACGCGATCCGCATGGCCGATGCGCTCGAGGTGGCCGCTCACGTGCCGCGCGCCGGCGCCTCGCGCGTGGAAGCGGTGGAGCCCCCCCCAGCGGTTCCCGCGGCCCGCTTAGCGCGAACATGAACCTCAATCCGCGGCGCCACGAGGAGCCGGAGATCAACGTCGTTTCACTCATCGACGTCGTGCTGCTGCTGGTGGTGTTCTTCATGCTCTCGAGCAAGTTCACCGAGGAGGGGCGCCTGCAGGTGCGCCTGCCTCATGCGAGCGCCGTTCCGAGCGCCACCTCGCAGCCCGAGCCGCTGGTGGTCACCGTGACCCAGGGGGGCGATTATCTCGTCAACGGGCGGGAGCTCATCAATTCCCGTCCCGACACGCTGCGCTCGGCACTGATCCAGCAGGCCGGCGCCGATCGCAACATGATCGTCACGATTCGCGCCGACGGGCGCGCGACCCAACAGTCCGTGGTCACGGCGATGGATGTGCTGGGTCAGCTGGGTTTCGTGAAGCTCGACATCGCCACGATCAAATCGCACGCGCAGGGCTCATCTTGAACCGAGGCACCGTGCCCCACACGGAGCAAGGCGCCGGCGCGACCTACCGGCGCCTGCTCGGGTACCTGAGTCCCCACAAGGGCGCGTTCGCCCTCGGCATCCTGGGCGGCGCGGTCTATTCGGCGAGCACGGCGAGCTTCACGCTGCTCGCGAAGCTCCTCGGCGATGCGCTGAAGCATCCCGACCCGCGCATGATCGTGTGGATTCCCGTCGCGATGGTGGCGCTGTTTCTCGGCCGGGGGATCGGTAACTTCACCCAGACCTACTTCATGGGGTATGTCGGGCGGCGCGTGGTGAAGCGGTTCCGCTCCCAGGTCTTCCGGCGCGTGCTCGATCTGCCGGTGAGCTTCTTCGACCGTCACGCCGTCGGCGCGCTGTTGTCGCGTCTCACGTACAACAGCGAGCAGATCGGCCAGGCCTGCACCACCTCGGTGGTGATCCTGGTGCGCGCCGGACTCACCATCACCGCGCAGATCGCGTTGCTCCTGTGGCTCAATACGCGCCTCGCGCTGATCGCGCTCACCATGGGACCGCTCGCCGGCTGGATCGTGTCGGTCATCAACCGCCACTTCCGCCGCTATGGCCGGCGCATCCAGGACTCGATGGAGGATGTGACCCGGCTCGCCAAGGAGAGCTTCGAGTCCCCGCGTCTGGTGAAGGTCTACGGGGCGCAGGCGCACCTCGATGCGCAGTTCGAGACCGTCAACGAGCACAACCGGCGCTCGAACATGAAACTCATCCTCACCAACGGGCTCGCGAATCCCACCGTGCAGATGGTGACGGCCCTCGGCGGGGCGTTCGTGCTGGCGCTCGCGATCCGCGACACGGTGAAAGGACAGATGAGCCCCGGCGATCTGATCGGGTTCTTCACCGCGCTCGGGACCATCGCCCAGCCGGTGCGCGAGTTCGTCAGCCAGTCGGGGCCCATCCAGCAGGGGATCGCCGCGGCGCAAAGCCTGTTCGAGCTGCTCGATCAGCCGGGGGAGCCCGCAAGTGGCCGCCACCGCATCGAGCGCGTCCGCGGGGAAGTCGAATACCGCTCGGTTGGATTCTCCTACCCTCAGGGTCAGGGCGCGGCGCTGCGCGGCGTCTCGATCGAGGCGCCGGCGGGCTCGAGCATCGCCATCGTCGGCCGCTCGGGCAGCGGCAAATCGACGCTGGTGAGCCTGCTGCCGCGCTTCTACGAGCTCGACGCGGGCTCGATCCTCATCGACGGACGCGACATCCGCGAGTACGACCTCAAGTCCCTGCGCGAGCAGATCGCGGTGGTCACTCAGGATGTCACGCTGTTCGATGACACGATCCGCAACAACATCACGTTCGGGCGCGAGGTGCCGGAGGCGGCCGTGTTGCGTGTCGCGGAGGCTGCCCGCGTCCTCGAGTTCACCACGGGCCTGCCGCAGGGGCTCGATACGCTGGTCGGTGAGCGCGGCACGCTGCTCTCCGGTGGTCAGCGCCAGAGGATCGCGATCGCGCGGGCGCTGCTGAAGGATGCGCCCATCCTCATTCTCGATGAGGCCACCTCGGCGCTCGACACCGAGGCGGAGCGCCACATCCAGGCGGCGCTCGCCCACCTGATGCACAACCGCACCACCTTCGTCATCGCCCACCGGCTCTCGACCGTGGAGCAGGCCGATCGGATCATCGTGCTCGATGCCGGCCAGGTGGCCGAAAGCGGCACGCATGCGGAGCTCCTCGAGCGCGCCGGCCTGTACGCGCAGCTGCACCGGCTGCAGTTCAGCGACTGAACGCCGAACGATGCTCGAGGCCTGGCTCAATCGACGCTGGTACGGGACTTGTGCTCCCGCGGCGCTCAGGCCTCTCAGCGGTCTCTACGGGGCCGCGGTTTCGGCGCGCCGTGCGGCATTCCGGCGCGGGTGGCTGCGGGCCCGCCGCGCCGCTGTCCCGGTGGTGGTGGTCGGCAATCTGACGGTGGGCGGTACCGGCAAGACCCCGCTCACCATCTGGCTCGCGATGCGCCTCGCACAGCGGGGGCTCGCGGTTGGAGTGGTGTCGCGAGGCTACGGCCGCGATTCGGGGCAGGTGAGGGTGCTGGGGCCGGATGACAGCTGGCGCGAGGTGGGCGATGAGCCGCTGCTGCTTCATCGGCGCACGCGCTGCCCGACGGCGGTGGCGCGCGACCGGGTCGCGGCGGCCACTGCGCTCATCGAGCGCGGCGCACGGGTGATCCTGGCCGATGATGGCCTGCAGCATCTGCGGCTCGCCCGCGACCTCGAGATCGTGGTCGTCGATGGCAGCCGGGGATTCGGCAACGGGAGCTTGCTGCCCGCCGGTCCCTTGCGTGAACCCCTTGCGAGGCTGCGGACCGTCGATGCGATCGTCCTCAACGGCGCGCCCGGGCACGAATCGCTTCGGGGGGGCGCGGCGCTTCCCGGCTCGCCGTTCAGCATGCGCCTCGATCCCGGCCCCGCCGTGCGGCTCGTCTCGGGCGAGACGCGCGCCATCGAGTCATTTCGGGGGCGCGTGCATGCGGTCGCGGCGATCGGCCATCCCGAGCGCTTCTTCCGGGAGCTCGCGGCACGTGGCCTCGATCCGATCCCACATCCCTTCCCCGATCATCACCCGCTCAGGGCGATGGAGCTCGACTTCGGGGATGATCTGCCGGTGCTCATGACCGAGAAGGATGCCGTAAAATGTGCCGGGTTCGCGGACCCGAGGCTGTGGTGCGTGCCGGTCGAGGCGCGCTTCAGCGAGGCCGACACGCAACGGCTCACGGAGCTCGTGCTGCGCAAGATCGATTCATCACCCTACCGCGGGAGTTGGCTCCATGGATGCCCGTCTGCTTGAAATCCTCGCCTGCCCCATCTGCAAGGGCACGCTCATCTACCGGCGGGACGCCCAGGTGCTCGTGTGCCGCCTCGACCGGCTCGCCTATCCGATCCGCGACGGCGTGCCGGTGATGCTGGAGGAGGAGGCCCGCCAGCTCGCTGCCGACGATCCGCTTCTCGGGCGCTGAGCGGGGGCCGGTTGTTTCACGTCGCCATTCCCGCCCGCGCCGCCTCGACCAGGCTTCCCGGCAAGGCGCTTGCGCTGTTGCGCGGCAAGCCGATGATCCAGTGGGTGTACGAGAAGGCGAGCGCTTCGGGCGCAGACGAGGTGCTGATCGCGACGGACGATCCGGCGATCGTGAGCGCCGCGCGCGCCTTCGGGGCCGGGGCGCGTCTGACTTCCGAGCGCCACGCCTCGGGCACCGATCGCATCGCCGAGCTTGCCACGCTCGAGCGCTGGCCGGATGAGGACATCGTGGTCAACGTGCAGGGCGATGAGCCGCTCATCCCGCCGGCCATCATCCGCCAGGTCGCCACGGTGTTGGAATCCCACACGCAGGCATCGCTCGCCACGCTCGCCACGCCGATCGCATCGGCGGCGGAGTTGCTCGATCCCAACGTCGTGAAAGTCGTCTGCGACGAGCGTGGACGGGCGTTGTATTTCAGCCGCGCGCCGATTCCCTGGGATCGCGAATCGCCGGTGACCTCGGCCCATCCAAAGCTCTGCACGGGGGCGCGACGCCATGTGGGCATCTACGCCTACCGGGTGCGGGCGCTCAAGCGCCTGGCCTCGCTCGAGCCCACCGCGCTTGAGCTGACCGAGAAGCTCGAGCAATTGCGTGCGCTCGGGCACGGCATGACCATCCAGGTGGCCGATGCGGCGGAGCAGCCCGGCCCCGATGTCAATACTCCGCAGGACCTCGAGCGTGTGTCGGCGCTCATCGGTTGAGTCGGCTGCGCGATGGACAGTGGCTTGAGGTTTCTTCAGGTTGGATCGCCTTGCGCGACCCGGTGGCAGGAACTTCGGTCCGGTCGGGGGCGTCAACCCGTTGTACCCGTGCGCGTTTTTTGCGCGAGAGGCCCACGGGCGGGGATACTAGGATCATGATGCGTTTGCAGATACCGGCACTTCCTCGCGCCCGAGGTGTTTTGGGCGCGGTGGCTCTCGGGGCGATGCTTGTAGGCCTGGCGGGGTGCGCCACCGTGCCTCCCCAGCCGGCTCCCGTGTATCGCGTACCCCGGCCGGATACGACCGTTTATGCCTATCCCACGCAGAACCAGTCGCGGCGGCAACAGGAGCGCGATCACTATGACTGCAGCCTGTGGGCGGTCCACGAGAGCGGCTTCGACCCGAGCGCCCCGGGCGTCCCGGTCTACGACCAGGTGACCGTCCAGGGGCCGCCGCCCGGCACCGATACCGCCATCGGGGCGGTGGCCGGCGCCGTGCTCGGCGCCGCGATCTCAGACCCCTGGGATCGGGGAGCCGGGGCGATCTTCGGTGCGCTCACCGGCGCCATGATCGGCAGCGCCGGTGATGCCGCCAATGCCCAGGCGAGCCAGCAGGGCATGAGCGCTCAGACCTACCAGGCGCAGCAGGCGATGGACGAGAAAGCGGGCCATTACCGCAGGGCCCTCAGCGCCTGCCTGGAAGCGCGTGGATACAGCGTAAAATAGGCGCGTGAAGACCCGGATTCTGTTCGTCTGTCTCGGCAAAACAAGCCGACGTTACCCGCCCGTTCCCTAGTTATCCCAAGTGTCTGATATTGTGGGGATTCACTTCCCCGAGAGTTCCCTTTTTATACCTCTATTTCCCGCCCTTCTGATGACATGGTGATGACATGAGGAAGCGGGGAGCGTAAGCTACACAGCCGAAGACATACGAACAGGCGGGGCCGGAGGGTGCGTCAACACCCACCGACCCCTCACCACCACCAGCACATGAGAGGTGCCGGCAATGGCTGCGAAGAACCTTACCAAGACCGTCGTCGAGAAGGCGACTTATCAGGCCGGCGGGCCCTCCCGCCAAGTCATTTGGGACGCTCGGCTGCGTGGTTTTGGCCTACGCCTGACCCCCGAGGGGGGCAAGCAGTACGTCCTCCTGTTCCGCGCGAACGGCCGCCAGCGGCTCATGAGCCTCGGCCCGGTTCAGGACTTCAAGTCCCTCGATGAAGCCCGGGCGAAGGCGGAGAAGCTGCTGCACGGCCTGCGCCACGAGGGGATCGACCCGATGGCGGCCCGGGAGCGGCTGGCCGAGGCGCAGACGATGTGCGACCTCTGGACGGTCTACGAGCGCGACCACCTCGCCACCCTCAGCGGGAATACGAAGCGTGCTGTCACCAGCGCCTGGCGCGTGCACCTCGAGCCTGTCGTCGGTGCACTGAAGCCGGGCCAAGTGACGAAGGCGGATGTCATCCGCGTGCACGACCGGGCGACTGAGTGCGGCGGTGAATGCGTCGCCAATCGAGCGGTCCAGCGGCTGCGGGCAATGTTCGCATGGCTCTACGACCGGGCCGAGCAGCAGTTCCCCGCAGGCTGGCGAAACCCCGCCGTCGGGATCAAGCTGCACAGGGAGTCACCCCGCACGCACATCCTGGATACAGGTCAGATGCGCGCGCTCCTCGCGGCGCTCGACGGTGATGAGCACGTGTGGACTCGTTCCTACGTGGCATTGCTGATGCTCACCGGAGCACGCAAGGAAGAAATCCGCCAACTTCGGTGGGACGCCATTGACCTCGAGCGGGGAGTGGCTCACCTGAGCCAGACGAAGAACGGCAAGCCGTTCGAGCTGCCGCTCGTCCCGGAGGCTGTCACAGTCCTCCGGAGCATTCGGGCAGTAGCGGGTAATCCATACGTCTTCCCTCAGGTGCGCGCGACACCCAAGCAGGTGGCCCCGCAACCCATGATCGAGCCGCGCGGGGCGTACAAGGCTGCATTGAAGCGCGCAGGACTGCCGGCCACGACCACCTTCCACGACCTGCGAAGGAGCTACGCGACGATGGCCGCTGTCCGGGGCGCGACCGCGGAGCAGATCGCTCGTGCGTTGAACAACACCAGCAGCGTCGCGGCTCGCGTGTACATTCAGCTCGCCCAGGACGTGCAGCGCCGCATCGCGGAGCAGAACGCCAAGGCTCTCTTGCCGGGCCCGCAGGCGTGAGCAGTCGCGCGGCAACGAAGATGCGCGGGCGTCCCAAGAATCCGTGGACGTGGCGCGGCATGAAAGACGCCGCCGAACGGGATGCGGAGATAGTCTGCCAATGGAAGGTCCTCTACGACGCTGCCAAGGCAGAGGGCACCACTGATCGCGCGGCAACCGCGCAGGCGACAAAATCCCTCGCGGTGCGGCTCGGGGTCACAGACCGCACGATCAGGACTGTGCGCGAACGTCACAAGGCGTCCGGGAGAGAGTTCCTACGCTTCGTCGAGGAGAACCGGTTCGCGCGGCGCGCGTTGGAGGATGAGCGCCGTGAAGGGCAGCCGCCAGCACCGCGTTCCATCGTCGATGAATTCTTCGACACTGCTGCCGGCCAAATGGTGATGCGGTGGCTGGAGGAGGGCGCCTCGGCCAAGGCGGAGAACGAGCGGCTCCGCATCGAGGTCGAGAAGCTGAAGAGGCGTGAGGTTGCCTGGAGGGACTTCCGCAGCAACTCGCGGAAGTGAAATTCCAGCCGAGACGCAGCATCGGCTGATTTCCGCTTCCGTAAACACGGAAATCCCCTCCCTGCGCAGCCCTCCTTGCTGATTCGGGCCTGCTCTCCCCATAACATTCCTGCACCTTCCCCACGTGAGGTGCAGTATGAAGAGGAAAACCAACGCCGCGGCTGAGCGCATCGGCATGCGCGGCAAGACTTTCGCAAACTGGCGCAGCGCAGGCGGCGGTCCGCCCTATTACAAGGTCGGGGGCACCGTTCTCTACGACGACAACGAGGTGGACGCCTGGTTGGCCGAGCGCCGCCGCGGCGCCATTCCGACTTCCGTCTGCAATGTTCGGGAGGCTGCGTAGTGGAGACGCAGCTTGCTGCCCCGGGGAAGGCGCCCCCGGGAACGGCTGTCCTTCTAGCTGCGAAGGTCGACTCGTACGAGGCCGGCGTCGGGATTGTAACGGCGTCGATGCTCCCCATTCCAGCGGCGCTGACCGCGGACACGGTCAGGTCCGAGGGCATCGCTGCCGAGATCAAGGCGCTCCACTGCTTGGCGCGCTACGAGTATGCCCGGCACGCGATCCGTTGCGGCGAACTGCTCCTTCAACAGAAGGAGCGAATGCGGCATGGCGGGTTCCAGAAGTGGATTGAAGACAAGTGCGAGTTCGCCTACTCGACGGCCGCGCGCTACATGGCAGCCGCTCGGGCAAATCTCTCACGGGGAGAGATTTCAGATATCAGCGCCCGTCTGTTGCCTTCGGGGCGCAAGCCGCAGCGTCAGAAGGTGGCGCGCAAGGTCGCCGCGCCGGCGCCGATTACCGCATCCGCCTCGGTCGGGATGACCGCCGACCAGGCCGTCGAGATCCTGCGCCGCCAACCGAACTCAGCGCGGCACTACGCGCGACTAATCCAGCGCTACCGGGCGGAGAAGAAGGCCCTCGAGACGGGCCGCCGCGCGTTCGACAACACGGTGCAGTCCGTCCTGCGCGCCGCCCGCAAGATCGAGGTGCCGAAGATCGAGGAGGCGCCCGAGTGAGCGGCTACACCCCGCTGTTCAGCTCCCTGACGACCGGCACCTTGTGCGGTCGCTGGCCCGACATCGGGCTCTGGTGCGTCGTACTTTCGCTCGCTGATCGGCATGGCATTGTCGACGTCACTCCCCAGTACATCGCGAGCGTGAGCGGCCTGCCGATCGACGAGGTCGTCGCCGCCATGAAGCGCTTCTGCGAACCCGATGCTGGAAGCCGCACCGCGGCGGAGGAGGGTCGGCGCCTCGAGCTGCTGGATCCTGAGCGCCGTGAATGGGGCTGGCGCATCGTCAATCACTCCGCGTATCGCGAGCGAGCCCGCCTCGAGGCGAGGTCCGCTCGGGACATCGAGAGCGGCAAGAACGCTAAGCGTATGCGTGACCGCCGAAAATCACACGAGACCACCGGCGACCGCCGCAGACCCCCTCTCAAACCAAACCAAACCAAACAAAACCAGACGGAGGAGAAGATCCCCCCTATCCCCCCTCCGGGGGGCGACCTGGCCGCCGGCCTCGATCTGGATGCCTGGAACCGATGGGAGGGCTATCGCCGAGAGATCCGGAAGCCGCTGAAGGCTGCATCGCTCAAAGCTGCCCAGCGCCAGCTCGCGAGCTTCGGGAGCGATCAATCCGCCGTGGTCGAGCAATCCATCGCCAGCGGCTGGCAGGGACTCTTCCCCCTCAAGAGCAATGGCCCGTCGCGTTCGGCCGCAGAGCCGGGGCCTGGCTGGCGCCCGACCGAGAATGACGAAGGGAGCCTGTTCGCATGATGCCCACCGAGTTTGAGCAATTTTCCGCCGCGCTGAAGGTGCTGGAACAAGTTTTCGGGAAGAAGACCGACGATGGCCTGACCAAGCTGTACTGGACGGCCCTCCGTGATCTTCCGCTCGAGGCTGTGAAGGCCGGAATCGCGCGGCACGTGCGCTACGGCAAGTTCTTCCCCAAGCCGGCCGAGCTCCGTCGTGCGGATGAGAGGCCGCGCAATGACCTGACCCTCAGCGCCGACAGCCGCCGCTCGGTGCATATCGCTCTCATGGAGCTGGCGGAACAGGACCCGGCAGCGAACGGACACCTCAAGGGCGCTCTTGCGCGCAATGCGGCGTCGTGGCGCGAGCTGCGGGCCCAGGATCCGGACTTCACGGATCTCGAGTACACGCTGGCTCAGGTCGGTCGGATCCTCGCCGTCGAGCCGCCGGACTCGCCGCAGTATGCCGAAGCGCTCGAGGTCGATCGCCGGCTGCGGACCGAGCGTGAATCTCTTCTCGAGGCCCGCTACGCCCGGAGGACGGCCGCGTGACGGAGAGCACCCGGAAGAGGGGGTCCAGCAAGGGCGGAAAGGCACCCCGAGCAAACATGCGGGACCACGCGCGCGCGCCGGTTGCGCGAGACGCGAAGGGTCACTTTCTCCCTGGTGTGTCAGGTAATCCTGACGGCAGGCCGAAGGAGGAACGCGAGCTGCGGGAGCTGGCGCGGAGTTTCGGACCGGAAGCGATTCAACGCATCGTGCACCTGATGCGGAACGCCGAGGACGAGCGCGTCCAGCTTGGCGCGGCCGAGGCGCTGTTGACGCGCGGCTATGGTCGGCCGGCCGAGGCTGCCAGCGGGCCGCTGGTGGCGATCCAGGTCGGCGCAGGCGCGACTGCGGCCATTACTGACGCTCACGAGGCCGCCCGCGTCTATCGCGATCTGATGAGCGGCGCTATTGACGTGGGGGGCGTGACATTCGCGCAGCCGGCCCTTCTGGCGCCTGTCGAGGCGGAAGTTTCCGCCATCCCCTCCCCCCGGGGCGGCGGGGCGAAATCCGACCCCCGCGTCGAGGCGGTCGACACCGCGGGCGAGCGGCGCGAGACGTGGGAGGAGCTGGCGAAATGAGCGTCAGATGCTTCACGGACATACGCGCGACGTCTGTAACTACCTGTCTGTTCACTGGTTTTCCCTAAAAGGCACTTCGCTATGTCATCAACATGTCATCAGAGCGCCTACTGGTCGACCTTGGTTGCTGGCGCTTACGACCGCCGCGCGCAGCAGTATCGACCGGCCGGCGCGGGTCTCGAGTCGGAGATCCGCAGGCTCAGCGAGTGCGGTCTGATGCCGCTCGATATCGCAACTGCCCTGCGCCTCGCGCCGGACTACGTGCTCAACGTGCTGACGGAGCCGCGTGCAATCAGCGCAGCGGCGCGGAGGGAGTGCGCGTGAACCCTCGCCGCGCCGAGATGGAGATCGCCGCTCCTGGCGCGTTTTATCGCGTTTCAGGTCGGGGCGCAGTCGCACTAATGACAGGCGACACGCGGGGACGCGTTTTCCTGTGGAGGGTTGCCGCATGACCGAGATCCGTGACCTCCTGGAGCGCGCTCAGTTCGATCTGGAGCGCGGATGGGTCGAGGCGGCGATGGACTGCATCGGCCGGGCGCTGCGGCTCCTGAGCGACCAGGAGGGCCGCTCATGACCGAGATTGCCGCTGCTCGCGCCGCCATCGACTTCCTGATCCTGCTGCTACGTAGCAACACCCATAAAACCGTTCTGAGGAAAACATGATGACCGATTCCCCCGCTACTCTCCGCGCCGCGTACCGCGGTGCCCGTCAAACTTGCGACCAGGCGCAGCGCCAGCACCAGGCTGACGTTCAGGCGCTTGAGCTCTCCCGTCAGAAGCTCGCCACTGCCCAGACCGACCTGGACGCGCTGGCTCAGCAGGACGCCGAGGCGATCGCGCGCCACGCCCGCCGGCTCGAGCAGCAGACCCGAGACGGGAAGAGCGGGCCGATCCCGCAGCTCGTACCGAGCGAGAAGCACCTGGCGGCTGAGATTGCGGCCCGGCGCACGCACGCCGCGGCCACCGCGATGGTCGAGAACATCGAGACCGCTGAGCGCGCCTCTGCTGAGGCGCTTCGGGTGGCTGAGCAGGCGGTTGAAGCCTCTCGCAATGCCGTCATCCGTGCCCGGTGCAATGAGCTGACCGAGGAGCTTCGGGCCCTTCGCGCGCGCGAGATGTCGCTGGTGGCGACGCTGATGGCCGTCCGAGACGTTGCTCCCCGGAACTTCGTTCAGGGACCGGACACTCGCGCCGAGCTGGATTACCCGGCGCCTCGGCCGACACCTTCGACTGTGGGGAGTCTCCATTTGGTCGCAACCATCAACGACGCCCGCGGCGACCGCACTCTGCTCGATCAGGGAGCACAGATGTGGCGGGAATTCGTCGCCGAACTCGAGGCGACGCCCGGTGTTGAGCCTGGACAGCTCGCGCAGGAGGCTGCCTAAGCATTGCCATAGCGAGCGGTCCGGGGTGGCGGCGCTTAATCCTTGGCGTTGTCATCATGGGCGCGGATCGCTCGTGCCGCCTCAGCGATGAGCGGCGGGACAACAGCGAAAGTGTCCCAAACAACACGCTGCGCTGGCAGGGGCTACTCCAGTTCCGTGGTCAGCAGGGCGCTCTGCAACTCCTGGGGCGCCCGCCCACCTATTCCCGCGCGTCGCATATCGCGGCGCGCTCATTTCTGACACACAACGTGAGGTGTTTCGCATGAAACGCAATATTCTCAGCTTCGATCGCCGCGTGGTTTGCGGTGTACGGACGGTCGATGGACCGATCTACGCGCCGCAGCCGGTGAGCGATGCGGAAATCGAGCGCCGCGTCGCCGCGGCCCTGCGTCGGCGCACGCAGGACGACCTGCTCAACGCGGTCAATCCCGGGAAGGTCCTGGCACTCGGGAAAGTCTGGACTGGATCATTGGCACCGGAGATCGACGCGCGCCTCGACGCGATTCGGCCGCTCGTGACGGGCTTCACGTCCGGCCGCGTGCTGAATGCAGAGCCGGCATCGCCTTCTCTGGACCTTGGCAGGAAGTGGGTCGGGGATGTCGTGGGGATGCTGCGCGCTGCTGCCCGTGACAGCGAAACGGGCGAGGGCGAGAAGGTTGACCTCACAGAGGTGGCGCGGAGCGCTTCGCATCTCGAGCGCGCCTTCGAGCGCGGCAATCCCGACCTCATCACGGCCGCGTATGGAGCGCTCCGCCGCGACTTCGATGGGGTGCGCCAGCGTCACGCCGACGACCGTCGCCGCACTGCGGATGCGGCGGTTGCCGATCGCGGAGCCCGGGAAGCGCAGGCCACGCGAAGCCTGATCCAGGACATCAACTCGCGCAACCGAGCCTTCTACAGCGGCCGGGACGCGAACGGCACCGTGGTCGGGACGCGCGATTTTGCGCAGGACATGCCGGGCGCGTCGGGGGGCAAGTCGTTCTACTCGGGCGGTCAGCCCCGGCCGGTTACGGGCTCGCCTTTCATCAACGGGCGTGCGCTTCGCTTCGGCGGCACGCCGACCCCCTCCATTGCGGAGATCAACCGACGCAATGCTCAGTTTTGGGCCTCGCGCAACGGCAACGGGCCCAAGGATGCCGCCTGAGCTTCGGGCGCCTCGGCTCTCGGGGCGCCGATCCTCTCCCGCACACTGACAGGAGCATCTATGGAGTCGAATGTCATCAGAGAATTCTTGGTGGCGTTGGGGTTCAAGCTGGACCGGCCTGCGCTGCAAAATTTCGAGCAGGGCATCCACAAGGCGACTCGAGCGGCCCTCGGGCTCGCCACGGCTGTCGAGGGCATGGCGCTCACCGTGGGCCTGGGCATCGCACGCTTCTCCAGCAACCTCGAGCAGCTCTACTTCGCTGCGCAGCGCACGGGTTCCTCTGCGACGGCATTGAAGGCGTTCCAGCGCACCGCGCAGAACTTCGGCGCGTCCGCTGGCGACGCGCTCGGGTCTGTCGAAGGGCTCGCGCAGGCAATGCGCATGAATCCGGGCAACGTCGGGTTGCTCGAGGGCCTCGGCGTCCATCTGGAGCGCACCAAGAACGGTTCCTATGACGCCACCGACGCGCTGGTGCAGTTCGGCAATCGCATGCGCGCCTTGGGCTACTTCAAGCCGGGCGAGTTCTACATGGCCGAGCAGTACGCGGGGATGCTCGGGATCAACGAGCGCACGCTCCTCGCGCTGCGCAATGGGAACTTCAATCGCGAGTTCGCCCGCATGCAGCGGGAGATGCACGGCCACGGCTTCCAGAAGGCGGCGCAGGACGCGCATCGCTTCATGGTCTCGCTGCGCAACCTGGAAACGCAGTTGGAGGTGTTCGGGGCACAGGTCGAGGACGCGATCCAGCGTAAGCTCGGGGTGAATCTCAAGCACCTGAGCGCGTGGCTCCAGCAGCACGGGCCGCAGATCGCCGGCCAGCTCGTCACCGCGGCCACCCAGCTCTATCAGGTGGCGGAATGGATCAGCCGGGCTGTCGCCTGGCTCGTGCCGAAATTCGAGTCGCTGAATCGCGAGACGCACGGGTGGGCAGGCAAGCTGCTCGGGCTCTACACGATCCTGCGTCTATTCGGTGGGCTTGAGGTCATATCCGGCGTGCTCCGCCTGGGCGCTGCTTTCGGACTCTTGGGTGCCCGCATCCTGGGCGCGCGAGCGGCCGCCGAGGGTGCCTCGGCCATCTCGGCCGGCGGCCTGGCGGGCGCAGCGGTCCCTGGCATCGGCCTCGGCATTCTTGCCGGATGGGGCGTCGATAAGCTGTTCCCGAATAACTGGCTGGCCGAGGCCGGCCGCTGGATCGGCGGCAACCTCTACGACGCGACGCACCGCGACCAGACGGCCATGAACTATTTCACGAGCCAGGGGTGGGCGCCGTGGCAGGCGGCCGGGATCGTGGCGAATCTCGAGAAGGAGAGCGGCCTGGCGGCCGGGGCGACCGGCGACAACGGGCAAGCCTACGGCATCGCGCAATGGCACCCGGATCGGCAGGCTGAGTTCGCGCGCATCTTCGGGAAGAACATCCGCGCCTCGAGCTACATGGATCAGCTCGCCTTCGTGAATTGGGAGCTGCGCCATAGTCAAGGCGCGGCCGGGCGCCTCCTGTCGCACGCGAAGACGGCGGCGGCTGCCGGCAGCATCGTCTCTCGCTTCTACGAGCGCCCGGCCCATGCCACACAGGAAGCGCAGGCGCGCGCATTGACGGCGCATCGGATCTGGCACGGGCTCGTCCGACAAGCTCCCTATCTCGCGCAGGTGCAGGCCCGCTACGGGGCGGCAGGCGCACCGACTATCAATCAGGAAACGAACATCCACGTGCACGCCAGCCGCGATGCACTCGGGACCGCCCGCAGTGTGTCCGGAGAGCAGCAGCGGGTGAACGCGGACATGGTGCGAAACTTCGCGACAGCGGTGCGCTGATGAATGCTGTGTCCATCCTGAGCCTAGAGCCCTGGGTCTGCGACGTTGCGGATTGCCTCTTGTGCGAGCGCGTCCTCCCGGCTGGCACGGCGTGTCACGAGAGTCCGACTCCAGAGGGCGGCGCTCTCCGATATCGCCTATGCCCGGCGTGCGCGTCCGCGACCGTGTACGCCACGTTGATGGGAGGAGCCGTTCAACAGCGACTCGAGGCCCAAATGCTCGAGCGGATCCGCCTCATCGGGTTCGAGATGGCGATGCAAGCAAACCTCATGGCGCGAGCCGAGACCGGGGTCCTTCAATGAAGGAAGTCATCGATGCGTCTGACGCAATCAGTCTGCTCGCCGGCCAGGGCGGCTTCCGCAACGTCTGGCCTCGGGCGCTCTACGCGACCGAAATTGAGCTCATCGTCCAGCGAGCCGTTGCGGCGAAGGCAAATTCTGGTCTCACAGCTCGGCAGTTTCGCGACCTCAGAGGGGACGCCCTGCGCGCATTCGCCAGGCGGCACGGTCTGAAGTTTCTCGAGGTGCGACTTGCGCAGGCGCTCGCCGACCTGACTTGGGCGATGCGCCATACGCACCGCCTCAGTGCTCGGGCCGCGCGCGCACGTAAACCATTCCATGCACCTGGTGAATTGCAATGACTGCTCAGTATCTCCGTTCGCTCAGCTTGGTCGTGGCGGACTCGAGCGGGGAGGGGATTGACCTCTCGAACCTGAGAGTCCGTTTCCACGTGAGGCGGGGTGACACGCAGACACCCAACTCCATGAACGCGCGCGTCTATAACCTCTCAGCCGCCACCGCCGCACAGATCGAGAACGAGTTCACGCAGATCG
>DAHVQK010000060.1 GCA_027317845.1 Gammaproteobacteria bacterium
CCGTCGGATCGGTGTATCCGCCGGGCCAGGGCTCGATGCAGGTGTCGAGGTACATCGCGCCCTTCTCCCAGCACAGCTTGATGAGAGCGAGGCTCGAGACCTCCACCGAGACATTGATCAGAAAATCGCCGCGGCCGAGCAAGGGCGCGAGCACCCTCCGGTAATTCTCGCGGCTGAGCCGCTCCTCGACGAAACGGACGCCGTAGCGCTCGGCTTCGGACTTGCCCTTGTCCTGCGCGGTGACGATGGTGATGCGCTCCGCGGGAACGCCGATGTGCCGCAAAATCAGCGGCAGCACACCCTGCCCGATGCTGCCGAAGCCGACGAGAAGGATGCGACCGGGGAATTCGACGTGAATCTTGTGCTCGCTCATGATGCCTGGGAATCTTCAAACCAACCCGGAGCGGCGGCGCGCCGCTCTCCCCAAGGCCGGAGGGTATCACAGGCTTGGCGATTGGCTGCAAAGCGGGCCTGTCTCAGCGCCGCCAGTGCGGCGGGTAAGTGCGCTCGTAGCCCGGCAGCGCCTCGATACGCGCGAGCCACCGGCCGAGGGCCGGATAGTTCACTTCCACGGGCATGAAGCGCGAGGCGAGCTCGGCGGCCGAGGGCCGCTCGAGCGCGCGCTTCAGCAACTGGATGCCCGGAAAGATCACCATATCGACCGCCGAGAAGCGCTCCCCGACCACCCAGTCGGATTTCGAGAGACGCCCCTCGATGGTGCGTGCCTCGCTCGCCACCGCGTGCATGGCCTGCGTGATCTCATCGCTGCGCAGGTCGGCGCGCCCTCCGAACACCCCGCGCGTGATCGTCGTGAGGTACGGCTCGATGTACGCCTGATACTCGCAGATCACCCGCATGATGGTGCCGGCCTCCTCGGCGCCGCCGCCGAAGATCGGGGGATCGGGATACCTCTGGTCGAGGTAGTACAGGATGGCGAGCGACTCGAAACAGACATAATCGCCGTCCCGCAGCACGGGCAAACGTCCGCGGGGATTCATCTGCAGCATCTGGGGGGATTTGTGCTCCTGCCGGGAGAACTCCAGCAGATGGGCAGTGTACGGCAGGCGCTTGAATTCGAGCGCGAGCAGCACTCTCCACGCATACGGGCTCCCGCTGCCCCAGTAGACCTCGATCGCCATCGATCCCCCGTCGAAGATATGCTGCGATTGTACCTGCTGCGCCGGGGAGGACCGAGATGTTCAATACGCTGATCACGCCGCGCCAGCTCGCGGCAACGCTGGGCGAGCCCGCTCTGATCGTCATCGATTGCCGTTTCGACCTGGGACGCCCTGACTGGGGGGAGGGGGAATACCTGCGCGCCCGCATTCCCCAGGCGCGCTACGCGCATCTGGAGCGTGATCTGTCGGGGGCGGTCAGCGCCTCCACGGGACGCCATCCGCTTCCCTCGCCGGAGGCGCTCGCCGGGCGGCTCTCGCGTTGGGGCATCGATGGGCGCTCTCAGGTGATTGCCTACGACCAGGGACCGGGCGCCTACGCGGCGCGGCTGTGGTGGCTGCTGCGCTGGATGGGACACCGGCAGGTGGCCGTGCTCGATGGCGGGCTCGCCGCGTGGCAGGCGCAGGGCCTGCCGATGGAGGAGGGCTCTTCGAGCCTCCCGGCGCCGCACCTCGCTCGATTCGAAGGCCGCCCCGATGATCGAAAAGTGGCGCACACCGCCGAGATCGAGCGCGCGGTCGAAGAAGGCGCCCTCGCCCGCCGGGAATGGGTGTTGGTGGATGCGCGCGCCGCGGACCGCTTCGCGGGACGCAACGAGACGCTCGACCCCGTGGCGGGCCACGTGCCCGGGGCCTGCAACCACCCGTTCGCCGACAACCTGATCGCGGGACGATTTCTCCCCTCCTCCGCGCTGCGCGAACGCTTCGAGCGGCTGCTCGCCGGACGACCCGCCGAAGCGGTGATCTGCATGTGCGGCTCGGGCGTGACGGCCTGCCACGACCTGCTCGCCCTCGAGGCGGCAGGCTTGAGCGGCGCGAGACTGTACGCGGGATCCTGGAGCGAGTGGATCCGCGACCCGCGGCGCCCGGTCGTTAAAAATTCCTCGTGAGGACTTTCCCTGTCACGTGGTTTTGATATCTTCCGCGCCAGAATCCTCCCTCCCCAGAGTCGCAGCGGAACTTGCTTACGTGGCCGTAGATCCCAAAAGCCTTTCCCATCGTCCCAGCCCCGGCTCGCAATGGCGGATCGAGGACTCCCTGGAGCTGTACCACGTCAACGCGTGGGGCAAGGGATATTTCGGAATCAACGAAGCCGGTCACGTGGTGGTTCGCCCGGACACCCAGCCGGGCAGCGACATCGACCTCTACGAGGTGATCGAGGGCCTCGAGGCGCGCGACCTGACCACTCCGGTGGTCGTGCGCTTCTCCGACATCCTGGCGCACCGGCTGAAGCATCTGCACGACGCCTTCGCGCAGGCCATCGCCGAGAACGACTACCGCAACCGCTACGCCTCGGTGTTTCCCATCAAGGTGAACCAGCAGCGCCTGGTGGTCGAGGAGGTGTACCGCTACGGCGCGCAGTTCGGGTTCGGCCTCGAGGTCGGCTCCAAGCCCGAGCTGCTCGCGGTCATGGCGATGACCGAGAACGCCCCGGACCGGCTGATCATCTGCAACGGATTCAAGGATGACAGCTACATCGAGGCGGTGACGCTGGCGACCAAGCTCGGCCGCACCATCATCCCGGTGGTGGAGAACTTCGATGAGCTCTCGCTCATTCTCAAGCACGCGGACAAGTATCAGGTGCGGCCACGCATCGGCGTGCGGGTGAAGCTGGTGACCGAAGGCTCGGGAAAATGGCGTGACTCGACGGGCGAAAAATCGAAGTTCGGCCTGTTCATCACCGAGATTCTCGAGCTCTTCCAGGTCCTCAAGACCCGCGACATGCTCGATTGCCTGCAGCTCGTGCACTGCCACCCCGGCAGCCAGCTGCAGGACATCCGGCGCGTGAAGGACGCGATCAACGAGCTGACCCACGTCTACGCCGAATTGAAGCTCATGGGTGCGGGCCTGCAGTACATCGATATCGGCGGCGGGCTGGGTGTCGACTACGACGGCAGCAGCACGAACTTTTCTTCGTCGATGAACTACACGCTGAACGAATACGCGAGCGACGTCGTGTATCGGATCGCCAGCGTGTGCAACGCGCGCGACATCCCGCACCCGATGATCATCAGCGAGTCCGGCCGCGCGGTCGCCGCTTACCACAGCGTGCTCGTCTTCGATGCGCTCGGCTCCTCGGCGCTCGACAAGTTCCAGGTGACCGGCCAGGAGGACAAGGACTACGACGGCCAGGAGGAGCTGCCGCAACCGGTGCGCGACCTGTTCGTGGCATTCCGCGCGGTCAGCCGCCGCCGGCTGGTCGAGTGCTACCACGATGCGCTGACCGCGCGCGACCAGACCATGCAGATGTTCAACCTGGGACTGCTCTCGCTCGAGGTCCGGGGGCTCGCCGAGCGTCTGTACTGGGCGACCTGCGCCAAGATCCGTGACGTGTGCCGCCGGGTCGATCGCCAGCCGGAGGAGCTCGAGGGTCTCGAGTCCATCCTCTCCGACACGTATTTCTGCAATTTCTCGGTGTTCCAGTCGCTGCCCGACAGCTGGGCCATCGATCAGCTCTTCCCGATCATGCCCATCCACAGGCTGAGCGAGCGCCCTGCCCGGACCGGGGTGCTGGCGGACATCACCTGCGACTCCGATGGCAAGATCGATCACTTCGTCTCGCTGCGCGATGACAAACACACGCTCGAGCTGCACGAGCTCAGAGCCGGCGAGAAGTATTACCTGGCGGCCTTCCTCGTCGGGGCATACCAGGAGACCCTCGGCGACCTGCACAATCTCTTCGGAGACACCCACGTCGTGCACGTGAGGCGCCACGACGAGGGCGGCTGGTGGATCGAGGAAGTCGTCAAAGGGGACACGGCCAACAGGGTACTGGAATACATGGAGTACGACGTCGCCGAGCTTTCCCCGGCCCTGACGCGGGACTGCGAGCGTGCCATTCGCGACGGGCGCATGAGCATTGCCGAGAGCCAGGTTCTCAAGCGCTTCTACGACAGCGAGCTCAATGGCTATGCCTACCTGGAGCCTGCCTCCAGCTAGCTCGACTGCGTGGGCATCCCGTTGCGGTCATGCAACAATCGGGACCGGGCGCGCCGGGGACCGGACCTGCGGCCGTCGCACGCCCGCGAGACTGTTTGCTTCCCGCAAAAGCCGGGAGTAGCATGAAGCCGTATCTTCGCAGTGGATTGATCACGCTTGTATTTCCGGCTCCTTCGATCCCCTCCCCTCACACGTTCCCGCAAGACCCCGCGGTATCCGCGGGCGGCTTGGGCCGTCCGCTGACCGCTCTGCCAAGAGAGACCTCCGGATGACGACGATTTACGTAGGCAATCTGCCTTTCAATGCCACCGAGCAGGACGTCAAGTCGCTTTTCGAGCGTCACGGCAAGGTGGAATCGGTCAAGCTCATCAACGACCGGGAAACCGGCAAGCCACGAGGCTTCGGCTTCGTCGAGATGTCACCGGGCGAGGCTCAGGGGGCGATCCAGGCGCTGAATGGCTTTCAGATGAACGGTCGGGCGTTGCGGGTCAATGAGGCCCAGGAGCGCGCTCCACGGCCGCGTTCGGGCGGCGGCCCGTTCCGCCGGTAGAACTCTTGCGCCGTGCCGGGGGGGCAGGCCACCGGCGCGGCGCAAGCGCCTCCGGAAGAAGTGCCGGCCGCACCGGCCGATGGTCATGATCGGAGAACCCCGCTCGGCCGGGGTTTTTTTCGATTGCCCCGCCGGCCACAATGGCGTCCCATGCGCACGCGCCTGACAGCAGTTTCGGCCGTAGTGGCCGCCCTGGCCCTGCTCTCGGGCTGCGTCACCGTCCCGGGCCGGCAGACCACCACCAATGCGCTCGATGCGATTCTCGCCGGCCCCCGGCCCACGACCGAGCGCAGCCGCGACCAGGATCGGCATCCGGCGCAGACGCTGCTCTTCTTCGGTATCCGACCCGAGTCCCGGGTGCTCGAGGTCTGGCCCACCACGGGTTATTTCACTCGGATCATCGCCCCCCTGGTGCGTCGCAACGGACAACTCTACGTTGGGGTAATCCCCCCGGGACACAGTCCTTTCCTCGCTGCGCGCCTCGCCCGGTACCGCCGGATGCTCGCTTCCCGGCCGCAGCTTTACGACCGCGTGCACATCGTGCCGTTTCCGGCGGATGGGAGCGACGCGCTGCCACCCGGTTCGGTGAACATAGCGCTGGCGTTCGGTGACCTGCACCGCTGGATGGCGCTAGGCATCGCCCCGCAGGCCCTCGCCTCGATCTACCGGGCGCTGACGCCGGGCGGTGTGCTCGGTGTGGTGGATAACCGTGCAGACCCGTCCATTGCGCAGGATCCACGCGCGAGAAACGGGTACGTCAGACAGGATTACGCGATCCGCCTGATCGAGTCGGCGGGCTTCAGGCTGGTGGCCACCTCCGAGGTCAATGCCAATCCCCTCGACACTCGCAACTATCCGGCCGGTGTGTGGACGCTCCCGCCGGTATACCGGCTGGGGCAGAACGACCGGGCCCGCTACGCGGCCATCGGTGAGAGCGACCGCTTCACACTCAAGTTCGTCAAGCCCGACGGACGCTGATCGATTGGCGGAAATCGCCGAGGCGATTTCC
>DAHVQK010000072.1 GCA_027317845.1 Gammaproteobacteria bacterium
CGATCATCGGCCAGCGGGGGCGGCTGCGCGCCTCGCCCTGGGTGCGCGCGCGGCTCTGGATCTCGCGGATCAACGCGAGCGCCTCATCGAGCGCGCGCGCCATCCTCTGGTGCATGAGCGCCGGATCGCTTCCCGCGACGACGAAGGGAGTCCAGCCGTAGCCCCGCAACAGCTGATCGAGTTCCTCCGGCTCGATGCGCGCAAGCACCGTGGGATTGGAGATCTTGTAGCCATTCAGGTGCAGGACGGGCAGCACCGCCCCGTCCCCGCGCGGATCGAGAAACTTGTTGAGGTGCCAGCTCGCCGCGAGCGGCCCGCTCTCGGCCTCCCCGTCCCCCACCACGCACGCGGCGATGAGCTGCGGATTGTCGAGCACCGCCCCGAAGGCGTGCGCCAGGGAATAGCCGAGCTCGCCCCCCTCGTGGATCGACCCGGGACACTCGGGCGAAACGTGACTCGGGATGCCGCCGGGGAAGGAGAACCGGGTGAACAGGCGCCTCAGGCCCGCCTCATCGCGGCTCACCTCGGGGTAGAGCTCGCTGTAGGTGCCTTCGAGGTAAGTGTTGGCAACGAGCGCCGGTCCGCCGTGTCCCGGGCCCGAGATGTAGATCATGTCGAGGCCGTGCGCCCTGATGAGCCGGTTCAGGTGCGCGTAGATGAAGTTCTGCCCCGGCGCGGTGCCCCAGTGGCCGAGCAGCATCGGCTTGATGTGCGCGCCCACGAGCGGCTCGCGCAGCAGCGGATTATCGCGCAGATAGATCTGGCCGACACACAGGTAGTTGGCCGCGCGCCAGTAGGCATCGATGCGCCGGAGCTCCTCGGCCGACAACGGCCCCTCGTCCCGCTCGTGCTGTTGCATCGGCATGGCCTGCCCTCCGGGTCTGCACTCGCTACGCCGGTCCGCCAGAGCGCCGGCCGCACATCGAGGTGCATCGCACCCGTTTCGCACCGCTGTTGGAATACGGGTTTTCCACTACGGCGCCGCCGCCGGCCGGCGAGGCGAGCGGAACGCCGTGCGCGATGGGCGATGCGCCGCGCATTGACCCCCGTGGACGGCCCCTTTAGGATACCAACATCTCGGTCGGAGGGCGGCGCAATGCATCCGGGCTCTCGCGGGGGGCGGCAGATCCTGAGGCACATCGCGCGCGTGGCGATGATCGAGCGTGGCCTCGAGCCGGAATTCCCCCCGGCCGCGCTGCGCCAGGTGAGCGCGCTAGGGGGCGCCGCGCGGGCCCCACAGGTCCAGAACCTGCTGGAACTGCCCTGGGTGTCCATCGACAACGACGACTCCCGCGACCTCGACCAGCTGTCCGTCGCCGAAGCCCTCCCCAGTGGCCTCACCCGAGTGCGCGTAGCGGTCGCCGACGTCGATGCGCTCGTCAACCTCGACTCGGCGGTGGATCATCACGCACGGCACAACACGACCTCGGTCTACACCGCGGCGCGGATCTTCCCGATGCTGCCCGAGAGGCTCTCGACCGACCTCACCTCGCTCAACGCGGGGGAGGAGCGTCTCGCGCTCGTCACCGACATGGAGGTGAGCGCGGACGGCCGCATCGGACACTCGGACCTCTATCTGGCAATGGTGCGCAACCAGGCGAAGCTTGCCTATCCCTCGGTCGCGGCCTGGCTCGATGAGGCGGGCGCGCCTCCGGCAGCCCTGTCCGACCCGGCGCTGCAGCGGCAGGTGCGCCTGCAGGATCAGGTGGCCCGGACCCTGCGCGAGCAGCGCCATGTGCACGGCGCACTCACCCTGGAGACGTTGAAAACCCATGCCGTATTCGATGGCGACGCGCTCCACGACCTTCTCCCCGATCGCAAGAACCGCGCGCACGAGCTGATCGAGGACTTGATGATCGCCGCCAACGGCGCAGTCGCTCGTTTTCTCGACCAGCGCGGATTTCCCTCGATCCGCCGGGTGCTTCGCACCCCGAGCCGATGGGGGCGCATCGTCGAGCTCGCCGCGGAAGTCGGCGAACGCCTCCCACCGGTCGCCGATGCCCAGGCGCTCAACGCCTTTCTCTCACGCCGCCGCCATGCCGATCCCGAGCGCTTCCCGGACCTCTCGCTCTCGGTCGTCAAATCCCTCGGCAGGGGCGAATACCTGGCCGAGCCCCCCGGCGGCCGCTCTGCGGGACATTTTGGCCTCGCCGTGAGCGACTACACCCACTCGACCGCCCCCAACCGGCGCTTCCCCGACCTGATCAGCCACCGGCTGGTCAAGGCCGCCCTCGCCGGCCACTCCCCTCCCTACAGCGCCGGTGCACTGGAGTCGCTCGCCGCCCACTGCACCGCCCAGGAAGATCATGCGGCCAAGGTCGAGCGGCGGGTGGCCAAATCCGCCGCGGCGCTGCTGCTTGCCGACCGCATCGGGGAGATCTTCGAGGCCATCGTCACGGGCGCGGCGGCCAAGGGCACCTGGGTGCGCATCGTGCGCCCTGCGGTCGAAGGCCGACTGTTGCGCGGGTTTGAGGGGGCGGATATCGGACGGCGTGTGCGAGTGAGACTCGTGCGCGTGGACATCGAGCGCGGTTACATCGATTTCGAAAGGACACACCGGCAATGAGCTCCCCAGATGACCCGCGCCTCGCGTACGAGCAGTGGGAATTCCTGGAAAGCGACCCGGCCCGGCCGCTGCGTATCCTGGCGGAGTATCTCGAGCCCCTCGAGCGCTTCCGCCGCGAGGGCGTGCACGCGACCATCGTGTTCTTCGGTTCGGCGCGCCTGAGACCCGAAGGCTCCCTTGGACGCTATTACGAGGATGCGCGGGAGCTGGCGCGCCTGATCACGCTGTGGTCGGCGTCGCTATCGGACCACCGGCATCATTACGTCATCTGCTCGGGAGGGGGCGGGGGCATCATGGAGGCGGCCAATCGCGGCGCGCACGAGGCCGGCGGCAAGACGATCGGGCTCAACATCAGCCTGCCTCGCGAGCAGCGGCCCAACCCCTACATCTCGCGCGGGCTGCAGTTCGAGTTTCACTACTTCTTCATGCGCAAGCTCTGGTTCGCGCACCTGGCGCGCGCGCTCGTCGCCTTCCCGGGAGGCTTCGGCACACTGGATGAACTGACTGAGATCCTCACGCTGGCCCAGACGCGCAAGCTCTCTCGCGACATCCCGGTGATCCTCTACGGCCCGCATTACTGGCGCGAGATCCTGAACTTCGAGGCGCTGAGCCGTCACGGCGTGATCGCCCCGGAGGACCTCAACCTGTTTGAATTCGCGGACGAGCCGGCGGCGGCCATGAAGATCCTGCAGCGGCGCCTCGTGGAGGAGCCGCGAGAGGCCCCCGCGTTCGCCCACTCGCGTGTCCGGCGCAACCGCCCGGCCGAGCCCGATGCCCCCGGATCAACGCCCCGGGAGACGTAGGTTGAACCGGGCACCGCCGAGCGAGGAGGTCTCCACGCTGAGCGTGCCTCCATAGAGCTCCACGGTGTCGCGGACCATCGCCAGACCCAGGCCATGTCCGGGCACCGTCTCATCGGTGCGCACCCCGCGCTCCAGGATGCGGGCGCGGTTTTCCTCGGAAATTCCCGGCCCGTCGTCTTCGACGGAGAGGATCATGTTGTCTCGCGCCGCGGCGTTCGGGTCGACCGTCACCGCGAGCCTCACCCGCTGCCGACACCATTTGCAGGCGTTATCGAGCAGGTTGCCCAGCATCTCCATGAGATCGCCCCGATCGCCCATGAACTGGCTGTCAGGCGCGATGACGAGCTCCAGTGAGAGGTCTTTGCGCGCATAGACCTTGAGCAGCGCCAGGCGCAGCTCCGTCGCCATGGGCGCCACCGGCACCGGCGCCTGGCCGAGGATCGCCCCGCCTGAGGCCGCGGCGCGCTTCAGTTGATGCTCGATGATATCGGTCATGCGGTCGATCTCCGTGCCGATGGCATCGCTCGGCACCGATTCCCGGGCCACACCCGCCGCAGCGGCACCGCTTGGAAGCGCCGAGCGCATCACGGCGAGCGGGGTCTTCAGGCTGTGCGCGAGATTGCCGAGCGTGTCGCGGTAGCGGGCGACGCGTTTGCGCTCACCAACGAGCAGCGCGTTCAGGTGCCGCGCCACGCCGCGAAGCTCGCGCGGATAACCTCCCCCCAGGCCCTCGGCGCGCCCCTCCTCCACTTCGTGGATTTCCCGCTCGAGGCGCCGCACGGGCGCGAGCACCGCGCGCAGCAGCACCGCAAGCGAGGCGAGCAGCAGCAGCATGAGCCCGGAGAACCACAGCACCATGCGCTGGCGGAAATCCCACAGCTGCTCCTCGTAGGGCGTCAGGCTCACCGCCACGCTGAAGGTGACCGGCTGACCGCCCCCCGGAGCATCCTCGAAGGACACCCCGCGGCTTTCGATCTCCATGCGGTGATGGTCCACCAGGGTGGAGGAGAAGCGCCGCTGGCCCTGGGCGAGCAGCGGCCCGAAACTCACGGCCTCGCCGGCCGTCGAGGGCGAGCGCCAGATGTGACCCGATGAGGCGATCCGCCCGTACAGCCCCGATCGGGGCGTGCCGAATCGCGAGTCGAGGTCGCGCAGCGGCGCGTCGTAACCGCCCGAGGATTCCCGCTGCGCGGCGGCGATCAGCGTGATGATCTGCGAATCGAGCAGCTCGTGCAGGCCGTTCCGCGTGAGGGTGCGAAAACCACTGTCGAGCACGAGCATCATGACGCCAAAGAACAGCGCCAGGGGCACCGCGACCGACAGCAGGATCCGCTGGCTGAGCGAGTGCACGCCGTACTCCCCTGAACGTCCGCTCCGTCAGCCGGCCGGATCGCGCGCGAGCGAGAAGCGGTAGCCGCGGCCGCGCAACGTCTCGATGGGTTTCAGCCGCTCCTCCGGATCGAGCTTGCGGCGCAGTCTCCCCACCAACACCTCGATGACATTGCTGTCGCGCTCGAAGTCCTGATCGTAGAGCCTCTCGGTGAGCTCGGCCTTGGAGATCACCTCCCCGGCGCGCAGCATCAGATGCTCGAGAATGCGGTACTCGAAGGTGGTGAGCTCGACGGCAGCCTCGCCCACCCTGACCGTCTGGGCGCGGGTATCGAGGGTCACCGGGCCGCACTTGAGCTCCGGACTCGCCCAGCCGCCGGCCCGGCGCAACAGCGCCTGCAGTCGCGCCAGCACCTCCTCGAAGTGAAAGGGCTTCGCGACGTAATCGTCGGCCCCCGCCTGCAGACCCTCGACCTTGTCCTGCCAGTTGTCGCGCGCGGTCAGAATGAGGATGGGATAGGTCTTGCCGGCGGCGCGCAGCCGCGCGATCACCTCTAGCCCGGTGAGCTTGGGCAATCCCAGGTCGATGATCGCCACATCGAGCGGGTATTCGAGGCCTGCGAACAGCCCCTCGACCCCGTCCTGCGCGGCATCGACGGTGAATCCCGCCTCGGTGAGCTGCGCCGTCAGCGTCTCGCGCAACGCCGTCTCATCTTCGATCACCAGCACCCGCATCCCGTTCTCCCCGTGTCTTCGCGCGCCGTGGCTAGAGGATCGTACCGCTCGCGGCATCGACCCGCACCGTGAACACCCGTCCATGCCGATCCAACAGACGCATCACGTAAATGACCTGTCCGCCCTGGCGGAGGGTATCGGCCCGCACCACCCGCGCCTTGTACCGCGCCTCGACCATCTTGACCGCCTGGCCCATGGAGACGCGCACGGCGTTTGGCGGGGTCTGCGGGGGGGACGGGGCCTGGGTGCCACCGCCCGCCGAGGCGGCCGCGATCCCCCCGGCGAGCGCCAGGACGGCCACAGCAACCCATACACGCAAGATTCTCATTACACCGCGCATCCGCCTCGTGCCGCATACCTCCACGGGCGCCCTCGGGCGGCCCGGACCGCGAGCACGATAACCGTCCGCCCGTGAATCGCCGCTGAATAGAATGCCCCCGGCGAGTCCTGCCTAGCCCTGGCCTTTGGCCTCCCGCCACAACGCGTCCCACTGCGCCGCGCCGAGCGTCCCGAGCGCAATGCCCCGCTCACGTGCGAGGCGCTCCATCTGTCGGAACCGGCGCTCGAACTTCCCGTTGGCCGCGCGCAGGGCTTCCTCCGGATCGACCCCGAGATGGCGGCTCCAGTTGACGACGGCAAAGAGCAGATCCCCGATTTCCTCGGCGACCGCGCCGGCCTCGCCCCCCGCAGCCAGCGCCGCCTCGATCTCCCCGATCTCCTCCATCACCTTCTCACGCACCTGCGGCGGCCCGTCCCAATCGAAACCGACCCGCGCGGCCCGGCGCGAGAGCTTCGCCGCGCGCATGAGTGCCGGCAGAGCGAGCGGGATGTTCTCCAGCTCGCTCAACTCCCGGGCACTCGGCGGGCCTGCGGGCAGGGGCCCGGAAGCGCGGCCCGCCTCGCCTTCGCGCCCGAGCTGCGCCCGTTCACGGGCCTTCAGTTCGTCCCACTGAGCCGACTGTCGGGCCGCATCGAGCGCCCCGGCGGGAGCCTCCCCGGAAGAGCCGCCGGGCGATTGTGCGCCGAATACGTGCGGATGGCGGCGCACCAGCTTCTCGTGAATCGAGCGCGCGACGGAGGAGAAATCGAACCAGCCGCGCTCCTCGGCCATGCGCGAGTGAAACACCACCTGAAAGAGCAGATCACCCAACTCCTCGCGCAGCTCCTGCGGCCGGCCCCGCTCGATGGCATCGCGCACCTCGTAGGCCTCCTCGATGGTGTACGGGGCGATCGAGCCAAAGGTCTGTTCTCGATCCCAGGGGCAGCCGCGCGCCGGATCGCGCAGGCGCGCCATCAGCATAAGCAGCGCCGAAAGCGCCTCACCGGCCGCATCGTCACTCATCGGCGCTCTCAGCGAAACACACCCGCCACAGGGTCATCAGCATCCCGGACGTCGCGCCCCAGATGTTGTGCTCCCCAAAAGGAATGTCCACCATCTCCACCTCGACGTCCGTGCCGCGGAACCGGTGGAGCCGGGGCCGGTGATTGCGCGGATCGAACACGAAGGACAGGGGCACCTCGAACGCGTCCTCGACCTCCTCCCGGTCGAGGTGCAGCACGAAGCCGGGAGCCACGCGCGCCACGACCGGCGTGACGCGAAAGCCGCTGACCACCATGTGATCGGGCAGGAAGCCGATGACGGACACGAAGCGCGCATCGAGACCGATCTCCTCGCGCGCTTCGCGCAGCGCCGCATCCGCCGGCCCCTCATCGTGGACCTCGATGCGCCCCCCGGGGAAACTCACCTGCCCGGCGTGGTTGCGCAGCTCGCGCGCGCGGCGAGTCAGCAGCACCGTGGGCTCACGCGGGTGTGCCACCAGCGGAATCAACACGGCCGCGGCGGCGGGGTCCGCGGGAAAATATCGCCGCAATTCCCGACTGCGGCCGAGCGTCAGCCCGGGAACGAGACACTCCTCGAGCGCATGGCGGGGCTCGCTTCCGACGAGCCTGCGCTCGATCTGCGCCAGCAGGGGCGCCTGCGGGCGGGTGCCGCGATCCTCAGCCACCGCCGCTGGTGCCGCCCTTGATGCCCCCCTTGGCGAGTTCCGCCGGGTCGAGGAGCCTTGCGAGGTCCTCGGGCGACAGGTCGGTCATCTTCTCGGCCATCTCGCGGATGGGACGGCCTTCGGCGTAGGCCTTCTTGGCGATCGCCGCGCCCTTCTCGTAGCCGATCACGGGGTTCAGCGCCGTGACCAGGATGGGATTGCGGTCGAGGGTCTCGGCGAGACGGGCGCGGTTCACCTTGAAGCCGCTGATGGCCCGATCGGCAAGCAGCCGCGACACGTTCGCGAGCAGTCGGATGCTCTCGAGGAGATTGTAGGCAATGACCGGCAGCATCACATTGAGCTGGAAATTACCCGACTGGCCGGCCACGGTGATGGTGGCGTCGTGGCCGATCACCTGCGCGCACACCATGGCAGTGGCCTCGGGGATCACGGGGTTCACCTTGCCCGGCATGATGCTGCTGCCGGGCTGCAGGGCCGGCAACGCGATCTCCCCGAGCCCGGCAAGCGGGCCACTGTTCATCCAGCGCAGATCGTTGGCGATTTTCATGAGGCTCACCGCGAGCACCTTCAGCTGCCCGGAGAGCTCGACCGCGGTGTCCTGGCACGAGAGCGCCTCGAAGTAATTGCGCGCCGGACGGAAGGCGATGCCCGTGAGCTCGCTCAGCGCCTCGCAGAAGCGCTGGCCGAACTGCGGATGCGCATTGATGCCGGTGCCGACGGCGGTACCGCCCTGCGCAAGGCTCACGAGGCGCGGCTCGACCGCCGAGAGCCGCTCGAGCGCCCCCTCGATCTGCGACCGCCAGCCGGAGAGCTCCTGCCCGAGGGTCACCGGCATGGCATCCATCAGATGGGTGCGGCCGGTCTTCACCACCGCGCCTACCTCGTCCTCCTTGGCGCGCAGCGCATCGCGCAGGTGCGCGAGCGCGGGGACCAGATCGCGGCGCACCGCGAGCGCGGCGCTCACGTGAATCGTGGTCGGGATCACATCATTGCTGCTCTGCCCCATGTTGACGTGATCGTTGGGATGGGTGCTCCTGCCGAGGTGGCGCGTGGCGAGCGTCGCGATCACCTCGTTGGCGTTCATGTTCGTGCTGGTGCCAGAGCCGGTCTGGAACACGTCGATGGGAAATTGCGCATCGTGACGGCCTTCGGCCACCTCGGCCGCCGCCGCCTCGATGGCCTTGGCGATCGCCGTCTCGAGCAGGCCCAGGCGGGTGTTGGCCCGCGCCGCGGCCTGCTTCACCAGGCCGAGCGCGCCGATGAAGGCCCGCGGCATCGGCTGGCCGCTGATGGGGAAGTTCTGCAGCGCGCGCT
Source organism: Gammaproteobacteria bacterium (assembly GCA_027317845.1). Classification (GTDB taxonomy): domain Bacteria; phylum Pseudomonadota; class Gammaproteobacteria; order Steroidobacterales; family Steroidobacteraceae; genus 13-2-20CM-66-19. The sequence goes on from DAHVQK010000072.1 coordinate 8,754, forward strand.
GGGTCTGCGCGCCCCAGAGCGCATCCAGGGGCACCTTGAGCTCGCCCATGCTGTCGTGCTCGGTTCGAAAGGAATTCGTCATCTAAATTGGCTCCGTGGCCCGCTCGATGCTCAACCCGTGCCGCGGGGGCCGCCTGCGACCATGGCACGGTATCGGTTATGATACGAATCCTAGCACTTCGCCTTCCCCTTCAGCGCATGACCGACCGCTCCCACGACGATCTTCCCGCCGTTCTCGCCCTCTCGCCGGTCGACGGCCGCTACCGGGCCGCCACCGAACCACTGCGCCATCTCATGTCCGAGGCGGGCCTGATCCGCGAGCGCGTGCGGGTCGAGGCGGCGTGGCTCCTGCATCTCTCCTCGAACCTCGCGCAGCTGCGCGGGGCGGCCCTCCCCGGGACGGTGAGCGCGCGCGCGCGGCAGCTGGCCGAGGATCCCGGCCGGGATTGCGCGCAGGCCGTCAAGAGCATCGAGCAGCGCATCAACCACGACGTCAAAGCAGTCGAATACTACGTGCGCGAACAGCTCAAGGCCGCCGGCGCCGGGGAAGCCTCGCTCGAGCTGGTGCACTTCGGATGCACCTCGGAGGACATCAACAACATCAGCTACGCGGTGCTCCTGCGCGAAGCGCGCGCCCTGCTCACGCGGACACTCACCGAGCGCATCACGGGGCTCGGGGAGCTCGCCCACCGCTACGCCGAGCTGCCGATGCTCGCGCGCACGCACGGGCAGCCGGCGAGCCCCACGACTCTCGGCAAGGAGATCGCCAACTTCGTGGCCCGGCTGCGCCGCGCCGAGCGGCGCTGGGACACGGTCGAGATCCTCGGCAAATGGAATGGCGCGGTCGGCAATTTCAACGCCCACCGCGCGGCATTGCCGTCGGTCGACTGGGTCACCGTGAGCGGCGCATTCATCGAGTCGCTCGGCCTCGCGCGCAACGCCTACACCACGCAGATCGAGCCGCACGACTGGATCGGCGAGTATTGCGATGCGCTCTGCGGCATCAACGTGGTGCTGCTCGACCTGTGCCGGGATTTCTGGGGTTACATCTCCCTGGGTTACTTGAAGCAGCGCGCCGCATCGGGCGAGGTCGGCTCCTCGACCATGCCGCACAAGGTCAACCCGATCGATTTCGAGAATGCGGAAGGCAACCTCGGCATCGCCAATGCGTTGCTCAGGCACTTTGCCGACAAACTCCCCATTTCGCGCTGGCAGCGCGATCTCACCGACTCGACGGTGCTGCGCAACCTCGGCGTGGCGCTCGGCCACACGCTGATCGCCTGGCGCTCCCTCGGGCGCGGTCTCGGCAAGATCGATGCCGACGCGGCGCGCATGGGCAAAGACCTCGAGGGCGCGTGGGAGGTGCTCGGGGAAGCGGTGCAGACCGTCTTGCGCGCCGCCGGCGTTCCCGATGGCTACGAGAAGCTCAAGGCCTTCACCCGCGGCCGGGCCATCGAGGCGCGCTCACTCGAGGCGTTCATCGGGGAGCTTCCCCTGCCTGAGGATGAGAAAAATCGCCTCAAGGCACTCAAACCCGCCGACTACATCGGTCTCGCGGCCGAGCTCGCCCGGGGAATATGACAAATCGCAGGGCATTCCACCCCCCGAACCCGCCCTGAACGGCGCGAGCAGCCCAGAGTGTGACTGGCTCGATTCCGCCGACCGGCCCACTCTCTCTAAGATGGCCGCCATTCCCGCTCCACAGGCCAGGGTGAGTGTTGTCCGTGTCCGCCCATACGCATAATGAGAACAACGTGTTCGCCGGGCTGGCGCGCGCCCGCTATTCCCCGGAATCCGACCAGGAAGACATCACCTGCAACGTCGAGGCCCTCACCGTCTTGACGACGGTAGCCGAGGTTCGCGCCGCGGTCGACCAGGTGGCCGCCTCCGCCCAGCGGCTCCTCTCCATCTACACCCCGAACCTCGAGCCCGAGCTCTACGACCAGAGCGCCTTCCTCGAGGTGATCAAGTGCTTCGTGCTGGCGCGCCCCTTCGCGAAGGTGCGCGTACTGTTGAGCGAGCCGGGCCGCGTGACCGCCGACGGGCATCGCTTCATGGCGATGGCCCGACGGCTCTCGAGCTGCATCGAAGTGCGCACCCCGACACCTCAGATTCGCGAGCACCAGTCCGCCTATCTCGTCGCCGACAGCCGCGCCATCGTGTATCGGCTGCGCTCGGACAGCTGGGACGGCATCGCCGACATCGACAACCCGCCGGTTGCGAAACTGTATCTGCACGAGTTCGATCAGCTCTGGGACGCGTGCGCGCCCGAGCACAACGTACGCATCGCGCGCCGGTAGCCTTCCCGGCATACCCCGTGGCGCGGGGCGCTATAATCGCCCCATGTCCACCCCCGAGATCACCGTTGCCGCCGTGGCCGAAAGCGGCGGCCGCTTCCTGCTCGTCGAGGAGCGCATCGACGGGCGGCTCGTGCTCAATCAGCCCGCCGGTCACCTCGAGCGCGGCGAGACCCTGCTGCAGGCCGTCATCCGTGAAGTGCAGGAGGAGACCGCGTGGCGCTTCAGCGCGCACCAGCTGCTCGGCGTGTATCTCTGGTGTCATCCGCGCACCGGCCGATTCTTCAAGCGCTTCACCTTCATTGGCTCGGTGAGCGGGCACCGCCCCGAGCAGCCGCTCGATGAGGGCATCGTCGGCACCTGCTGGCTCACCTCGGATGAGATCCGCGCGCGCACCGCAACGCTGCGCAGCCCACTCGTGCTGCGCTGCATCGAGGACTACCTGGCGGGTGAGCGCTCGCCGCTCGAGGCTGCGGCCGGACTTGACCTCGATTCGGCGGGCGCGGTGGCCGCAGTCACGGTATGAGGCGCCTCGTCGTCGGCCTCTCGGGAGGGGTCGACTCCGCGGTGGCGGCGCTGCTGCTGAGGGAACGCGGTTGGGAAGTCCACGGACTCTTCATGAGCAACTGGGAAGAGGACGATGATGGCTACTGCACCGCGGCGCAGGACTTCCAGGACGCCCGCGCCGTGGCCGCCGAACTCGGTATCGCGCTGCACCGTGTGAGCTTCGCCGCGGAGTATCGGGAGCGCGTCTTCCGGCACTTTCTCACCGAGTACCGCGCCGGCCGCACCCCGAACCCGGACGTGCTCTGCAATCGCGAGATCAAGTTCGGAGTGGCGCTACGTTACGCCGAGCGTCTCGGGGCCGAGGTCTTCGCCACGGGACACTACGCACGGCTCATCGAGGGCGCCGAGGGCATCGAACTGCACAAAGCGCGCGATGCCTCCAAAGACCAGAGTTATTTCCTGCATGCCGTCGCACCGCGGGAACTCGCGCGCACCCTGATGCCGATCGGCGACCTCGAGAAACGCTCGGTGCGCGAGCGGGCCCGCGAAGCGGGTCTGCCGGTGTTCGACAAGCCCGACAGCACCGGCATCTGTTTCGTCGGCGAGCGCCCCTTTCGCGAGTTTCTCGGCCGATATCTCGAGGACCGGCCGGGCCCCATCGAATCGGCCGATGGTGAGACGCTCGGCGCTCATCGGGGTCTGTCCTTCTATACCCTCGGCCAGCGCTCGGGCCTGAACATCGGCGGTCGCCCCGGGCGGCGTGAGCTGCCCTGGTACGTGGCCGCCAAGGATCCGCGGCGCAACGCGCTCATCGTAGTGCAGGAGCAGGATCACCCGCTGCTCCTGAGTGCCGCGCTCGCCACCGGTCCGCTGCATTGGCTCACCCGGGCGCGCACCGGGCCCTTCCCCTGCACCGTCAAGGTCCGCTACCGCCAGGCCGACCAGCCCGCCACACTCGAGCCCGGAACCGATGGAACGGCGCGCATCGTGTTCGAGCGACCGCAGCGCGCCGTGACCCCGGGACAGTATGCCGTCGTGTACGAGCACGGGCGCTGCCTCGGAGGTGCGGTGATCGAATCCGTCGCGCCCCACGGTGCGACTTGAGCCCGGCTGGCATTAATTTATATTAAGAATTGCCGCCCTTTCAGGGCGTTGCACGCTCACGACGCGGAGCGATCAGCGCAAAGACCGACTATAATCCGCGCCGCCTTTTCCTGGCCCTGGCGGAGAGCCCACTCATGACGAACAGCTTCAAGGCGCGCACGACCCTTGCGGTAGGCAACCGTTCCTACGAGATCTTCAGCCTCGCGGCACTGCCGCAGGAGAAGGTCGCACGGCTTCCCTATTCCCTGAAGATCCTCCTCGAGAACCTGCTGCGCTTCGAAGACGGCATCAACGTGACCCGCGCGGACATCGAGGCACTCCTCGCCTGGGACCCGGCGGCCGCCCCGACGCACGAGATCGCCTTCACGCCCTCGCGTGTGATCCTGCAGGACTTCACCGGCGTGCCGTGCGTGGTGGATCTCGCTGCGATGCGCGAGGCCATCGTGCGTCTCGGCGGCGACGCCGAGCGCGTCAATCCGCTCGCCCCGGTCGAGCTGGTCATCGATCATTCCGTGCAGGTGGACGAGTACGGCACACCTGAGGCGCTTGCCGCCAACACCCGTATCGAGTTCTCGCGCAACGTCGAACGCTACGCCTTCCTTCGCTGGGGCCAGTCGGCGTTCCGGAACTTCGCGGCGGTCCCCCCGAGCACGGGCATCGTGCACCAGGTCAACCTGGAGTATCTCGGCCGCGTCGTCTTCGACACCGAGCGCAACGGTGGGCATACCGCATACCCCGACACGCTCGTGGGCACGGACTCGCATACGACGATGATCAACGGTCTAGGCGTGCTCGGCTGGGGCGTGGGCGGCATCGAGGCAGAAGCGGCCATGCTTGGCCAGCCGGTCACGATGCTCATTCCGCAGGTGATCGGGGTGCGCCTCACGGGCAAACTCAAGCCCGGCGCCACCGCCACAGACCTGGTGCTCACGCTCACCGAAATGCTGCGCAAGCGCGGGGTGGTCGATAAGTTCGTCGAGTACTTCGGCGATGGCCTCGCCAACCTGCCGCTCGCCGACCGCGCGACCATCGCCAACATGGCGCCCGAGTACGGCAGCACCTGCGGCATCTTCCCCATCGACGAGGAGACGATCCGTTATCTCGAGCTCTCGGGCCGCCCGCGCGAGCGCATCGACCTCGTGTCCGCCTACGCCAGACACCAGGGCATGTGGCGCAAGCAAGGCGAGACGTCCGCGCAATACACTGAGGTCCTCGAGCTCGACCTCGGGCAGGTCGAGCCGAGCCTCGCCGGTCCCCGCCGCCCGCAGGACCGCGTGCCGCTGAAATCCGCCCAGAGCATCTACCAGACGCACGCCAGGAAATCGGCCGAGGAGCGCGCCACGCGCAATGCGGCCGCCCGCGGCACGGCGCAGGTGAGCCTCGACGGCAAGAGCTTCGAGCTCGAGGACGGCGCGGTACTCATCGCCGCCATCACGAGTTGCACCAACACCTCCAATCCGTCCGTCATGATGGGTGCGGGCCTCCTCGCCCGAAAAGCGCGCCAGCGCGGCCTCTCCGCCAAACCCTGGGTCAAGACCAGTCTCGCTCCGGGCTCGCGCGTGGTGACCGATTACTTCCGCAAGGCCAATGTGCTCGCCGACCTCGCCGCCGTGGGCTTCGAGCTCGTCGGCTACGGCTGCACGACCTGCATCGGCAACTCCGGCCCCCTCAAGCCCGAGATCTCCGCGGCCGTGAAGGCGGGCGACATCACCGCCTGCTCGGTGCTCTCGGGCAACCGCAACTTCGAGGGCCGCGTGCACCCGGAGGTGCGCATGAACTTCCTCGCCTCCCCGCCGCTCGTGGTCGCCTATGCGCTCGCCGGCACGCTCGATATCGACCTGATGAGCGAGCCGCTCGGGCAGGGCTCGGACGGCAAGCCCGTCTTCCTCAAGGACATCTGGCCGAGCGACCAGGAGGTGCAGGAGACCCTCGCCCGCGCCATCGATTCGAAGATGTTCCAGGACAGCTACGGCAAGGTCTTCGAGGGCGATGAGCACTGGCGCAGCATCAAGATACCGGCCGGCAAGCTCTACACCTGGGACGAGAAATCCACCTACGTGCGCCATCCGCCCTTCTTCGAGGGCATGACCGACACCCCGCCGGCGCTGAGCGACATCCGCGGCGCGCGCGCCCTCGCCCTGCTCGGGGACTCGGTCACGACCGACCACATCTCCCCGGCGGGCAACATCGCGAAATCCAGCCCGGCGGCCCGCTACCTGATGGAGCACGGCGTGCAAGCGCAGGATTTCAACTCCTACGGCTCGCGCCGCGGCAACCACGAGGTGATGATGCGCGGCACCTTCGCCAACATCCGGCTGCGCAACCAGCTGGTGCCCGGCGTCGAGGGCGGCGTGACGGTGCACCTGCCGAGCGCGCAACAGGCCTCGATCTACGATGCGGCCATGCGCTACAAGAGCGAGGGCACCCCGCTTGTCATTCTCGCGGGCAAGGAATACGGCACCGGCTCCTCGCGCGACTGGGCGGCCAAGGGCACGATGCTGCTCGGCGTGCGCGCGGTGATCGCCGAGAGCTTCGAGCGCATCCACCGCTCGAACCTGATCGGCATGGGGGTGGCGCCGCTGCAGTTCCTCCCGGGCGAGAGCGCGAGGTCACTCGGCTTGAGCGGTCACGAGGTGTTCGAGATCGCCGGCCTCACGGATGACCAGGCGAAGGAGGTCACCGTCAAGGCGACACCCGCGCAGGGCGGCAAGGCGATCACCTTCAAGGCGCGCGTGCGCATCGACACGCCGAAGGAGCGCGAGTACTACCGGCACGGCGGCATCCTGCAGTACGTGCTGCGTCAGCTCGCCGCTTCCGGGCGCGCCTGAGTGGAGCGGGTCACGCACTGGAGCCGTGTGGAATAGGAACGCTTCCATAAAAGGGAGCGTTCCTGACCCGGATCAAATCGTTTGCGCCTCGCCGTCTTCGACCTCGACGGGACCATCACACGGCACGACACCCTCGTGCTGTACGTGTTCGGCTACTTGTTGAGGCGGCCCTGGCGGCTGCCGCTCACCCTGCTCGTACTGCCGGCGGTCATCGGCTTCGCCCTGCGGCTCACGGACCGCGGCGGACTGAAGTCCGCCCTCCTGCGTGCCACTCTGGGGGGCGTGCCCCGCGAGCCGCTCGAGCGCTGGACCGAGCGGTTCGTTCCGCGTGTGCTCGAGGACTGCACGTTCGCGGATGCGCGCGCGGCGATCGCCGGACACGCGCGCCAGGGCGACCACCTGGTGCTCATGAGCGCAAGCGTCGATCTGTACGTACCGGCGATCGCGCGGGCGCTGGGATTTCACGAGTCGATCTGCACCGGTATCCGCTGGAATGGCGATCGGTTGGACGGCCGGCTGGCCACCCCGAATCGGCACGGTGAGGAGAAAGCGCGCTGCCTGCGCGAGCTGCGGGAGCGTCTCCCCGGTGAGACCTCGGCCTATGGCAATGCAAGGAGCGATCTGGCGCACCTGGGGCTCGTGGAGCACGGAGTGCTCGTCAACGGATCGGCAGGCGCCAAGCGCGAGGCGGCTCGGGTGGGAGTCCCCTGCGCCAAGTGGCGTTAGGACGGCCTACATCGAAGTGCGGACCTGCCAGAGCTCGGGGAAGAATTTCAGCTCGAGCGCCTTGGCGAGATAAGACACCCCGCCCGTGCCACCCGTGCCGGCCTTGTATCCGATGATGCGCTCGACCGTCTTCATGTGGTGGAAGCGCCAGAGCTGGAACCGGTAATCGAGATCCACCAGGCGCTCGGCGAGCTCGTAGAGATCCCAGTCCTTCTCGGCGTTGTGATAGACCCCGAGCCAGGCCCCGGCGACCTGCTTGCTCGGCCGGTACGGCTCACGAAAGCTCCGGTCGAGATACTCCTCCGGGACGCCGTAGCCGCGGCGGCTGAGCAGGCGCAATGCCTCATCGTAGAGCGATGGCGCATCGAGCGCACGCTCGAGCTGCGCGTAGATGCGCGGATCGCGCCGATGCACCTCGATCATCTCGGCGTTCTTGTTGCCGAGCAGAAACTCGAGCATCCGGTACTGGAAGGACTGGAAGCCCGAGGAGCGGCCGAGCGCATTGCGGAACGCCGAGTAATCAAACGGCGTCATCGTGGCAAGCACCTCCCACGTCGAGAGCAGTTGCGACTGGACTTTCGAGATGCGCGTCAGGTGCTTGAACGAGGGGTCGAGATCATCCCGCCGCACGCACTCGAGAACGCCCTCGAGCTCGTGCAGCATCAGGCGCATCCACAACTCGGAGGCCTGGTGCACGATGATGAACATCATCTCATCGTGTTCGAAGGACAGGGGCTTCTGCGCATCGAGCACCTTCTCGAGCTGCAGGTACTGTCCGTAGGAGAGCGAGGAGCCGAGATCCCAGTGGATCGCCTCGCCCGTGAGATCGACCCGCCCGGAGGTCTCGTGGGGTGGATTGCTCATGTCATGTCTTCTCCGAACACCCAGTGCGGCACCGCCCGCCAGCCCTCGAGGAGCTGCCGATCGAGCTCGCGATACTCCGGGCAGCATCGCCCCACACAGTGCCAGAAGTGGCGCGAGTGATTCATGTGGCGGGTGTGTGCGAGCTCGTGGATCATGAGGTAGCGCACCACGGGAGGCGGCTGGAAGAGCAGGCAGCAGTTGAGGCTGATCGTGCCGCGCATCGAGCAGCTGCCCCAGCGGGTGCGCTG